>NZ_JBIQDP010000050.1:0-11905 GCF_045370945.1 Pseudobacillus sp. 179-B 2D1 NHS
AGGGCTTTAAAACTACCGAAAAATCAAAAGGGGTTCGGAATAAGACTATTCCGAACCCCTTTTGTCGACAAACTGAAAGGACCTTATGAGGTCCTTTATTTACAACACTGTCATCTAACTGAGACAACGTTAAAAAGAGTATGTCTGAAGAATAATTTTTCATTTCATGAATAGCGGCTATTGAGAGCTTCTCCGCTTGCCATCTTTTTTCACCAGCAACTGCCCAACTGCTTTTACCTTAATGAATAATGCATTTCCCGGCATATAAGCAAGCGGAATATCTTCAATTGAAACAATTTTTACTGTCTTAGGATCTGCATTTGCTTTAATGGCCCGTTCTATGGCAAGCTCTTTGGCTTCTTCAATGGCTTCTGCGTAAGATTGTTCACTGAGTGAGTATACTTTTTCGACCTCTCCGGAAATATCGCCGATCGCTGCTCCAATGGCATTGGCCACTTCAAAATGTTCAGGTTTTATAACCTCCCTGGCTCCTTTTATAGAGCTAGGAAGCAGGATGCTGCCTCCACCTGAAAGAATAATGGAAACATCATCAGCGTTCGTCTTCATACGATCAATAGCCACCTCAACCTCATGAACAATTTGCTTATGTGCTTCCTTGCATTCTGTTTTATCTAAAGCATCCGCATTTAAGTCGAGCAAATCTATGGTCGCCATTCCAGCTCCGAAAGCGATGTCAGTCGCGGTCAAGATATCGCCGCCGAAGATGATTCCCTTTTTCGTTATTTCATGGCCTACGCTGTCGGGGCCAATTGTATAACCCGTCTCATTCTTTCTGATAATTGTTCCGCCACCAATGCCGATAGATAACATATCAGGCATTCTAAAATTCGTACGGACGCCCCCAATTTCAATAGCTACGGACGATTCTCTTGGAAATCCGTTTTTAACTACACCAATATCTGTAGTGGTTCCTCCAATATCGAGAATCATAGCGTTTTCTATGCCGGATAAGTAGACGGCCCCGCGGATTGAGTTCGTCGGTCCACAACCGATCGTGAAGATTGGATAGCTAAGAGCATAGTCAGTTGTCATTAGTGTCCCATCATTTTGTCCAAGAAAAATCTCCGGGTCCAGCCCATTTGCTGTTAAGGCAGCAGTAAATCCATTCACTACTAATTTAATGACCTGTATTAAGGCGGCATTTAAAGTAGCGGCATTTTCACGCTCCAGCAAGCCCATGCTTCCAATTTCATGAGACAAGGACACATGCATATCCGGAACGATTTCTTTTATAATTTCCTGGACTCTTACTTCTTGATCAGGGCGGACCGGTGAATACACTCCCACGACGGCGATCGCATCTACTTCTTCTTTGATTTCATTTACAATGGATCTAATTTCTTCCTCGTCTATCGGGACAATTTCATCTCCATTAAATTCATATCCCCCTGAAACAACATATTGATGGTTTCCTATTGCCTCAAGCAAATCTTGTGGCCAATTATAAAGCGGAGGGATCGAGGTAGTGGCAGGATAACCAATCCGAATTACCCCTACCCGATTCAAGTTTTTTCTTTCTACGATTGCATTTGTACAATGGGTAGTGCCCAGCATTGCATGTGTAACGTGCTTTTTATCTACACCCGATTCTGCTAATATACGAGCGATACTGTCATGAATGCCTGACATAATATTTGCAGAAGTTGCAGACTTGTATTTCGCGATCACTTGCATATTTTCATCAATAAGAACGGCATCTGTATTTGTTCCGCCGACATCTATTCCAATTCGATAGCTCATTACTTCATCACCTCTCGTGCATGTAACTCCTCAACTGGCTTGTAAGCTACGTCATAACCAAAATAACCAGGCCCTGCGGTGGCAATCCCTTTTTCTGTACGCCACTTCTCATGGCAAGGGTAGGCAATAACAACGACACGGGCTCCATATTTCAATGATTCCGTCGTAATCGGATAGCCTGTTTCCTGATCTAAAATTGAAATCAAATCCGGAGTGATGGCTAACGGATTGCCTTCCTCAGTCACAAGCAGCTGCTCATTTTGGAAATGCAAAGTCACTTCACGGGAATGATCTTCATTTATTCCAGCTACTCTCGCTATCCCCTTTGTGAAACCGCCCTCTATCTTTCTTTCAATTGACGTAATTTTGCCGGTAATCAAAGAGTATCCTCTCAGTCTATCTATCAATAGATCAATGGCCGTCTTGTTACCGCTATGTTTCTCCATTAATATCTCGCCGATAGAAGCAGCTAATGTTAACGTACCAGGGATCGCACTCTTAACCACATCTCTTCCGTATAACGCATAATCACACATCGAGGCATTTCCACCCATCTCTATCGTGAGAGCACGAGCGATTTTCTCCGACCACTTTCCATTCATAGGAGAGAAAGTGACCACATTTCCTCTTTCATCCGCCATTGTAACTGGGTCCGGCTTTAGGCCGTCTAAATGGAACGTGACCATTTGTGCTTCTGGGAAAGCACGCCCCATTGCATCGGCGTCTACTACCGGTACTCGTTTCTTGGCGGCTGCAATAATAGGAATTAAGGAGTTGCCTCCCCCTATTTCAATTGGCATGACCGCTCGTATTTTTTGATCAAAGTGCTTCTCAATGGCTTCTAGTGCTGCGATGACCTGCTCTTCCGATGGTATTTTTTCGACCATCACACTAGGGGCTCCGATCATTGAAACAGGAACAACTAAGTCACCCTCTTTTAATTGATCGATGCTGATAATTTCTACTGGTCCGTATTTGTCAATTGCCCGCATCGCCATTAGCTTGCCAAGATGAGGGTCTCCTCCTCCACCTGTACCGAGGACAGCAGCACCAATAGCAATTTGTTCAATCATTTGTTGTGTTAACTTCTTCATTTAGGTATCTCCTCTGCTAATTTTGTTGTTGCATCTGTTTTAGAAAGCACTTTTCCTAGGATGGCTTGAGCAGCCAGCGCCAGTAAAAATCCATCGAGTGCTGGGATGGTAGTTATGTCGAAAATCCCCAACCCTGCAGGAGCATCTGTCGTCAAGAAAGCTACAGAAGAAGCCAAGAGCCAAACAATGAATGAACGGCCGACAAAGGAAACTCGCTTTTCATTATCGAAACGAAATTGCTGCTTGTTGACAAAGTAATACTCAGCTGCATAGATCCCGCCAATCGGTGCAATTAATACAGTGACAATCGAAAGAAACGTAACGAATTGATCAAATATCCCTAAAACAGCTACTAAAGTGGCTACTATTCCCGCTATCAAAGTGAGCAATTTTTTTGGAATGCCAGGAAATAACACGGCAAGGCCAAGTGATGATGAATACAGATTATTCGTATTCGTTGTCCACTGCGCCAGTGTCAATACTATGATCGCAGGCATGCCCAGTCCGACTACAGTGAAGATCGTAATCAGATCACTTGTATTCATTGCTTTTGACAAAAGAATCGCCATAACAAGCATGAAGCTGTTCCCTACAAAGAACCCGATAAACGCTGATAAAACAGCGTCCTTCTTTGATCTTGCCCAACGGGATATATCCGGAGCCAGAATAGTCCCCAATACAAAGATTCCAATAACTAGTGACGTAGCCGCTCCAAAGCTGAACGCTGTATTCTGTGTTTGTAACATGGCATTTGTTCCTTTTTCGCCGATTACGAAAAACAGGGCGATAAAGATCAAAAGAATGAGGAGAGGGACAGAAAACTTGCTTAATTTCTCAATGGCTTGATAACCATATATAGCAGTTGACATCATTAACAATCCACCAATAAATGCCAGTAACTTAACAGAAACATCCATACCGAATATGGATGACAAGGCAGCATGAGCATTTTCTGCAAAAAATCCTGCTTGTACACCAAACCAGCCGAGCGATGAAACCGCCAGGCAAAGCGAAGTGATCTTCGCCCCTTGTCTCCCAAAAGTAAATGTAGAAATCATCGCTGTCGACAATCCTGTGGCCGCTCCTACATATGCGCAAAACGCACCGAGCAAACCGAGAAAAAGAGAACCGAGAAACACTGCCAACAATGCCTGGCTTAAGGACATGCCCGCCCCCAGCTCCGCACCAAGTAACACTGCTGATAAATCAATGCCTATCGCTATCCAGACGCTGCTGATCGATATCCATCCTTTGCGAAGTTCTCTCGGCACCGGCTCCCGTTCAAAATCATTGCTATTTGCATTTTCCATATTTTTCACCCCTCTTTAAATAAAATTGCTATTTATTGCTTTATCCCAAGCCAGTATTGCTCCCATATAATCTCAAGTCGCCGTGAAAACTCTCGCTCGTCATAATACTGCATCTCCAGAAACACGCCATCCATTACACACAAGAAGGATGTCACCATATCCTCAACCTTTCTAGGTTGAACCTCCTGATTTCTTATTCCTTCTTCAAAAATTTCTCTCAACAATTCACTTTCCATCTGTTCAATTTTGTTGAAATTTTCTGTTATTTGTTTGTATAAAAATGGTGGAGGAAACAACATTAATCTTCTAAATAACTTTGTTTTGCCAGTTTCAGTTAAATGATAATTTACTGCTGTTAATAACAGGCCATACAACCTCTCTTTTGCCGATCCATTTCTTGCTTGCTCCAAGCTTTTTTGCAAATGATCGTAATGATCTTCTAAAATGTCCTGATAAACGTTTAAAAGCAAATCTTCTTTTCCTTCATAAAAAGCGTAAATAGAGGGCGTCTTAATCCCTACTGCATGAGCAATTTCTTTTAGGGACGTTCCCTCATATCCCTGATCAGCAAACAAATTTGCCGCAGCCTCTTTTAATTTTTCTCTTGTAGACAATGATTTAGCCAACCTCCTCGTCACCTAACTATTATTAGTTAGTATAATCCATATAAACAGAATTGCAAGTATTTTCTTAACTATCAACCAAGTTTTATTTAAAAAACAATCATAATAATTATTCAATAAAAAAACCTCTTCGTCTCATTGATTTTATACATTTAAACCAAAGATTGATCAAAATCCCTATGTAATTGGGATCACAACAAAAAAAGAATCCATTATAGAAATAGACAAACCAAAATGGATTCTGCATATTTGAATATAAATACAATTTTCACAAGAGGTTTTGACGATGCCGAGTATGCTTCGTTGCCTATTTGCAATGGACGGCTTAATAGGAGTAGGAACTATAAAAAGTAAATATAAAACTTTTATACTTATTATCCATTTCTTTTTTAGCTGAATGCTTCTCCTATGCTTGAAAGCTTATTGAGGGTATGCCCATTGCGGACAGTTGCTGAAACCTGCAATTTTTCAGATGAGTACCACGTTTGGAGGTTCGGCTACTCTCATAGAATAAGAGATAGACCTCTCTCCCATTTATAACACAGCGCACTTTTTCATTATTATAATATAATAACTTATCACTATTTTCCTTGGAAGGAGCTGCTGGCAACAAAGCTACATGCAGACATTCCTCTTTAGAATAAGCATTTGCCTCTGAAAGCTGCTGTTCTGCACCAATCATTCTTTGTCATTCTTTAGCTGTCCTTATGATCACTATACTGGATATCCCATAATATCCTGCCTCCTTCCCTTATTGTTTAATTAACAATTTTCACAGACGCAGCAGATGACCAATGGGCTGTCCTCAGACAGAGAAAACCCGCCAATAAAAAAAGCTGATCGGTGAATGATACCCATCAGCTTTTTTACTATTTATTTTTCTCGAACAACTAATAACACACCGGCAAAGATCAGTAGAGTACCAATCCAGAAAGACCATCCAACTTGTTCACCTAATAGCAGCCATCCTAGAAAAGTACCAGCTATCGGCTGGAAAAAGAAAAATAATCCGCCGCTTGAAGCATTAAGCATTTGCAACCCACGATTCCATAGTAAAAAACCACAGGCTGTTGAGATCACGCCTAAATATAATAGACTGCCCCAAACCGCTGGATGCATCATGGCCTGAAAATCAAGTGCTGCTAGCCTGCTGACTGTAAAAGGCGTCAGCAAAACAATCGCTACAAGAATAGCATAGCCCGTTACGACAATTTGGGAATACTGTTCCGGTACACGTTTAATTAGAACAGACATCAGCGCCCATGTCAGCGCTGCTGCAAGTAAGGATAAACCGCCGAGCTGTTGAGAAGAATCAATCTGGGCGTTGCCAATAATAATGTAAACGCCGATCGTTGCCAGAATAATAGATGCAGCTTTTTTTAATGTAACGGTTTCTTTTAAAATAAGACGCGCAAATAACACCATAAACGCTGGGGTCGTCGAGGTAATAATCGCCCCCATTTGCGCGGTGGAAAGCATCGTGCCAACTTCTTGGGTTACGATAGAAATCGTGTTTCCAACAAGGCCGATAACAAAGATTAGTAGCCAATCTCTTTTTTTAATCCGCCACGATTGTTTTTTAACCACACTAATTATCAGCAGTGCCACAATGGCAATCACATAACGTAACCATACTAATTCAAGTGGCGGCACAATCTCAACCACAAACTTGACTACCACATACATCCCGCCCCAAATACTTGCAGCGAGTGCTAAATACAAAGAACCCAGTAACGTATTTCTCATTTTGTACCCTCCGTTTTGTTTAGACAATGGTTGTCCTTAACGGAGATGCCATCTTCTGCCGTTAAGGAAGAAGAATAGCAGGTACATCATTTTCAAACAGCGGAGACCATAGCATGTTTTTCAGCTCACTTTCGAATAATTGACTTAATCATATACTATTTTGCTGGCTTGCGTACAGAATCATGGATGATCAGGTCACTCTTTTACATCCACCATCTGTCAGCCGGATTTTATTTTTTGATACTAAAAATTTTCACCCTCTAAGAAGACCTTTCCACAATCAATTATTCTAATTTAATGCTTCCGTTATAGAATACGATAGCGCTTACTTTTCTAGAGGCACAACTTCTAAATAGTCATCTAAACGATCAACCGGCAATTCCATCTGCGATCCGTCACTTAGTATAAGAGCAATTACCCCTTCTTCCTCCTCGGTCGGCTCGATTAAAGTGACACAGAGGCCGCTCTCCTTACAGCGAATGTCCACCTTATGTTCGAATATAAAATCATCCAAATCTTCAAATTTTCTTATATCTTTTAATAACAACAAAACCATCCCCTTTTTCCAATATGATTTTTATTTCCATATGGAATGTAAAAATCCTTTTATTACAGGCAAGTTTTTTGTTAATCTGCTCTAAAACCAACCGGAAGAGAAAAGTAACGACATACATAAAGATAAGACATTACGATTGGACCGATTCCTGAACCATTCATATCAGCTCGGATAGCTGTTGACGGCATCTCGCTAACAACCATCTTTTCAACAGAGAACAGTCTATCGGGGTGCATGTCCAGAACTTCTTTACACTCTTTCAAATGATAATCTTAAAAACGTATGAAAGCTTTAAACCTCCTTGCTATATTTATGACCAGGCCTTTTTCAAGAGGGACACACCGAGTTGGATTTCCTCATAAGAAAGGCTGCTAAAACCAAGCTTAACAATCGGCTGATCAGGATGATTGTTAACAACATACAGTGAGGTCGGCTGGACTTTAACTCCATGGGAAAAAGCCTGTCTGATCAGCCATTCTTCTGAACGCCCTATGTGTACCTTGACCAATAAGTATAAGCCAGACTGCTCGCCGATAATAGAAATATTTTGACCGAATTGCTTTCTTAATTCAGAAACTAAGTGCAGCATTTTTCTTTTATAAACAAGACGCATTCGCTTAACGTGGCGACTCCATTCTCCTTCTTCCATAAATTTAGCCATTGTGAGCTGATTAAGAAGGGACGTAGTACTCTCAAAATGACGGAAGCGATCTTTATAACGATCTAATAGCGGCTGAGGCAACACCATATAACTTAAACGAATGCCTGGAAGAAAGCACTTCGAAAAATTCCCCAGATAAACGACTCTTTGAGCATCAATCGAAGCAAGGGCAGGAAATGGCCGTTGCGTATAACGAAATTCACTATCATAATCGTCTTCAATAATGTATCCCTGTACCTCGTTAGCCCAGTGAATAAGCATTTGCCGCTGTTGAATCGACATGCTTACTCCAATCGGACTTTGATGGGACGGGGTTACATAAATTAGCCGGGATTGCATCTGTTCTAACTGAGAAAAATCAACCCCTGCTTCATAAACCGGCAAAGTTTCAAAGTGAAGACGGTGAAATTGAAAAGCTTCCCTGGCGCCATCATATCCAGGATCCTCTACGATCACACTTTGGAAATCATCTTTCAGTATATGCCCAAGGTATATAAGCATTTGCTGGGTACTGCTGCCGATAATAATCTCATTTGCCTCTGCTTTTACTCCCCTTGATTGAAACACATACGCGGCAATTTGTTCTCGCAGACATACCTCGCCAAAAGGATCTCCGTATTGGAAGCTCTCTTGTAATGTTAATGCTTGGTTAGCTATTCTTCTCCAGACTTTTAAAGGGAAATGTGTTTGATCTACCGCATCTGCTCGGAAATTAACAAGAACAGCTGCTGTCGATTCTGTTTGCTTTCTATTACGAGAGATTGCCTCCTGTTGAAATAAAGCGGGCTCTAATTCATTTACAAAATAACCTTTTCTCCCTTCTCCGCGAATATAACCTTCAGCTACAAGTTGATCATAAGCCATTAATGTAGTATTGCGGCTTACTTGAAGGGAGTCTGCCAGTTGACGGATAGTAGGTAGTTGCTCATTCGTTCGTATATCTCCTTGCTCAATAAATAATTTAAATTGTTCGTAGATCTGTTTGTATTTAGGTGTGTCTTCCTTAAAAGTAAAAATAATATTTTTCATTTACCTTTCCCTCTGACATGTATATTTGTTTATTATTGTACCTTTTTTCATGTCAGTTTGTGTAATATTATTTTTTTGCCGGGTATTTATATTTTTTAAAATTCAAGTATAAGTGGAAAGGATGATTATGGTGTACATTCCTAAATATTATCGTATGGATCATGAAGAAGCCGTTCAAATGATGAAATCTAATCCGTTTGCGTTATTGGTTACTGTTGATGAACACCGGCCCTTGGCTACGCATATTCCTTTAGAAATTCGAGAAGATGAAGGGAAACTCTACGCGACTGGGCACATTGCATACGGAAACAAGCAGAAAAAAACTTTAGACAATAATAGTGATGTGTTACTCATTTTCCAAGGACCGCACGCTTACATTTCATCCAGTTGGTATCAGTGCGAAGAGGTCCCTACATGGGACTATTTAGCTGTACATGCGTATGGAACAGCACGTGTAATCACTGGAGAAGAGCTGGAATCAGCTTTGGATACTATGCTTAAACACTATGAGTCTCCCCGAGAAAATGGTCGGACCTGGGAGACGTTTGATCCAGAGCTGCTCAAGAGTGAAATGAAAGGAATCGTTGGTTTTGAAATTGAAATCACCTCTATTCAAGCTGCAGCCAAAATGAGTCAGAATCGTAATGACACCGATTACAAAACGATTGTTGGCGAGCTTGAAAAATCAAATGAACAAGAGGACGTCCAGGTCGCTCAGTGGATGCGTGAGCAGCGGAAAGGGTTATTTAAATGATTGGCCTAATTATTACGGCTTGTTTTCTTTGATTTGCTCATAGGACAGCCAACACCAAAACTTTATGCAGATGGTTAAAATAAGGATTTATGCCATTATTTTTAGTACAAGTTAAAGCCCCTCTAGGCTATAGCTCTTATTCAACAAGAGGGGCGTAGTTTTTAAATAATGAAATCTCAATTGTTTATTTATCTTACTAAAAGATTGGGATTTCAACATAAAAGTATTCTTACCACTGTTCATTTGTGGTTTGCTGTGGGCACTCCTAAAAGTAAAAATGGGGTTTATCACCTTTTATTTTCAGGTGCCAACGTGAAATTGTGTAACCGTTTATGTTTACGAAGAAGTTAAGCTAACCAAGGAGATGTTTAATTAAATCCTACACAAAATACAATAAGGAGTTGCATTTTATGGAGTTTTCAACTATTTGGCTATTTGTCATCGCTGCTGCTACATTATTAATACTACCTGGACCAGCTGTACTCTATATTATGGGAAGAAGTATAGATCAAGGAAAGAAAGCGGGCTTGGTATCAGTTGTTGGTGTGTCTCTTGGTGGTTCTATTCACGTTTTAGCAGGAGCAATTGGAGTTTCTGCCATTCTTATGACATCAGCAACAGCCTTTAATATCGTTAAATACTTAGGCGCCGCTTATCTTATCTACCTGGGGTGTAAGACTTTATTTTCTACACCTGATAAAACAACTTCAGACATTCCAAAACCCCCTCGCAAAAAACTAGTAAAGATTTTTTATGAATCAGCTCTCGTAGAAGTAATGAATCCTAAGACAGCACTCTTTTTTTTAGCCTTCTTTCCACAATTCATATCACCCTCTGCTGGATCAGTGACAGCACAATAGCTTTTCTTCCCATCACATTTCCCTTACGTTTCATATGTAGTCTAATTAAAGACTTCAATAGAAGTACATTAAAAGAATAGATAAAAATCTGTTTCAGCAACAAACCCATTATTTGTGCGAGAACACGGGCAGAGTATCGTATACCATTCTTTTTCCAATGTGTAAATTAAAGAGAAACGGGTATAAAATGACTAAGTTTTTTCATTCTAATACCTGGCACTGAGTTTTCTTTTTTATTCAAACAAGGAAGACCCGGTGGGAGGTGATGAAATGAGAAAAGTTTATGGCATCGAAAACTTAATCGCTTATTTGTCTTCAGTGAATTTTCCAATAACTGAAGATAAAATTAATGATCTCATCTTAAAAAGAGAACTGCCTCACCTTAGGCCATTTGGCAGTATTCTCATGTTTGATTTGGATCACATCGACTGGTGGATCAATCAACAGCGATAAAAGCCATAGATAGTACCCCTGCTTTCTAAGCAGAGGGTACTTAACCAAGCCTTTCCCATGCTGCTCAGTAATGGTACATAAACCCTCATAGAGAACCATCCTGCTTTTTATGAAACTATAAACTGCTTCTGATTCTTCTTTTTAAAACAGGCTTCCCCTACTCCAAGAACAGCGCTGACGCGTCTTCCTCTCAAGAAGAATGGGTACCTGTAATCAATATCGCTTATAAGGAAGATTTCTGAAAAAACAAGCAATAAAATATAAAAATATATCGAATCACCCTCCTTACTAACAAAGTTTCCTCCACGGATTTTTAACGATTGCGCCTAAAAAATAGCGGTTATTTCTTTTCATTTTCATCGATTAAAAATAATTATATTTCCCTGATTTCGTTTTAATCGATATTTAAGAGGGGTATAGTGAACCTGATAGGATAATTATATTTACAGGAGGGGAACCATGGATCAAATCAGAAAAGTTCTTTTTGCTTTTATACTTATATTAAGCGGTGTCACTGTAATCAATTATTCAAATTCATCTATTGCTGCGAAGGCAGAGGTCAGAGAGAATGTCGGTGTGATGACTTCTTATTCCTCCCTTGCCAAGAACACTTTCCGTACAACTCTTTTTGTCGGAGGGAATTCACCTAAGATGGCTGACTTTACAGTTAAGCATACTCCCACTTTTGCAATTAAAAAAAGTGATGGCATGATCGTTAAACAAGGTTCCCTTAATACCTGGGTGCATCGTGCAGGACCAAAATTTGATCTTTATGAGTTAGCCAGCAGCACAAATGTAGATCTCTCTGCCCTTTCTCCAGGAAATTACCGTATTTATGTATCCATTCCCATGGATGATGGAGCGATCAATTCAGCGGTAAATGGCAGCTTCACTCAAGCTTTCACTCTCCATTCAGATCACACAGTGACAAACATTCGTCCTTAATATCATAAAGCCCCGAGCATTCTGGACTGACCCCAGAAAGTGAGACAAATAAAAAACACCTTTAAGTTGAAAACGAGTATGGGATACTCGAAAATAACTTGGAGGTGTTTTTC
>NZ_JBIQDP010000051.1:0-9909 GCF_045370945.1 Pseudobacillus sp. 179-B 2D1 NHS
AGAGGCTGAAGAGGCGCCCCTGCTAAGGGTGTAGGTCGCGTAAGCGGCGCGAGGGTTCAAATCCCTCCTTCTCCGTCATACATATAGTTTTCTTCCAAAACACCCTTATTCTTCTATGGGAAGAATAAGGGTGTTTTTTACATCTATAAGTTTATAATCTCCGAAGCGGAAATTTGAAGCGCTAAGGCAAGTAAAAACATGCAAGAGCTCTCGTTTCTTTGTATGTTTTGTCATTACATTTATGGAAGATTTTTTTCTTGATTTTTCCACAATTAAGCCTGTAAAAAACTATTAAACCGGTGATCATCCGGCCAGCGCCATTTTCAAATGACGGCATAAAGGCAAAAAAGTTGTTACTAAGAGTGTACGGGTGATTTACTTAATGCTTAGAGGTTTTATCCATCTAAAGAGCTGAGTTGTGGAACAATCACTTTAATGCTAAGCTATAAAAAACTATGAGAAAGGGTATGTGAAATATGTCCATAATCATTATTAGCATAGTATTCGCATTTATATGGATTGCAGCGATTTATGAACTCATTAAACCTTTAAAAGAGCAGAATAACCGGAAAATCATTACTCTAACATCTTTCGGTACTTTATCAACATTAATTATTACTATTTCACTTTTTCAAAACTTTACTTTCTGAGAAAAGGCAGCTGCCTTAAGGATTTTATAATCGGTAAATGAACGCTTTAAGTGAATAAGCAGCAAAAAGGATCTTCTAATGAAGGTCCTTTCCTATACCAATAACGGAGCTTATATTAATCAAAGAGGGGATTGTAATTTCTAAACAAAAAGCTTTAATTATTATTGTTATGTTAGCAGCCGTACTTATTTCAATCATGTCTTACATGATGAGATACCCTATTAAAAATAATAACGACGACATCCAAGCGTATTTGGCAAAGTGGGAAAACCAAACTTCTGGCCGTTCTAATGTGAAACTTACATTGGTACAAGCCGTACATCTGGGAGAATCGAGTATACATGTTGCTCTTTACAAAGTTGATTCGAACTTACATAAGGCTATTTTAGAAGAAGGCCTCAATAGAAATCTTCGTATTCTTTACAGTGGTACTATCAACAGTGGCTTAGCTTATGAAGGAATTGAAACAAGTGAAGGTCAGTATGGAGTAGTTATGGGGCGGATTAATAATGATAAGGTCGCTTCTATAAAAGTGGAATTACAAAATGTTTCGTTTGATTATAAAATTAAAGTGCCTCATGAGCCATATTTTATTATGGCTACTAAATTGCCTAAAGAAATAAAAGAAGAAACATATGCAGGTTTCCATTTCTTTAATAAACAGAACCAGGAAATTTCATTGGAATAGCTTTGAGTGATTGAAGCCGAAACAAGCGGCAGTGAAGGGATCAAGTAATTTGTTCACACGATTATATTATTGCCAGATCCATTCTGATAACACCCCTCCTCATAATAAAGGAGGGGTTACTTAGTGTCGTCCTATAAAGAAGAGGGGAAGTATGTTCTTTGCCATTCATTCTGTACGTGCCATATGCTCCTCCGCATTGTCATAATCTTCCGTACTGACAGGAGTGCAGTATTGGACCTCTAGGTTATTAGTAGCATCTTGCTTAATTTGTTCACTTGGACACACGGCGGACATATAAACAGTGTACGGTAGAGAAGTGATAGACCTTCATCACTTTGCTTAAAGTCAAGAATCTCAACTTTAGATAGTCCAAAGAAAGTACCACTAGATTAATAGTTTTAGAAAAGAAGTTTGCTAGAAAGTAGGTTTACAAGAATGAATAATGTGTTTCAAAAGGTGCAAGGATTTTCGAACAAATTTATTGGCTTTTTTATTATAGCAGCCGTTCTTCTATGGGTGAAAACCTATGTTGTCCAATTAACACAATTTGAATTAGGAATAGATAATTCTGTACAGAAGTTTCTGCTGTTTCTGAACCCTTTAGGCTCGTCTTTACTGTTTTTAGGGTTGGCGTTCTTTTTTAAAGGAAGAAGAAAGTATATAGCCCTATTAATCATAGATACACTCTTGTCCATCCTGGTGTTTGCTAATGTTTTGTATTACCGGTCATTCAATGACTTTGTCACGTTGCCGACGTTAACCCAAACGGAAAACTTAGGCGATGTAAGCACAAGTATAGTGTATCTTTTAAAACCATATGACTTTTTATTTTTCATTGATCTTGTCCTTTTGGCAGGACTGCTGGCCTTGAAGTTTGTGAAGATCGAAATGAAAGATACGAATCGCTTGAAAGCAAGCACAGTCCTATTGTTAGGTATGGGAATTTCAGGTGTTAACTTAGCATTAGCAGAGGCCGATCGCCCTGAATTATTGACAAGGGGATTTGATCGTAAATATATCGTAAAGTATTTAGGGATGTATAATTACACCATTTACGATGCTGTTCAAAGCACAAGGGCCTCTGCACAAAGGGTACTGGCAGATAGTGATGACATCACAGAAGTGAACAATTATGTAAAAACAAATTATGCAGAACCAAATCCGAAATACTTCGGTGCAGCTAAAGGCATGAATGTCGTCTATTTGCACCTTGAGTCCATTCAAAACTTTTTAATTGATTATAAATTACACGGGGAAGAAGTGACACCATTTTTAAATTCGTTAACAAGGGATAAAAACACCCTTTATTTTGATAACTTTTTCCACCAAACAGCCCAAGGAAAAACGGCGGATGCAGAATTTATGATTGAAAACTCTTTATACGGTCTGCCGCAAGGGGCAGCCTTTACTACCAAAGGGTTAAACACATATCAGGCAGCTCCAGCTATTTTAGATCGGTATGATTATACTTCGGCTGTATTCCATGGAAATTCGGGAAGCTTTTGGAACCGTAACGAGATTTATAAATCACTTGGTTACGATCGATTTTTTGATTCCAGCTACTATGAAATGAATCCGAAAGATTTAGCGGATTACGGCTTAATGGACAAGCCATTTTTTGAGCAGTCAATGCCTTTGTTAAAATCATTGCCGCAGCCATTTTACACGAAATTTATCACAGTAAGTCATCATTATCCGTTTACGATAGCGGATGAGGAGACAACGATTGCGCCTCATACAACCGGTGATAAATCTGTTGACCGTTATTTTCAAACGGCCCGATATGCAGATGAAGCGTTAAGGCAATTCTTTACGGCTCTAAAAGAATCAGGCTTGTATGATAACACGGTGATCGTTATGTACGGCGATCATTATGGCATTTCTGAAAATCATAATAAGGCGATGAAGCAGGTGTTAGGAAAAGAGATAACCCCTTTTGAAAGTACGGGATTACAAAGAGTACCTTTATTCATTCACGCACCTGGCATCCAAGGGGGAGTCAACCACGAATACAGCGGACAAATTGATCTGCTTCCAACACTTCTCCATCTACTTGGAATTGATTCAAAGGAATATATTCAATTCGGCACAGATATATTATCCGATAAGCACGATTCGCTGGTCCCATTCCGTAATGGCGACTTCGTTAGTCCGGCCGTTACGTCCATTAACGGCAAGTTTTACAATTCATCTACAGGAGAAAAATTAGAAGAAGCCCGGCTTTCAAAAGCTAAGGAACTTCAGCAAGAGGCGGAGTACAAACTAGAGCTTTCAGACCGAGTTGTAAATGGTGATTTGCTTAGATTTTATTCACCGCCAAACTTTACACCCGTAGACAGGTCGGAATACGACTATACCAATACCGGAGAGTTAGAAATAAATAAGGAAGAGAAGTAGACAGAGATATATCAATGAGCTGCCCCCCGAACACTGGAAGGTTAAAAGTTCCTTTGTCCGGGGGTTTCTGTTCGTGTAAGTGTTTTTTCTTCATCTTGTGCAGAGATAATAAAGTCATTTAAAAAATAACCTAGTTGTTTAAAAATTCTTCTGCCACTAACGGGGTAGTTTAATTAAATAACAGTTATTAACAAATTTGTTTAATCGTACATAGTTGTTCTGCTATTCCCCACGAAAGCGAGAGAATACGAGCCTTAATGGTATTTCAAAATGTTTTTTCTTTGTAATGGTTCTAATTGGGCTATTTTTTAGCACTATCTTTCAAGATATGGCATGTTGGGGGTGGTATAGGTAAAGATAAAGATGCAGATCATACTAATCTGTGTATTATTTGTAATAGCTTCGTTATTAGGGGATATTTGCTCAAGGTTTAGGGTTTATAATTTATGGTCTAACAGAGTTCGGTAATGTTGCAGTTTTTGGGTGGTCAACGTATTTAAATTGGTTCTTCTACGTTATGATGGTAGCAATGATAATCATGTCTATTGCTAAGAAGGAGGCAAAAGATAACAGAGTGAAGGTTCTCTTCGTTGTTGTTCTTCTGTCAGGTATTTTAGTATCGATGTGGTCGTTGTTTGTAATTCCTATGAGTTTGTGAGAGTTATACATTCGTGAGATAAGGAACATTATCACTATACAAATGGAAAGTAAGAATTATCGGAGGGAAAAGTTTAATTTGGATAAAACTCAAGTAATGGTTTACTTTACATTGTATGGAGATGAATTTTCAATTGATTATGTGACTGAAACATTGGAAATTGAACCTACAAAAACCTATAAAAAGGGTGATGTTATTGTAAGGCCCCTTAATCAAAACATTACTTCCACAAAAATCATTATCGATTAGAAACAGCTTGGGAATTAAGCACAGGCTACCAAGAGTCCTTTGATGTGAAAGAGCAAATGGACCAAATTTTAGGACGGTTAAAAAATAAAGCAGCTTTAATAAATCAGTTGAAAATGGAGTATGAATTGGAATGCCATTTTTCCATTGTTGTAATAATGGAAAGTGGATACACACCCGGTTTGCATATTGATAAGGAACAGATTGAATTTGCAAATAGTATAAAAGCTGAATTTGATATAGATTTGTATGCGAACCCTTATGATGAAAATTTTGAGGACTAAAAAAGCAATTATGCTTCAACTAACAGAGGCGTTGATCTAAGAAGGGTGAACGCTTTTTTGTTTAAGTTCTTATTGGACAAACGGGGCAGTTTTCTCGAAGAAGGAGAAGTTCCTTTTCTGTTGAAGTTGTAGTAAACGAATCAATTACTTTTTGGTCAGTAGGACATTTCGGGAGGGAGTCAAGGAGATTAAATGAAAAATAAAAACCTGAACACTATAAATTGGAGTATTTTCATACTAGTTGTATTGACAGCGGTTATTACTGCAATTATCACACTATATGATTTATACAATACACCTGCCTTTGGTGAAGATGCACAATCTCGTGCGGGATTCCGTTGGGGGACACTCCATATTATTATCTCGATCACCATACTGAGCATTTCCGTTTTTTTAGCAGTAGGTTGGAAAAGTTTCTTCCCGTTTAACGTTCCTATTGCTATCATTCTGGTTGGTTTTTGTTATTTATTATTTTTTCTTACATTTACGATTGGATGGGTCGGTGTACAGGGTATGCTTGGCTTCATTATAGCTTTGCTAATAGGGATGATTTTAATAATTTCTTATTCAATTTCTTTTCTTATTCAACGTCGCAAGGCTATCAATAAAAGTTAATCATTTGAATTGTTTTAAAAACAACCTTATCAGTTATTGGGTGGCAAGGTTTACTGAACCTGTCTTTTCTGGACAGTTATCTTTTCTTATTATAGTGGCGGGGCAGCATCCTTGTTATAAGTTTGTGAAAATATGTACTTAAAGTAAATGGGGCTTTAGTTAAAGAAGGAATACTAGAAGGACTCTATGGGACAGGGTTCTTTTTGTTTGCCCAAAAATCCACACCATCGTTTAACAAATCTTTCGCTTTAAGGATAAGATGTCGTTCGTAAAAGCTCACTTTTGCGCAAAAACTATTTTCTAAAAGTCAAATAATAATTCGTGCTTATTATAACGAACGAGCGATTATGATTGTGATTCATGAAATAGTCGATGAAGTAGCGATGAGACTTCGTTTGCCCCATGTAGCAGCAGGAAAAGTCACTCTTGCTCAGGACATTGAAGAAAGGGGAGTTAAACATCAAATGCAACTGTCTAGACAGACAAACTGCACGAAAGACCTGAATACTCAATTTGAAAAACTGTTTAAGACATATTGGAGAGGACAGCCGATCCGGCAAATTTATGTTGTGTAATGATAATAAAGTTGTTTAAATCATAATAAAGTCATTTAAAACTAAAATAGCTGTTATGATATTCAACGAACGGGCCATTTGACGGAATAAGATTTAAAGGAGAAACGAAGAGGACAAGATAAAAATAGTAAACTAAGGGTGGTTCAGTATGCAAGAATCTATTGCCGTTATTACAATAGTTTTGTTGATAACGATGGTAATCATTCGTTCAATACAATTAAAAAAACTTGGCATTAAAGCCTTTAAATTTGGCGAAATGGACAGAAGAGATTTCATTATACCTCCATTTGCTGTGCTATTATTTTATGTGATTTTTTCCAATATCATTAACCTACCACGTTTGGGAACAGAACTGTTTAGAAATGAATCCGTTGGCTGGATCGGGGTAGTCTTATGCTTACTCGGTCTTTCACTATTCCTATACAGCTTAATTTCATTCGGGAAAAGCTTTAGGGTGGGAATAGATGAAGATAACCCAGGTTCTTTAATTACAACTGGAGCTTTTGCCATAAGTCGAAATCCGATATATACTGCTTTTGGTTTAGTCTTATTAGGAGAATTTTTCATTTACCCGAATTGGATTTTATTATTATATTTGATTGTAGGTTATTGGCTTTTTAATCGGCAAGTACTTCTTGAGGAACAATCATTGATGAAGATTTACGGTGAAGAATATAAACAATACTGTAAAAAAGTTCGTCGTTACCTTTAGTTAAACGATCTTATTAAGCAATAGGGCGTGATTGTGGCATAAAGATTTGATTTTTTAAACAACTTTACTGTCACTCAACAAGCTGTACAAGAAAGTTTAAAAGAGTTAAAGGCATTAGGATAGTTGTGAATAAATAATTATGAAACAAAGTGAGTTAGAACCTTGTAGAGGAGATGAGAAGATGACAATTAGTGCAGAGAGGAAGGCCTCAAGATTGATGAGGTTGCGTAGAATTTGCGGTTATGGTGCCGCAATAGCAGTAACACCTTACCTCCTGATCAAAATCGTATGGACTTTTGGTCTCTTCCTTCCAACCGAGCAAATGGGTGGCGCTAGCTGGCGCATTATAAACGCAGTAACCGCGGTTCTCGCTGCGATTGGTATCCTTCTTGCAATGGCGTTTTGCAGACCATGGGGGGAGCGGCTACCTGCGTGGTTGGTTGCTCTACCTATTTGGGTTGGTACCGGTTTGCTCGTTCCGATGCTGCTGATTGCACCGGTTCTGGGCCCTGCAGCTATGATCCGGGATCAAGAAGCAGGTGCTGCCAATTTCTGGGTATACGAGCAGCTCTTCGTCATGATCTCACTTTTCGGGATCGGCATTTTCCTGCCGCTTGCATTGGCGGGGTACGCAATGGCTCGTTGGCCAGAAGCGCTGAGTGGCACAACCGATTACAAGGAGTTGCCGGGCAATACTTTACAACTGCAGATTATCTTGGCTAGGATCGTCGCTGCCGGCTGCTTTCTGCTCGGTGTCATCAAGGTGTTTTGGGCGGTTGGCGGCTCTTTCGGCATCGACCCGGCAACCATGGGTGAACGCGATGTGTGGTGGCGCCTGCTGTCATTGAGTACAGGCGTGTGGTCCTTTGCTGGTGCATGGGGCATACTGGTGGTATCATCCCGCCGTGGATCGAGGTGGTTTCTACCCCCTATGGCAGCGGCATGGATTTCATCGGGAGCTTTGTTCTCCAACAACCTCTATTCCGCCTTATCTTCAGTTCGACTCGGTGTACCACCCTCCCCAGAGTACCCATTAGCATGGTTGTTGACCACACAGGCAGGCATCGTCTTAGGTGTAATAATGGGGATGATTATCCTACTGGTGCTGCATGAACGCCGTCGAGCCCTTCAAGATGAGTCCAACTGAAGTTGATTACACAGAGCTACGGACTACTGGTGTTGTGCAAAAGCTCATTTTGCGTGGAGAAGAGGTAGTGTACTTTACAATCGAAGATTTTCGAGAGCTAAAATAATTAGTGGTTTATTCGATTAAATGGCGCTATTGCGGAAGATATAGCTAAAAAAATGATCAAACTTTTTTATAAAAATTGTATAGTAGCTAGCAAGGACTTAGCCCGTTTTGATCAATCTTTTTCAAAACGGGTTCTTATTATTTAATTTAAAATACGGGTTTGAGGGATATTTTTGATCAAACTTTATTCCAAACCAACAGCAAATTAGAACCAGCCTTGTATGGACAAATGTATTTATCTTCGGTTTAATCTTATTTATTTTATTAAAATACAATGTAATCCGGTAAAGGAGTGTTATTGATGAAAAAGAAGTGGCTGCAAATTTCCTTCTTTGTATTGCTTTCATATTTCGTTATTAGAGTTATAATGATTAGTTCTTCTCAGGACTATTTATTTTTTTATAAAGAGAACCTTTACCAATCTCTTGCTTGGCTTGACTTTCTATTATTAGTACCTTTTTTTGTTGTCTCTTCTCTTTTATTAGGAGAAAGGACAATAACTCAATTGCTGCTATTTATTTCCTCTTTCCTTTTTATCGGGTTAATATTCTTCTCGGTATTTTCTCAAAGCCTGGAGTATGGAGATCTTAGTTTAATAAAGAATGATGATAGATATATTTTAGGCATTTCAGGAGGATTTCTAGAAGATCCAGATAACAGATATGAGAATCGTATCTTTGAGGCTAAATTGTACGAGAAAAAGTTCTCTTTCATTTATAAGAGAATTCATTCTTCTACAGAATCGATTTCTAACACCGACACCAATAGCCTTAGTGAAAATAAGATAAAGCCAATTTACTTAAAGAATAAAGGTTTAATTAAATTCGGAAATACAGTTATTTCTATAAAAAAAGAAGAAGGATAGGAACCAGATATGCTTAAGTCGTACTATGGGCGTACAGCTGTTGCAAGGGATGATGGGATTTATGTAGCACTTTCTGGTGTCAATCCGAATGAGAAGATATTTATGATAGAAGTAGATCTACAAACCGAAGATTACAGTTATCGTACAGATGTGCCTAAAGGTGATTACTTTACGATGATAGATTTGCTACCTACTACTATTAAAATCCCTGTAGCGGCATCTTTTACGGCATACTTTTTCTAACGAATACAATAAAGTTATCTATTTCTTATTTGACTAACGGGTGCTTATGTTAAAGATGGGGTGGCTGATGCAAGCCCTTTTTCTTTATTCGACTAATGGAGCAGGTTCTTTAAGGAAACAGGTGGTGTTTTTAGTGAAACGCGTCGTAAAAGTATTAATAACTGTTCCGTTTGTCTTTGTAGCGATATGCATATTATTTTTGTTTTATGTTTTTGTTGGACAGGAATATGTTTATGCTAAGAAATATGCAAACAGACTATTGGACTTTGAGTTACCTGAAAAAACAGAAGTGATAGAACAAGATTTTGATTATGGAGTTCTCTATGGAGGCGGTCCGTGGGGGAGCGGAGGTTATCCAACTGTTGTTGTAAACATAAGAATATTAACTAAATTGAGCGAAAAAGCAATTTTTGAACATTATAAATCAAAAGACTTTGAAATATATTTCGAAGGTACAGAAGAGTTAAAGAAGAACAGTAAAAACCAAATCTGGTACGAAGGGTTAGTTAAAGAGGAAGATGCTTTGAGTACAGAAGAGAATAATGAGGCACCAATTGAAGTTATTATTCAATATAGAACGGAATTTAGTTATCCATTTTTCATAGACTTATATTGATTTAATTGGTGCATTTTCAAGACGAATTAATGTTTGGATTTGAGTCAATAATTTGGACACAAAAAAGTTAAGTCTTAAGCTGTCTTTCTAATTTGATCCTCAATATAT
>NZ_JBIQDP010000052.1:0-9850 GCF_045370945.1 Pseudobacillus sp. 179-B 2D1 NHS
ATGAGGAAAACGTTCGGCTATCATTTTTACCAGCGAACGAAGGACGTGGCGATGTTGCAGCAGATCTTTGGCCATTCGTCTCCATCGATTACACTTCGGTATATTGGCATTAACGATGAAATGGTAGACAGAGTATTAGAAGAATTTTCGCTTTAAAGTCTATAATTTTTAAATACGTCAATATTGCGTTCACTTACTATTCAAATGCTTGTAACGATAATCCACTGGTTTTGGGGTTCATGTAATTAATTTAATAAACTGGAAATTGACTGTGAAAAAAGTGTGTGTTATTTTGAATTGTTGGCAATTTTTTCTCAATAAGGTAATTTTATGGTTAATTGTCTTAGGTATAAAAAGAAAGAGGTGATTAATTATTTGAAAAAGATGCTGAGGGTTTATGACTTCCCTATTTTTTTTACAACAATAGCGTTATGCCTATTTGGTTTAATAATGGTCTATAGTTCGAGCATGATATCGGCCGTTGCGCGTTATGATTTCCCAGTTGATTATTTTTACCAGAAACAAAAAAGTGCTTTGATTATTGGCTTTTTTGGTATGTTGGTTGCTATGATTTTTCCTTACAAAGCATACCAGGGAAAAGACTTTTTGATGTGGATAACAGGGGGAACAGTAGCTTTACTTATTCTTACCTTTATCATTGGGCACACTGCCGGAAACGCTCAAAGTTGGATTAAGATTGGAACAAGAGTTATTCAACCTGGTGAGTTTTCAAAACTGACTATTATCATTTATTTAGCAGCTATTTTTGGAAAACGACAAAACAGAATTAATCAAATAGATAAAGCCGTTTTTCCTCCTTTAATACTTCTAATGGCCATTTGCTTCTTAATTGCAATGCAACCTGATTATGGTACTGCCCTTATTATTTTAATGATCGCTAGTTCGATAATCATTTGTTCTGGAATGTCTTTAAAAAGCTTAAGCAAACTTTTTAGCTTATTAATAGTTAGTGTAATCATAATGTTTTTTTTAGTAATTATATCTGGAAATATACAATCGATTCTTTCAGAGGAACGGGTATCGCGTTTTACCAGTCTAATAGAACCTTTTGAGACTCAAGAAGACGCTGGATATCAGTTGGCTAATTCTCTTATAGCCATTGGCGCAGGAGGGCTTTCCGGTCAAGGTCTCGGACAAAGTTTTCAAAAATATGGATATCTTCCCGAATCTCACACGGACTTTATTTTGGCTATCATAGCAGAAGAACTCGGTGTTTTTGGTGTTTCTTTTGTATTGGGAGGCTTAAGTTTTATTGTTTTAAGAAGTTATATATTAGCTGCACGTTGTAAAGATCCTTTTGGATCACTATTGATAATTGGCATATCTTCTATGATTGGCATTCAAGTATTTATTAATGCAGGAGGAGTAGTTGGACTAATCCCTATAACAGGGATTACCTTGCCTTTTATTAGCTATGGAGGTTCTTCTCTGTTATTACTTATGGTTTCGGTAGGTATCCTTCAAAATGTAGTAATGCGATCCAATATAAGTGCAGACCGCAAAAAATAACTTAGTTTTTTTGCTTCTTGAAATTTTAAGAGTAATTAACTTGTAGAATTGAGAAAAGTTTGCTATAAATAAAGACAATTAAATCGAACGGAAAAGTAAAAAAGGCAAAAGCGCGTTATAGTAGGATTGCCGTCCCCTATAACCGTCCACCGTGACACGACCACGGTAAACACTTGCTCTCACCCTTTTTACGTTATTATGCCTGTATCTTACGATAAATAAACGTAAATTTCAAGGGAAAAGTCTACCTTTTACAGAAAGTCAAAGGACGTGTTTACCGATTTACGCGGTAAATACGTCTTTTTTGTTTTCCTCTAAAGGAGACGAAACCCATGACGGTAAGCAGAATGTTATCCAAGGAAGAATTCAAAAAAATGATGAGCTACAAGCCACACGCTACAAATCAAAAAGAACAACAATCTATGAAATTAAAGTTACTAAAAGTAGTAGAAGAGGTGTACGGTGATTCGTATTATCGATTAAAGAAAGAAACACGCCAGGCCATCGACATGATGTGCTGGCTGTCTTCAGAGCGTGGCTTTTTCTTCGCAAAAGATGACTATTTAGCTGATCGACACGATATATCTGACAGAACCATCCGCAACGTAGCAAAGAAGCTGCGCGAACATGGCGTGCTGTTTACCGTGTATCGGAGATCCACGAAGCAAAACGGACGGAGTGCACCAGTCCATTTATTTGTGGACCACCCGTATTTTTCATACTGGGAAGAACTGCTAAATCTAAGTGATTTCCAAGCAGATTTCCAAACAGAAAACGCCGAAATCCCTTATGGCTCTAAGGACGAAGAGGCAAAAAAAGTTCCTACCTATTCATTACCATTAAAAAAATCTTTTAATAAATATATACGTAAGGAAGAACCTGTTTTAGATGAAAGCTTTACGCCTTCTCATATTCCAAAGAGCTTTATTTTGGCTGTTAAACCGTTCTTTGGACAAGCAAAGGAAATCTATAAGCTATGGGGAAAAGCCATGCTGGCTTATCGAATCACTCGTTTAGGCACGCCTTTGGAGGAATTAACAGAGTTAGTCATTCAAGCTTTTAAAGAATCGATTTTTTCTCATAAACACAGACATATTAAAGGCTCTTTTAACGCCTATTTCTTTGGCACGCTGCGAAACATGATGACCGTTGAAAAACGAAGAGAGATCATGAATAGCGATCCGATCTTTACTCAATTTAGAGCGTACATGGAGTCTTAATGGCCCTGTTTAAAAATCAGTTGCCTTTAAGCAACAAGAGCGTCACTAAGGAACCGTTAAATACGAAAAAAGAGTAAATTAGATAGTCAATCAAATGTAAATTAATACTTAAAACAATATTGTTAAGCACGGTTACATCCAATTTACTCACTTTTGGCTTTTCTCTCCCTGGCCCGACGGGCACTGGTTATTGATCTGCAGCCATCCGTTGGCTGTCTGCCGTCCTGCCGAATGGTCACGGAATGGAAGTATGGAATTCCGTGACCATTCGGCAGGACTATAGGTAAATAACCCACTTACCTTTCCTCATGAAGTTGGATAGGTAGTGAGTGCTGGCAGGCGGGGAAGAGTTAGGGAGTAGGTAGTTAAGTGGGTGTAATGTGGGTAGAAGAGCGAGTGTGGAGGGTAAGAGAGGAAGATCGGGAAGAGAAGATGGAAAAGGACAAGAGAGAATAAAGTGAAGAATAGTTTTAGGAACGTAGAAAGAAAAGAACTATTGAAAATTAAATTCCAAGTGAAGGTGCGTTATTGTTTTTTTTTATGATATTATTCGTGTAAATTTACAAAAAAAAGAAAAAAGAGGATAATTTCATGAAATACACTGGACGGATTAGTTTTATAAGCATTGTTCTAGCCTTTTCATTTATACAAATTCTCTTTTTAGGAGAATCAATTCCTAGAGAGATTGTCGGAGGCCTTATTGCATCGATCATTGCATTGTTTATTGGATGGCAATATGACAAAATGAATTTTTATGCTAATCACGATCACTTAACGGAGCTTTTCAACCGAAGATTTGCTTTAAAGAGGTTCACGAAACTCAAAGCAAAATCAGCCCGGATTCACTCTTCTTTAGCTGTTTTTATATTGGACGTCAATAATTTCAAAGAATTAAATGATCGATTTGGTCATAAGACAGGAGATTATACTTTAAAAAAGCTAGCTATGCTTTTGTTGGATCATACTCAAAAATCTGATATTGTGGCCCGTTGGGGTGGGGACGAATTTGTCATCATATCTCTTGGATGTACCCATGAGAAGGCAGAACATTTAATAGACAGGTTGGAGGAAGAAATACTTGAGCATATACATCAGGCTAAAATCCCTTTGAAGATAGGTGTTTCCATTGGGTATGCCCTCTACCCAGAAGAAGGGAACTCATTAGATGAACTTCTCCATGTGGCGGATCAGAAAATGTACAAAGTAAAAATACAAAGGAAACATACCTCTGGACAGCAAAAAAGATTGTCTTTGCACATTCGAAAACCAGAGTAGATGTTTCTATAATTTAAAGAGTAAGGGATAACTGATGAAGAAAAGTTAGTCGTTTTTATGCAGTTTTTTATGCAGCAACGAGGCTTGTTTGAACACTAGAAATGCCAATCTATCAAGGGTTTATAAAAACTTGTATAGAGAAAATATAGAGAACAAAACGAAACCCCTTGGGAGATAAGGGGTTTTTCTTTGTGGGAGCTTCCTTGTTGTGTTGTTATGTCAACGAAAGCTGTATAGATTATTCATTTAACACCCAGACGTCTTATTCAATCAAAAGGCCATATAATCAATCATTAAGAAAAAAAGGAATAGGGAAATTGCAGCCTTTCATAATTTAAATAAATTATATTTTCCTTGGGTTTTACATTTTCTTTTGTAGAGGTGTTCCCTTATGAAAAAGAAAAGGCTAGTTTTGTCATTGATTATTTTGGCCTTAGTTGTATCGGTTCATGAAGTGGTAATTAAAACGCGAACTGTAGCCTATATAGGTGAAAATGAAAACTGGTTAATTAAAATCAACTCTGAATTAGTTGGACTAAATGCAAGCTATAAGGGGGAAATTCAATATAAAGGAAAAGCCACTATTAAAAATGCAGATTTTAATATTCGTCCAGAACACTTTACGGCAGGTCCTCCTATATTTGATAAACATGGTTATTTTTATTGGGAATGTAAGGATGACTGTGAGTACTCTGACAAAGAGCCCAAGCTCCTTTTTTTTATTGTTTGGAGAGAAAATAATAATTCGGAGGTAAAAATGAACTTCGTTGAATTAAAGAGGACTTCAAAAGACTGATGAGTTTGAAAGTGGGATTTCAAGCCTCCATCCTTTTAAGCAATCGGGCTTTTTAATGCCTATAATGTGAAGTTATGTGAACTAGGTTTGTATAAAGTATGCATGTGATACTTGGAGATCTTGTTAAATTAAAAGTGGCAAAATAGTTTGATAAACGATTGGGTTATTATGGTAAAGTATCATTAGAAGGGAGATAATGTAATGAAAAAGTTTATTTCTGTTTTAATGATAGTTGTTATCTTTGTTATAGTATTTAATGTTTACAGCAACAAAGATGATGTTTCTACCAGCAATGACGGAAAAACTCGATCCGATCGTATCGCATCTGTCTTAAACACTGGATTTGATGAGTATGGTTTATTCAGCTTTGAAATAGGTAATACAGACCCAACGATCCGGATTGTAATGGACGAAGCCAAAAGTAAACAAGAACTACAGAAATACTTAAAAGAAAATGTATCTAAATCGGACTTGAACCATTACAATATAGAAATTTTGAAAAGAAACTTACAAGAAGTAGAGGAAGAACATACAATGCTTCAGATTGAAAGTATTGTATTTGATTATTTGGAAGCCATAAAAACAAAGAATATTTCAGCAGCGACAAAATATGCTGATGATTTAAGATTTCCAGATAAAGAAAATCAAAAGGAACAATACTCGATCCTTTTTTCTGAACAAAATGTTACTGATACTAAGATAGTGAACCTTAAGAAGGTAAGTGAAACTGAGTTTAAAGCTACTGTCGAATTTGTTGAAAACGGGAATTTAAGCAAGCATACATTCCCAATTCAGCAAAAGGGAAAAGAGTGGAAAATTATCGTTGGACAAGATGTATAATCAAATATAAATTAAAAGGATCTCTAATGGAGATCCTTTTTCAGTGCCTATAATGTGAGGTTATATGCACTAGGATTGTATAACGTATTCGCCAATAAAGTAGGTGATCTCAATCTGGAGAAATTCTAATTGGAGTAATGTTAATTTTATTCTTTTACAATTTTTATATTGGTAGCATGTGCATGCAGTGGAGCTGAATTCCCAAATACATCATAATTCACGCTGACTTTTTGACCGACTTGAAGAGAGGAAACAGTCTCTTTATCAATATCTTTTGTATCAACCATATAACCTTTACCGTGATACTTTTCACTCATCACAAGAGCATACAATTCTTTCTCACTCTTACCTACTATTTCTTCTTTTTGTATCTCGGAAATCACCCATACTTCATCTTTACTCTTATCAACAATATAACCTTTTACAGGAGGATTTTCTAATGACTTATAGCCGATTACTTTGTTGGTATTTGGATCGATTAATATAGAAGGTGTACCTTCAAAAGAAACCAATAATACTTCCTTACCTTCATAATTATCTTTATAAGATTTACCTAAGAATTGATGATCATCATCAGCAATCATTTTTGTTACTTTCGCACTTTGCCACTCTTCTTTAGCGAGATCATCCCAAGCCATTTCTTTAATGAAATCCCAAGCAATCTCTCTTGCATAGTCATTACTCTCTTTAGTTGTAGCATTTACATCATTTGAAATTTGGCTATCCGTTGAACAAGCTACGAGAAAAATCAGTGGAATACATAGAACAATAACAAGTATTTTTGTTTTCAAATGAAAAACTCCTTTTTAAACAGTATAACTCGTAGATTCATAAAGTGCCGAAGGCATATGTCTTTGAAAAATTAATTGAAAGATTTGATACTTGGAAAGCAAGTAAGAGCATAAGGGAAAAATGCCCCCACTTAACGTGTGGGGTTAGGCAGAGCCTAACTTTTCAATGGGGTCACAAAAAAGAGGAAAGCCATACAAAAGCCATACAAAAACTTTCCCGAAAAACCCCGTCTTCTCATCTTATTTTTTCTTTAATATCTTATTCTTTGCGGTATTAATACTATTTTCTTTTAATTGATTCTTTTTGTTTTCATATCATGTGACATGAAAAGGTACCGGATATGTAGCTGTTATGTTGGATTATTTACAAGGCAGAAAAGCAGCAAGAGAATTATTTACAAGAAGTCAAACAACACTCATAAAAGGGTACCAAGCTGCATGAGAAATTGAATGACGTTGAAGGGAGATAGTGTCATAAAAACCAAAATAAATAAAGAGAAATCAAGCCGAAACAGCCGGTATTCTTTGGCTGTAGGTTATTGTTTTAGTATTTTTTTGCTGTTTTCTTGTCCACATTGAAAAGTTAGGCTTTGCCTAACCCCACACGTTAAGTGGGGGCATTTTTCTCTTATGCTCTTCTTCTTTATTTTACTCTTCAAAGCATTTAAAGAAGTTCTCTAAGGCTAGATGAATACCTCATACCATGACTCACAATTCTCCACGTACTTTTAAAATTAAACTTGTAGAACAGCATAGGGGGCAAGCTACGGGTTTGTATATACAAACCCCAAAAACATTGTTTTTGTCTTGGTGAGAATTCTTCCTACAACCTGTTCATTTTAAGTATTCCTTTTTTCAAAATTTCATACCTAAAATGATTGTCGCTATGCTCGAATGATTGTTAGCTTCAGACTAGCTTTATTTAGTTGATGTTGATACAGAGCTTTTTAATTCCAAAACAGCCTGGTCCAAAAATTTTTTTAATTTTTCTCTGCCTGGGGTACCGCCAACATTTTGGAAATTTTGTACGCTAAGCAAATTTCAACCTAAAAAAGTCGAATCCCTGTACGCTAAGGAAACGACTTTTAATTTGGCTTGTTAAGCAAAAGCGCCCGATTCTGGAATATAGGTGATTAAATAACCTTCTCTAACGATTACCAAATTAATCTTTTATCGCCTTAATATCCTTAATTGAATTTGTGAAAATCGGGTCTTCCTCTTTTATCTGATGTCCTTCTACAAGTGAGATATAATAATCTCCATTCGATAAAGGGAAGAAGTTCTGATTTTTTTGCTCTTTCTCGAAGTAGATTGTGTATTTATGATTGGCAATTGTTTTTAACTCCCAACCCCCACCCAATTCCATGACAACATTGTCTGATATTTTGTTAACAGCGAAGCCCTTTTTATCTTCCAACAGTTCACCTACAAAATAATTATTCGTATCTTGTTGAATTACTAATAATTTTTCATCGTTCATCGTTGTAATCAAGTCAATAATCCCTTTAATTCCTTCGCTTTGAATGAATTCCTCCAAGGCCTCTTCCTTCGAAGGAAAATAGTTTATATTTTCTTTGCTACAAGCAGATAAAATCAATAAACCTATCATCAGTGAAATAATTAAGCGCTTAATGGTATTACTCCCCCTTCTCTTCCTCTGCAAAATGACCCAGCCCTCTGGGGTCAGAAGGCTTTTTACTTTCCAAATAAGCGTGCAAAGAAGCTTTTTCTCTGGTTGTTTTCTTCTTTTGCTGCGGCCAATTGCTTTATAGATTCGACTTGTTCCTTCTTTTGTTCTTGGAGTGATTTCATACTTTCCAATAGTTGTTTATCGCGTTCTTTTAAAGAGTTGTCTATGTAATGGTTTTGTTTCTGAATATCACTTTGTAAAGATTGAATCATTTTATTTTGATTTTCGATCAATTCCTGTTGTTTTTGAAAAGCTAGCATAAGCATATCTAGCTTCTCTTCTATAACGTTGTTATAACGCTCATTTTCAGCAGGGAAGGTTGTAACGGTATCAGTTATAGACTTCTCTTTATATATTGCTGCTACTGACTTTGCTGCCGATTCAAGAGTTATACCTGGCTTGTTTCTCTGAGTGATTAAATCTTTGAACATCATAACGTTTATATCGGTGTATCCTCTGTTTCCTTTTTCATCTTTATGGAAGACAAATCCAGCGTTTTCGAATAACCGAGCATATTTAGTGATGGTTTGCCTTTCAACATTTAACTGTAACGCTACTTCTCCCGGAGAATAGAGCCTTTTAATCGATTGCTGTAACTCATCCATAACGCTACATCCTTTCTGTAACGGATTATAGGCACCATTATAACATCTTCCATGTAACGTGGGGTTTTTAGCCACAAGGACGGCTAATAGGAAACAGGTAAGATTGGTAGATATGTGTGATAATACTTGAATATATAGAAAGAAACTTGAGAGGTGGCTCTATTGAAGACGTTCATTCAAGCGTTGTTCGGATCTTTCATTATCCACGTGATATATATACTTTCCCCTATCTTAATAGGTTATATGAAAACTAGACTATATACACCGGATGTAACGAATGCCTTCGAAAATGTTGAGTATCTTCAAAATGAAGTAGCATTTGGAGGAATTGTGAAAGGTAGTCCTTGGTTTTTATTTATTTCTTATTTAGGCGTGGCTATAATATGTGGACTTGTTATTATTTTGTATAAAAAGTTAGTAAGTAAGAGACTTTAATGCAACATAATAGTGATTATGTTGCATTGCTCCCCCCCTTCTTTCCCTACGAAAACCCTTGTCTACCAAGGTTTTTTTCTTTGGTGTCAACCCCTAGCAGGGGTTTCAATGCGACATATTGAATGATATAGTTGTGTTGAATAAGACATAATCGATCTTTATAGCAACTGGAGGCAACCCGATATGACCAACAAACAAGGACAAAATAGTGTCGAACCGATCCGGGATCCTGAAAAAATCCGGATGATCAAAGAGTACTTATTGCATCAATCGTACCGAGATTATTTTTTATTTACATTTGGCATCAATTCCGGCCTGCGGATCAGCGACATTCTGCCGTTACGGGTGATGGATGTCCGAAATACGGAACATTTGCGGATTCGCGAGAAAAAAACGGGGAATGTACGAAAAATCAAAATGTCGGCGGCGTTAAAACAAGAAATCGAGAAATATACGCGCCATATGGCCGATTCTGACCCCTTGTTTCCGTCTCGGAAGGGGAAAGTACCCATTGGACGTCAAACGGCTTGGAGGATCATTAACGAGGCTTCTCGCGTGTGCGGGGTGGAAGGGGCCATTGGCACCCACACCATGAGGAAAACGTTCGGCTATCATTTTTACCAGCGAACGAAGGACGTGGCGATGTTGCAGCAGATCTTTGGCCATTC
>NZ_JBIQDP010000053.1:0-8458 GCF_045370945.1 Pseudobacillus sp. 179-B 2D1 NHS
ATGAGGAAAACGTTCGGCTATCATTTTTACCAGCGAACGAAGGACGTGGCGATGTTGCAGCAGATCTTTGGCCATTCCTCTCCATCGATTACGCTTCGGTATATTGGTATTAATGATGAAATGGTAGATCGAGTTCTGGAGGATTTCTCTTTGTAAAGATTCATCTAAACTGTTGAGGATGATAAAATCGTTCAAAGAATTGAAGATAACCATTTGAAAAAGTATTCACAATTTACAGCAGTGAAAACTTTTTTGGATATAAATGTGAATTCTTCGTTCATCCACACGAATGTTCTATCTGCAAGGCCAGTAACAATATGAGAAGAATTAGAATATTGTTGCTCCAAAACCTTTGGTTTATAAACTAAAACGAAATCCATCATGAATTAGAGCATGATAGATTTCGTTTGACTTAGTAATTAATCATGTGAGTTAATAAATAATAATTAAAACCATATATTACCTTATTTGTATTTTGGTTGTATATAATAATTGTGTCTCGTTTTTTCTGCCTTATAATAACTCCATTTCCCAATAGGATCATGTACAGTAATCTTGTATTTTTTGAAAGTGAAGTCTCCCCAAACTCCTAATCTGCTATATCTTTTGGAGTCTGCAGGTATTGTAGTCGTTACACTTTTCGAATAAGAGAATCCAATATCTAAACGAACACCCTCATAAGTATATGAACCGTTGACAGAGTATGTTTTTCCATTCTGTAATGTGTAACGGCTTGCTTTGCTCCAGTTAGGAGTTCCAGAATGGTAACCTACCCATAAATTGTTTTTTCGGGTTGAAGAAATAAGCGTTTTTGTTTCCTTATAAGCATAAGGTGTGATTTCACTGTTAGTTGGAGCATCGTTAGTAGACAAATTTGGAGGGTTATTAGGTGAATTGTGCATCGTGGAGTTATATTTGTCATAATCTTCTTTATTTTCAAACATAAGAGTATTTCCATCTTCATCTACAATGAAATATTCTGCGTCATTGTTTTTGTCATTCATTACCGAATCAGTTACATCATTTTTTTCTGCATTTGCTGAAGGGCTTAATAAAGCAAGAGAAAAAATAAATACAAAAGACAACATTAAAAGTTTTTTTAGCATTTTTATCCTCCGTTTTTTGAACTTTTTGTAATCACAATTCAAGTATACCAATCAAATGGTTAAAATTCAAATATTTTCCAATCGGAAGAGGAGGGCTTTTCATGCGTTTTGTAGAAGAATCTATTATTTTGGTTTCTGTTGCTTGGATGGTTATTTACTTATACGGTCTATATGAATTGAGCTCTGCTGCTTATAGTCATTGGCTTATACTGATTCCTGTATTATTGACCTTGGTTTTAATTTTTAGTTTTTTTAGGAAGATAAGAAAATAACAAGATGCAGGGATATTGCAGCTAATCTTTGACCATTCATCTCTCTCAATCACCTTGCGGTATATTGGCATTAATGATGAAATGGTAGATAGAGCATTAGAGGAATTTTTTCTGTGAAAAAGTAAGAAGAGTAATAGAAAAATGATGGTCAAGGAGCATAACATTGAGGCACAAAGTATTAAAAGCCGTAGAGATACCTAAATGGGGAAATTATTTACGGGAGCAATGGAAAAAACATTTTGCAAGTCACCTTACAACTGAAGAGCAAAAACTAATTGGAATGGATGGCTTCTTATGGTATTTATGTGCTTCCGAAGAAGTGGAATGTCTGGAAAAAGAAGAAGCAATAGCAGCGTTTAAAGAGCAATCAAAACATAAATGTACAATCTTTTATCAATTCATAGATGAAGCGTATCTTCTTAATACTGCCCAATTGCTTACAGTTGAAGAACTACCATATATTCGTGATCATATGTATTACGGGGATCTTTATGTAATGGATTGGGAGGGTCAATGGACGTTCATTATGACACATGAAAGCGAGTGTGGCCCGTATTTTCTTACGACAGATAAATAAAAATAATTTTATAGAGAGTATCATGACTTGTATAAATTTTGAAAGTTTGCTATAAATAGAGTCAATTAAATCGAACGGAAAATAAAAAAGGCAAAAGCGCGTTATAGTAGGATGGCCGTCCTCTATAACCGTCCACCGTGAACCACCCACGGTAAACACTTGCTTTTACCCGTCTTACTTTATTTATGCCTGTATCTTACGATAAATAAACGTAAATTTCAAGGGAAAAGTCTACCTTTTACAGAAAGTCAAAGGACGTGTTTACCGATTTACGCGGTAAACACGTCTTTTTTGTTTTTCTCTAAAGGAGACGAAACCCATGACCGTAAGCAGAATGTTATCCAATGAAGAATTTAAACAAATGATGAGCTACAAGCCATATGCCAACAATCAAAAAGAGCAACAATCTATGAAATTAAAGTTATTGAAAGTCGTAGAAGAGGTGTACGGCGATTCGTATTATCGATTAAAGAAAGAAACACGCCAGGCCATCGACATGATGTGCTGGCTGTCTTCAGAGCGTGGCTTTTTCTTCGCAAAAGACGACTATTTAGCTGATCGACACGATATATCTGATAGAACAATACGCAACGTAGCAAAGAAGCTACGTGAACATGGTGTGCTATTTACCGTGTATCGGAGATCCACGAAGCAAAATGGACGGAGTGCCCCGGTCCATTTATTTGTGGACCACCCGTATTTTTCGTACTGGGAAGAACTGCTAAATTTAAGTGATTTCCAAGCAGATTTCCAAACAGAAAACGCTGAAATCCCTTGTGGCTCTAAGGGCGAAGAGTTGAAAAAAGTTCCTACCTATTCATTACCATTAAAAAAATCTTTTAATAAATACATACGTAAGGAAGAACCCGTTTTAGATGAAAGCTTTACTCCTTCTCATATTCCAAAAAGCTTTATTTTGGCCGTTAAACCATTCTTTGGACAAGCAAAGGAAATCTATAAGCTATGGGGAAAAGCCATGCTGGCTTATCGTATCACTCGTTTAGACACGCCTTTAGAGGAATTAACAGATTTAGTTGTCCAAGCTTTTAAAGAAGCCATTTTCTCTCACAAACACAGACGTATTAATGGCTCTTTTAATGCCTATTTCTTTGGCACGCTGCGAAACATGATGACCATTGAAAAACGAAGAGAAATCATGAACAACGATCCAATCTTTACACAATTTAAGGCCTACATGGAGTCTTAATGGCCCTGTTTAAAAACCAGGAGCCTTTAAGGATGTTAAAGTTGCCTTTAAGGCAACAAGAGCGTCACTAAGGAAACATTAAATACGAAAACAGAGTAAATTAGATAGTCAATCAAATGTAAATTAATACTTAAAACAATACTGTTGAGCACGTTTATCTGCAGCCATCAGTTGGCTGTCTGCCGTCCTGCTGAATGGTCACGGCATTCCATACTTCCATTCTGAAGAAGACCAGATAGGCTATTAATAAACAATTTCTTTGAAGGATACGACTGAATATAAACAGGAAGAACGGTGACGAATCGAATGAACATTTTATTAAGAAATAAAAATGTACTGATTATTCTCTTAGCCGTTTTGGCGATTTTAACGCTTTTTCTAGACAATTATGGACCTTTCAAAGGTTCACTAGATTACTTGGGTTTTTTCCTTTTTACTCTCCTGTGTCTTTTGATGATCGGGATTAATAGTCATTCAAGAATCAAAGTTTGTTTAATAACCTTGTTCTTTTTATTCTTCTTGATAGATTTTATTTCTTAAGATTTAGATACTCGAAAAAGATTATCTTAAAGGGATTAAGTGCATAAAACCCCTTTCTTTATGCAGCGAACGGGTTGGTTGGAAAATAAGAAACGTTGATAAAACAAGGATGTATAAAATCCTCCATAATAAATCCAAAGAGAAGAAAAAGAAACCCCTTGATTAGCAAGAGGTAGAGGGGTCTAGGAGTTTCCTTCTTGTGGGGTTATGTGAACTAATGGTGTATAGAGTATTCATCTAACTTTTGGAGATCTCGTTCAGCAATCGGGTCATATTGTTAAGGAGTTATGTTAAAATTTTAGTAAGTAATTTATCAGAGGAGGGAAAAAATGAATAATACTGAAGTGTTGAACGGTAATGCGACCAATGATAAAGCTGTTGTTTCCTTGACTTTGGGGGTCCTGTCGGTTGTGATACCTTCTTTCGCTTTTGCTATTTTGGGGATTGTGTCAATCGCGATGCCTATCGCTGTTCTGATTGCTAGTATTACGGGGATTATATTTTCAAGAAAAGCGAAAAAGGAAATTATTGAAACAAATGAAAGCGGTGGAGCATTAGCGACTTGGGGTTTATATCTTAGTATCGCAGCCATTGTCATTCAAGCAATCATTGCGTTAGACCTCGTGATTATCAGTGGACTTTTTATTCGTTAAACGGGCGCTTTAATTGAACAAGCAGCAACAAGGATCTTCCAGCCAAGATCCTTGTTTAGTACCGATATCGAAGATTATGTTAATCAAGAAGAGCTCCCTAATTGGGGAGCTTTTTAGTTTTTTGTAAATACATTTCCGTGTGTGGAACATTTATTTACTATCCCTTTAGCAAGTCTAAATTTGTATATTAAATAACCTTAAAAATACTTATTGCACTCTTTTAAACACCCATACAAAAAAGAGTTCCATGAATAGATTAACAAAAAATAGAGGTGTTTTTTTGGCTAAAAAGAAGGGTAATAAGAAAGCTTTTATTACAAGGTGTGGGACTACCCAAAAATACACACCGTTAAAAAATCTAAAAGTACAAGATGTAAATAGATGTTTTGATAAAGAAGACAACGTTTATTCTGGTTTTCACGTTCCACAAAAATGTTTTATTGACACTCATCCATTTACCGGTAGTTTATTTTTGCCAGTAGGTGGTCCGGAACAAACCCTTATTGAAGATATTACTTGTAATCACAATAAAACCTTATTAATATTGAGGTCTTCACGAACTGGTGGAAGTGGGTTTAATGCTCAACCGATTCAAGTAATTATTCGAACAAGAGGATGCACTGAGCCTATTACAACTGTCCTGCCTCCAGGGATTCCAAGGGTATTTCAAGTAGAGGATTTCGAAAGCCTAGTTGTGGCAAACCTTGGCTCTGGAAATGAAGCTTTACTTGAATATAGTATGGAAAAAACATTTTGTATTTGTTGTGAGGATGAGGATAAAAGGAAGTGTTGCACTTGCGATCAAGAGTTAAATTTGTGTTGTAACCATGTTCAAAAAAGTGAATGTTTTAGTGCAGTACACACATTTAATACTGTAACTGATTTATTAGATTTACCAGGTGGTTCTACTGAGACTGTTTTTGAAGATTTTACTTGTAATCACAATAAAACTTTATTGGATTTGAGAAACACTGGTAGAACTATGACTGTAACGATTCATACAAGAGGGTGCCCGACTCCACGTATAATTACACTTAATCCTGGCATACGTGTATCCATTGTAAAAAATGTAATTGTTCTTGCGATCGAACAAACTAATGATAGATCTTCGCGAAGAAGATCTTTTTTATTTGAATTTGAAGAAGAAGAGCATAAGGAAAAAGTGCCCCCATATAGTATGTGGGGTTAGGCAGAGCCTAACTTTTTTATGGGGGCATGAAAATGAGAAAAGCCATACAATTGCCATACAAAAACTTGCCTACAAAGTCTCGTTTTCTCATCTTATTTTTTCTTTTATATCACATGACATGAAAAAGTACCCGATATGTAGTTGTTACGTTGGATTATTTACAAGAAGTCAAACAACACTCATAAGAGGATAACAAGCTGCATGAGAAATTGAATGACATTGAAAGGAGATAGTGTCATAAAAACCAAAGTAAATAAAGAGAATTAAGCTGAAACAGTCGATATTTTTTTTGCTGTTTTTCTTGTCCCCATTGAAAAGTTAGGCTCTGCCTAACCCTATCCATTAAGTGGGGGCACTTTTTCCTTATGCTCTTCTAACTTTTTTCAATAACTAAATAAAAAGCGAGATCTAAATCAGATCTCGTTAATTTTTCTAAGCATAGAGTAATAACTAGCTCCTCTTTATAAAGTCTTTTTTTAAATCCCGAAATAGGTTTTTAAAATCATCATAAAAGACAATAGTGAAAAAACCTAAAATAGTAAGTCCTACAGAAAAAGAACCTAATTCCGTAAAGAGCCCTATAAAAACAAGTAGAATCCCTATATAAAATCCAGGATCGGAAAACTCTTCAAACTTTTTTTCTTTTTCATCAATGTTTATTTTTTTTTGAAACTGCCGATCTCCTTTAATCAGTTCATCTAGTGTAATATTATAGAATTCGCTTAATTTAATGAGATTTTCAATATCGGGATAACCTTTATTATTTTCCCACTTATAGACGGCTTGCCTAGAAACATTCATTTCTTGAGCTAATTCTTCTCTAGACATATTTTTTCCTTCTCTTAAGATCTGCAATTGTTCTCCTAAATTCACCTCAACCACCTCTTTGCACCACTTTATAACAGTTGTGTAAAAACATCCATAAACACTTAGTAGTACGAGGTAAACTGTTGGTTAACAGAAGGTCCACTACAGGAAGTTAATAAAGCTTCCTAATGAGGCTTGTCTTTTTTTCTTTAAAATTATTGTTTCTATTGATAAATTAGTAACCAGATAAATACTTAGGTTTTTATAAGGGTATTATTCTTGATAAAAGTGAATATCAAACCTTAATATTAGAATTAACCAGGTTTTTATATAGGTTTTAAAGGTGGGTGTAAACATGGATAAAAGTGATTATCAAAGTGAGGGAAAGTTTGATAATAATCAAGCACCAATTGAATTTACGATAAAAGAAATAGCCAATTTGTTAAATGAGTCCCCTAATGTTATTCGTAATTGGGTGAAAGAGCTTCGTGATTATATCCCCTTAACAAAAAATGAAAGTGGCTACAATGTATTTGACCAGAAAGCGTTAGAAAAGATGAAATCCATCAAAATGATGCACCGACAACAAAATTATTCTATAAAGCAGATTAAACATTATTTTGCCACAGGTGGAGAAGCCTTTCAGCCACTTCCAGAGAAAGGTCCAGACGAATTGTTAGCTGAAGAACTTCGGAAAATGAGAGAGGAACTTCAGTTTTTAAGAGAAAATGTTCAAAAACAAGAAGAGTTTAATCAGGCATTAGTGAAAAAACTGGACCAGCAGCAAAAGTACATAGACGATAAGCTAGAGACACGAGATCGCCAGTTGATGAAGGCTTTAAATGAAACACAAGAAGTGAAAAGATTAATGCAAGAAGAAAAAAACGGACAAGCTGAGAAGAAAAAAGGCTTTTTTGCACGTTTATTTAGTTGATTAATTTATTCCTAAAATGGAGAAGAGAAGAAGGGCATGAACACAAAGTTATGCTAACGGTTAAGCTTGTGCCTAGATTTTACTCGTAAATTTACATGCTTATAGTTTTCCTTATTCTGTTGTTAGAAAACAATTGATTATTAAAATGTAGGAGGGGGTTTTTTGAATTTAGTTTTTATATTTATCATCTTGTTTTCTTTACTATCTTCTACTTTATTTTGTTTTTTTGTGGTGAAAAAAGCCAAAAAGATTCACCTGATATTTTATGCTTTTTTTATGAATGCAATTATTTTGAGTGGAGCATCAGCTATATTGTATAAAATAGATGCTCAGAGATTTCATAAAGAACTGTATGGGTTATTTGACAGTCTAGGGATTGTAACGTTGTTGTTTTTTATCCCTATAGTTACTTGGTTTAATATTATTATAATTAAATGGAGAAAGGACACATGGTTAACGTAACTCTCCGGTCCCTATCTCTTTATACGATAGATACTGCTGTTTAGTAATGAATAGTAAACGAAAAGATCCATACTATCATCTAAATGCAACATAATGGGGATTATGTTTTATCGAGATGAGGTGAAAAAGTTGGAAGACTTAAAACAAGATAATGTACCTTATATTACTTTCAGTTCCCAAATGGGAGATGAGAATGCTGCGAGAGCTGTTCAACCGCACCTGATAGAGTTAAGGACTCTTTTAAGAAAGTATTGTAATAATACTTATTGTAAAGAAGTCGATGAATTCGCCCCAGTTCTTCGCGTGGACGGGGATGGTTGGTACTGGGAGTTTGAAGGTTGTGAAAAGTTAAGGCTAAGTAAAAAATACCGTTATATTACAATCGATATAGGAATGCCACGATCAAAATGGGAGAATGTTGAACCGAAAGGTATTAAAAGTTACCTTTTTATCCATCTCAAAAATGCTTTAGATCTTATGACAAGACGATTAAAAAAAGAGAAGTATATTGTAAATGAAGGCGACTTATGGAGCGACTTTAAAAAAGTAGAAGAAGAATTTTTGGAGACCTAAAAAACTTCATTCTACTTAAAAAATCTAAATGCAACATAATGTTGATTATGTTGCATTGCTCCCCCCCCTTCTTTCCCTACGAAAACCCTTGTCTACCAAGGTTTTTTTCTTTGGTGTCAACCCCTAGCAGGGGTTTCA
>NZ_JBIQDP010000054.1:0-8322 GCF_045370945.1 Pseudobacillus sp. 179-B 2D1 NHS
TTCCAATTCGGACACATCCTCTCAAAATAATTGTAAGGACTTAATTAAACTGTGTCCATGAAACTATACTAACTCCACTCCAGATAATAGTCTTTACATACAGTTTAATTTCATAATAATCAAGTTAAACCATACTTAATATTTTAAAAAGCATACTAATAAAACTTATTTAAGTTAAGAATGTCTCTAGAGTAATATGAAAAATATGAATACTATGAGTTGTTTTTGGAAAGACAATATTATAAATAGGTTTAATGGAGGGATTGTGGAATGACAAAAATCAACATCCCACAGCTTTTTTCAATCTTTATATTAAGCATAGGGTTAACTAATCATGTCATTATAATCCCGTTTTTAATTGATGCTGCAGGTCGTGATGCATGGATAAGTGTAATTATTAGTTATGTAGTAACCCTTTTGTTCTCGTTATTATTACTGTATGTTACTAGAAAATTTCAATCAGTATCTATTTTTGAATGGATATCATCTACATATTCCAAATTGCTTAGTCGAACGATTGCTTTTTTATTGGTTATTTATTTGTCCATAACTGGTTTTATTACCTTAAAAGAAACGGTATTGTGGATAAATGAAACTTTTTTGTTTAATACACCGGTAGTAGTAATATCTCTATTCATTTTGACAGCATCCATTTATATTTCATACGGTAAGATAAATGTAATCGCCATTTGCGCAGGTGTTGTACTTCCATTAGTTATTATATTTGGTTTGTTTGTCGCAATTGGTACCACTCCTGATAAAAACTATAAACTTATTACACCTGTATTAGTTGAAAATGGGTGGAAGGAAGTGTTTCATGGTTCATTTTTTGCATTTGGTTCAGCCATCGAAATAATATTGCTGATATTTTTACAGCATCACGTCGATAGAAAACTGAGATTTTTACACATTTTATTGCTTATCACTTTTTTATGCATTCTAACAGTCGGACCATTACTTGGCAGTATTTCAACCTTTGGAGTAGAAGAAGCAGGGAAGTTGAGATATCCTGCGTTTTCTCAGTGGCGTATCTTAGGGATAGGTAATTATTTTAATCACCTAGATTTTTTATCCATTTATCAATGGTTATCTGGTACATTTATCCGTATCAGTATGATTTTATATATGATTACACAGCCCTTTGACATAAAAAAGAAAAAACATCGCTTTTATATTCAGGCCTTTATTTGTGTTATCTATCTAATTGTTATTGTGTTACCTATTTCAAATGAGGAGTTCTTTATTTTTTTATCCCGTTTTTACTACTTTGGAAGTATCTTTTTTGGTGTTTTTATCACAGTTTTTTTTGCTTATTTAATTAAAACTTCAACGAATAGGGTGTCTACAAATGAGAAGAAATAATTATCAAATAGATGAAGAATATATTACGAATCTTTTCCGACATTCAACAGATGTATCTATTGAGAAACAACACCTATACGGAAATAAAAAAAAGGAACAAATCCTTATCATTTACTGCAATGGGTTAATTGAACACAAATTATTAATAAATAGTATACTTCCAGACATTCAAAACAAATACTACCGCGATGGACTAAAAGGTGTAGATAACATAAATTGTTCTGAACGCATTACATTGCGTAAGCATGAAATAAATATTGATAATAAGCTTCAAGAAAAAATCTTCAATGGCTATACAGCAATACTGATTACTGAAAATTTATATTTCTTTAATACATCCAGTCCACCAAAACGATCACCTGAAGAATCCCATACCGAGGTATCTTTGCGTGGTCCAAGAGACGCTTTTGTTGAAGATTTGAGTACAAACATTGCTTTAGTAAGGAAACGACTTAAATCAAATTCTCTGGTAACAAAGTCTTTTACTCTTGGTAAAAGAAGTAAAACGCAAGTTCGATTAGTATATATAACAGATATACAAAATAATAAGATGATTAAAGAAGTTACTCATCGTTTAAATAGTATTGATATAGATATTGTAAACAGCGACAATCAATTACTGGAAATTCTTGGTGGTTCTAATTACTCTCTTTTTCCATTAATGCAATCTGTATCTCGTCCAGATGGTGTTGTCAGCAGCCTAGTTAGAGGCAGATTTGCTATTTTTATTGATAATGTCCCAAATGTATTAGTTGCACCAGCAAATTTGGGATTACTTCTCCATACTGCTGAGGACGAACATACACCATATTACTATGCCTCTTTTGAACTTTTACTTAGACTTTTGGGCTTGATGTTGGCTTTGTTTTTACCAGCTTTTTGGGTTTCGTTATCTGCATTTAATGTAGACCAAATTCCATTACCGTTACTTGCAACAATATCATCTTCCAGGCTAGGTATACCCTTTAATACAACAGTAGAAGTATTATTAATGCTTAGTCTATTTGAGTTATTTCGCGAAGCAGGTGTCCGATTGCCAAAAGCAGTTGGGCAAACCGTAGCAGTTGTAGGTGGATTAATCGTAGGTGATGCAGCAATTAGAGCAGGTTTAACGTCTCCAACTATGTTAGTTATTTCTGCAATTACAGCTGTTTCAACCTTTACACTTGGTAATCAGGCTCTTTATGGTACAGTTTCAATTATGCGATTCTTTTCCATTCTTCTTTCTTCTGCTCTAGGATTGTTTGGCTTTTTTATTAGTGTCTATCTAACACTTGGCTACCTTGCGAAGCTAGAATCATTTGGTGTTCCTTATTTAAGTCCAGTCTCACCATATGTAAAAAGCGATTTCTCTAAATCTTTACTGAAATATCCAGTTGTTCAACAAGATGAACGCGCAAAGATCCTTGACACAAATGATACTGACCGTCAGGGAGATGAAAAAAAATGAAACAATTAATAATAACGCTACTATTAGCATTGGTATTATTGATTTTAACAGGGTGCTGGGATGAACGCGAAATTGGTGAAGTCAATTACGCCACAACAATAGCAATTGACTATAAAGATGAAAAATATATAATTTATGTTCAAATTCTTGACTTTTCCAATGTAGCTAAAACGGAAGGTGGCAAAATGGGACAACCCGTACCACTATATATAGGCAATGGCTCAGGTCGTACAATTAATGATGCTATTTTCGATTTATATCGAACATCCCAACAAACAATGAACTGGTCACATATAGGAACGATTATCTATACAGAGTCTGTTTTGGAAAAAGGTATAAAAAAAGTGGAGGAATCCTTGAAGAAAAATGGAGAATTTCGTTATACACCGTGGATGTTCGGGACAAAAGAGTCAATTGAAGAAATACTTAGCTCTACTGGTTTTTTTCAACTCCCTCCAATATATACGATCTTGTATAAGCCAACAGATACATACCATCAATATTCTTATATAAAACCTATGCGATTGCATAAATTTGCTTCGATTTATAACGAACCAGGAGGGACAGCTTTGCTGCCTTCTATTTCTATTGACGAAACCGATTGGAAGGAATCTACTACAGAACCAAAGACTAAAAACACCCTGAAAATAAATGGGGCTTTTCCTGTGAGTGAAGGAAGCTATAAAGAGTGGATGTCGTATGAAGAGCTTATTGGTCTTAGATGGACGCAAACAAATACTAAAAATACACCAGTAAATATTATTGAGGACAATGAAATAAAAGGGGTTGTAAGAATAACGTCACCATCTGTAAAAATAAATGTAGTTAAGGATGGTGGGAATTTCCATTTTAACATACATGTTGATGCAAAAGGAGAATTAACAGATTTGGAAGAAGACTTTTCCTCAAAAAAAATAGAAGAATTGGTAACAAAACAGATTAAAAAAGAAATAAGGTCCACTTATCTGAATGGAATTGATAAGGAAATTGACGTATATAATCTAAAAAATATACTTTTCCATGATGGGGTTAAACCACAACAATTAAAAGATTATACGTTATCTGCTAATTCTATAAAAAATGTTACGGTAAATTTTCTCTTGGAAAACAAGGGTCTATATAATTGAAACTTGAGTTAGGCAAACTTAGTTGTGGAGTCAAATGATTTTTTTATAAATATTTAAAGCAGTAATATAAAGTGAATAAATTACTTAATGATGAAAAAGAGTAAAATAAAAATGTCTGGGAGACTATTATGAATAAATCTAACGGTAATAAGAAAAGTAATTCCCTTACTTCTTTACAAGTAGCATCACTTTGGGGACTGTACATGTGGATCGTCAACACTAGATCAGACAACTTTTTTAAGGGACAGCCGTTTGTTTGTATTCAATCAGGCTTACATGGCCTAGTGCCCCATGAATTCTTAGCTTGTTAAACAAGTTGACATAGTCACTGAATCCAAGTGTAAGATGCTCTAAATTATCAAGCTTTATTTGTCGGACAGATTCCGTTTTAATAATTTTAAACGTGGCTTCTGTCACCGTATTATCATATAGACAGCCTTTCATGCTTAAAGAGCGGCCAATCTGGAAGGTTGCTAGCGTTTTATCAATGAGCTGGTTTTTAAATTCGCTACCACGATCAGTGTGGAATAGCTGAATGTCCCACAGATCACTTTGAATGGAAGAAAAAGCCTGTACGACAAGGTTTGCATCTTTGTTTAGTCCTGTACTAAATCCGATGATTTCGTGGTTAAAGAGGTCGACAAGGATACATACGTAATGCCATTTGTTTTTGACTTTGACGTATGTTAAGTTACTGACGACAATTTTTTCTCTTCCGTCTGCTGAAACTCACATTTCAATTCATTTGCCTAAGCTGATTGGTTCCATGATCAGTGCGGCTTGTTTTAAAATATCATTTTCCATCCTCAACTGCTTTTAGTCCCTTGCGAGGTTCTAAGAGCTCCTGCTGTTCAGGAGACCGGTTGTTCTTCTCTATAAAAGAACTGGAGGTTTAGTCGATTTTTTGGGGAGCTTTTAATCAAAATTTCTTCTAAAATTGTGCAAAATATATATGTTTTTCATTAAAGGGCCTTCGAGCCTTTACATAATTGATTTTAAGCTCAACGAACATAAAGCGCTTAATGAATTTCACGATATATCGTATTGTCTATGTTGTTTGGATTACTAAAATAAAAGTAAACCATGTATTAAATTAAGGGAAGCTAAAGTTTTCGGATTGTTTTAATCTTCCTAGTGATCATTCTATCCGGTTGTTACTTGAAAGTACCCCAAAAGACCCCGGTGATAACCGGGCTTTTTTGGGGTGAATAATGAGCTTTACAATGAGAAAAACCGCACGGTGTCTTGGTGGACAGGCGGTTTTTTCCGGCCATAAGAGGAAAGAGCTCCTGGTGTGGCTTCCTAACATTCATCCTGCCACATAGGAATGAACTTTATTCAGAAATCAAGGAGTAGGGAAATGCAAGTGACAAGTGTGTTCTTTGTTTTGTGAGCGAGATTATCCCACACATGAAAAGTGGATCTCTTTTTACTTTATGTCACAATTCCATACAAGGTTCCGGTCATATTTTTTAAAGATGTAGGATAAATCTCTATTTAAAAAACCGGAGAATCCAGGGGAATATTTCTGTAGCGCACCAACAATAGAGAATCGAAAACCAGCAAAGAAAACCAACAAAAAGAAAGATATACTTGAATATTTTCATGGATATAATACGCCCTTCAGGCTTAATATTTTTCGTTTTTTTCTTGGTTTTCTAGCAGTTCTTTGTTGTTGTCCAAATGCACAGCAATATGCTGAAATAATAAACCATTTCCAAAACAAAGAAGCATACTTTTCCAAGCTTCTAATACAGGCAAATGCACATTTGAATAAAACATGATATGTAAGCCTAGAACGCCTCCGTATAAAATGAAAATCATGGAGTCTAGGATTAACATCCATTTGATTACTTTTTTAAGCATGTATCTTCATCTCCTCTCCGAATAGCAAGAACTTCATGTAACTAGTATGATCTTCGTTTGATCAGCTTATGATAATTTATTACAAAAAAGGGGATTGAATGGAATGTTATTCAAACTCATATAAAAAGGAGAAGGTTGCTTGCCCTTCTCCTTTTTTGTACAACCCAAACAAGTTGAGTATTAAGCATGAATAAAGTTTACACACGGGTGTTTTACTTCGGATGCCAAGCATTCACAACCTAATGGTATAAAGACTTTGCGGAAGACAGGGAAAGAGGGTGGTTCCTTTAGATGAGGTTTACACATTGCTTTAACATGTTCTCGGGAATAAGCCTTTTTGAGCCTTCTTTATTTCTTCAGGTTTAAAAAACTTTTACAGCGTGACTATACTTATAATATGAAGAAGATTTAGGATGCAAGATGAACCCCGTTCACCTTGTATGGTAACTTTCTTGCTGTAGCGGTCAATTTTTGTGACTTTCCCGACTCTTGATACAAGGCATCCACTCTTCCAAGCGGTTACTTTTAACAAAGTGTTTTCCTGCAAACTTTTAATTAAAAGCTGCTCCATTTCTTTGGCTTGTGTTTCGTCAGGATGAGGATGGGAGAGTTTGTAATCATTCTTACTATCATTCCTCAATAGTTTTTTATGTTTAAACATTAAGGTTCCTTGCCATCTTACGGTTTCGCTATCTCGCAGCATTAAAATCGCTCCTTTTTATCTTTTTATTTTAAGAACGTTTGATTATGCGTTGATGTCGCCTGCTCCTTGAAAAGCACTTTATTTGCCTGTGTTTTTGCTTTATACATTTTCTGATCAGCAACATAAAGAAGTTCATCTAGTGAACGGCCTTCCTCCGGATAAAAGGCATATTCAATCGAAATTCCAATTCCTATGGAGGGTTCGGCTCGCGTACTTTGATCGAATATTTCCTCTTCCAACCTGTCCACGAACTTTTCCACATCCTCAGGAATAAAATTAGGGGCAATAATGACAAATTCGTCGCCGCCTCAGCGGACGAGCATATCGGATTTTCTGGTATGATCTAGCAGCATCGACAGCCTTTTTAAAGTGCAGTCTCCCGATTTGTGGCCGAATCGATTATCTCTTTGAAATGATACACCTACCATAAAAACTGCCAAAGAAGAATAGGAAGATCTTGCGCTCCTTTTTGAAAACATATTTAAGGCAAATCTTCGATTATATATTTCCGTCGGGTCATCATGATAGGCATAAAAACGCATTTTATCATACTGTATGCCGATAAACCAGACAATGGCTAAAGACAGCAGGCCATCTATCATCTGCTTATGAACCAATTCACCCAAAAAAGAACCTATATGAACGAGAAAATAAGTACGATACTGATAAAACTGATTTGACCATAATATTTCATTTTAAAGTACCTCTATTATTTATTTGCCGGTGTCTAATGAGTATACCACGAAAAAGGTAAAATTACCCCATTTTTTAGGGTCCGTTAAATAATCTTGACAATATAAATTGGTTCCCTTATTTTCCATAGAATCGGCTCCTACATAACACAATCACTAGGAACAGTTAAGTAAAAGGCTAGGAAAAAGAACCAAAGAATGAATCACTAAATGAATCTTAAATGGTTGCGCTCTTTTAATACGATTAATTCAAAAAGCGGCAAAGCGTTTTCTTTTAATAACGCAAAAAGGAATAAGGTTAAGAGAAGCACCTGTCCTAATGGTGAGAGAATATAATTGCGAAATTTCACAAGGAACTCTCTGTAAAAAAGAGGTCCAGCCAAATGCATACTGAACAAATTTTATGCGAATATAGCAAAGGGAAAAATAAGTGATGCAAGTTGAGAGAGATAGCTGATTTTTGGAAACCAAAGTTGTGTTTTCACTTTCGTTATGGTTTCATGCAAGTTTTAAAGTTTTAGGCTACTGTAGGTAGCGCTGTTGAAAGGCGCTACAGGTCTTTCTTCTTGATTTTTTCTTCATCAAGGGATTTACATTTTATTTCAATAATGTATGAAAATACCGATATTATATTGTATATATAAGGATTTGGATTAGGGGAACTTTTGTCTTCATACGAACAACTGCCAGATAGTCTTTTAGCCGGCCTTTTTGTGGAAATCAGTAAGAGGATAAAAAAGGGGATTCTTTCTGAGGCGATGTATCATGAGATCGCCCTCATCAAGGCAGTAGGAGAAAAAAAGGTCTCTCAGAACTAGATCTCCAAAAGATTCACCTGGAACAGATTCACTCTCAATATAAAAAAGTGTAGACAAAATCCTGAAGTTTAGGGATTTTTTAATTTGGCCAAGTCCCGTTATTTTGTTTACTCCATACAATTAGCTTATTATTTCTCAATTTTTTTCCTTTTGAACAAAAAATATCAATAAAATTACTATACATCCTATGCTGGTCTATTTTCTCCACTTTTTTTGAATGGATTTCTATACAGACTGGATTTTTTTATCACAATGAGTGGAAGCTTTGGTATTCTGCATTGTTATACCCAATCATCTTTTTTAC
>NZ_JBIQDP010000055.1:0-7834 GCF_045370945.1 Pseudobacillus sp. 179-B 2D1 NHS
GATAAAGAAAGAGCTTCTTATCAAGAGCTTGTGCATGGCTATGCAGAAGAACCGCTGGCCAGCCAAGACCTGCAGCTTGGTGATGAAATGTTTAATAATTTTGTGAAGGAATTTATGTGATAAAAAAACCGCCATTGGCGGTTTTTTTATTTCAAAATAGGATTAATAAGAAAAAATAATGCTTTATTCTATCTAGTGAAATTGTTAGTATTCATCTATTGTTTAATCAAATGGAAAGCTATATACTAAAATAATGTGTACCACTTAACAAAAGATATTTCTCACTTTAAATATGGTTTATTGTCGTTTTTGCTAGAAAAGAAAGGAGTTTTTCTGATGAATGAAGAGCAACGTCTTCAGGGACAGCAAGTAAAAGAGAAAAATCCAACGGACAAAAAATCCGAAAAGGATTACAGTAAATATTTTGAAACCGTCTTTTTACCGCCTTCTTTAAAGGAAGCAAAAAAGCGGGGGAAAGAAGAAGTAGCCTACCATAAAGATTTTAAGATCGACGAACAGCTTCGCTGCATGGGAGACGGGAAGAAGTTTTATATACGCACGTATGGCTGCCAGATGAACGAACATGACACAGAAGTAATGGCGGGCATCTTCATGGCTCTTGGCTATGAAGCAACGGATACAGTAGAGGATGCGAACGTTATCTTGCTCAACACGTGTGCGATTCGTGAAAATGCAGAAAATAAAGTGTTTGGTGAGCTTGGTCACTTGAAGCATTTAAAACAGCAGCGACCTGATCTATTGTTAGGTGTGTGCGGGTGTATGTCACAAGAAGAGTCTGTCGTAAATAAAATTTTAAAAACCTATAATCATGTTGATATGATTTTTGGCACACATAACATTCACCGCCTTCCACATATTTTAAATGATGCCTACATGTCGAAGGAAATGGTTGTTGAGGTATGGTCAAAAGAAGGGGACGTAGTAGAAAACCTTCCAAAAGTACGTCGGGGAAATATTAAAGCATGGGTAAATATTATGTACGGCTGTGATAAATTCTGTACGTATTGTATCGTTCCTTATACACGCGGAAAGGAACGGAGCCGACGCCCAGAGGACATTATTCAAGAGGTGCGTCATTTAGCTGCTCAAGGCTATCAGGAAATTACACTTCTTGGCCAAAATGTTAATGCTTATGGAAAAGATTTCGAAGACATAGAATACGGTCTCGGTGATTTAATGGACGAAATGAGAAAAATCGATATTCCGCGCGTTCGCTTCACAACGAGTCATCCGCGTGACTTCGACGATCATCTGATTGAAGTGTTAGCGAAAAAGGGCAATTTAATGGATCATATTCATCTGCCAGTTCAGTCAGGATCTACAGATGTATTAAAAATTATGGCACGCAAATATACGCGCGAACAATTCCTTGAGCTTGTTCGCAAAATCAAAGCAGCCATCCCGGATGTTGCGTTAACAACTGATATTATCGTCGGCTATCCGAATGAAACAGAGGAGCAATTTGAAGAAACCATTTCTCTGTACCGTGAGGTGGGCTTTGAGTCCGCTTATACGTTTATTTATTCTCCACGTGAAGGCACGCCTGCTGCTAAGATGAAAGACAACGTTCCGATGGAAGTGAAGAAAGAGCGGCTGCAGCGCCTAAATGCGGTAGTAAACGAATTGTCAGCTGAAGCATTAAAGAAATATGAAGGACAAGTTGTTCCTGTGCTCGTTGAAGGGGAAAGCAAGAACAATCCGGACATTTTGGCCGGATACACGAACAAAAATAAATTAGTTAATTTCAAGGGGCCGAAAACGGCAATCGGCAAAATTGTAAATGTAAAAATAACTGATGCAAAAACTTGGTCCTTAAACGGAGAAATGATTGAAGAACATCAATTGGCTGAGGTGGAGTAAAATGGCAAAGTATACAAAAGATGATATTCTCGCACAAGCAACAGAGCTGGCTAAAATGATTGCAGAAACCGACGAGGTTGCATTCTTTAAAGAGGCAGAAGCAAAAATTCATGAAAACCAAAAAGTGCGTGAAAAAATTGCCAGCTTAAAAAGCTTGCAGAAACAAGCGGTGAATTTTCAGCATTACGGCAAGACAGAAGCGTTAAAAATGGTCGAAGAAAAAATGTTGAAAATTGAACAGGAATTAGATGAGATTCCTGTTGTCCAGCAGTTTAAAGAATCACAGGTAGAAGTAAATGATATTTTGCAAATCGTTACATCCGCTATCTCCAACACAGTAACAGACCAGATTATTGAATCAACTGGCGGCGATTTGCTTCGCGGTGAAACAGGAGCCCAAGTTAGAAACAGCACGCCAGGAAGCTGCAGCTAATAAGTAGGCAAACGAAAGACATCAGCTCTCTATGCTGGTGTCTTTTTTATGACTAGAGAATATGAAAATCCACTTTCTCGGCAGTAGAGTTTTAGAGGAGTTATCTTTGCTTTTCTAACTTTTTATATGTTCTAGGCACATGTCTCGCTCTTGGTGCATATGATAGATAGAGAACAAGCGAGGAGGGACGCTCGGATGGCAGAATATAGAGAGATTATTACAAAGTCGGTTGTTGCTAAAGGCCGAAAATTTACCCAGACGCATCACACCATTTGTCCGCCACATCACCCATCGAGCATTTTAGGTTGCTGGATTATTAACCATGAGTATAAAGCAAAAAAGATGGGGAAAAAGGTAGAGGTTCATGGAACATACGATATTAACGTATGGTATTCGCATCATGACAATACGAAAACTTCAGTCGTAACGGAAAAAGTAAGTTATAAAGATGTTATTAAGTTGAAATATCGCGATGAAAATTGTTTTGATGATAATGAAGTGATGGCTCGGGTGCTGCAACAGCCAAATTGCTGTGAAGCGGTATGTTCGCCAAAGGATAATAAAATCATTGTTCAGGCTGAGCGCGAATTCTTGGTTGAAGTGGTCGGGGAAACAAAAATTTGCGTAGCGGTCCACCCTTATGGATGTGAGGATGAAGATTGGGACAGCGACATTGATGACGAAGACTATGAAGAATTAGATACAGCTTTTATAGAGAATAAAAAAGAAGATTAACGTAATGAGCAGGCTCTGAATACAGCCTGCTCATTTTTGTGGACTGCGTACGGCAGAGGGAGGGGAAATATGATATAATGTAAAGTTGAAAATAGACAGGTTTTCTTGAAAGGGATTGGACAATATATGGAACAATATACGCCGATGATCCGGCAATATTTAGCGATAAAGGCACAATATGAGGATGCCTTTTTGTTTTTTCGTTTAGGAGATTTCTATGAAATGTTTTTTGAAGATGCAACGAAAGCCAGCCAGTTGCTTGAAATTACGTTAACGAGCAGAGATGGCGGATCGTCTGCACGTATACCGATGTGCGGGGTGCCCTACCATTCGGCGGCTGCTTATATAGAACAGTTAATCGAACTTGGCCATAAGGTCGCTATTTGCGAACAGACTGAAGATCCAAAGCAAGCAAAAGGTGTCGTTAAACGCGAAGTCGTACAGCTTATCACCCCTGGCACCGTCATGGAAGGCAAGGGGCTTCATGATAAAGAAAACAATTATATCGCGGCTCTTTTCTGTGAAAATGAGGATATATACAGCCTGGCCTTTTGTGATTTATCTACTGGTGAAAGTCGAACGACAGCTTTAACGACACTCGATGAAGTACTGAATGAACTATCTACTTTACGGGCAAAGGAGGTAGTGACGAAGCAGGATTTGGATGAGAATGTAAGAAAGGCGTTAAAGGAGCGGCTTGGTGTTACGCTTTCTTATGAAGAGCAAACAGCTGCAAGGGATGAATTCGTGTCTTTAACCGAACAGATTACTGTTTCCGGAATGCAGCAGGCCGCCCATCTGCTGTTTCATTATCTGCACCGCACGCAAAAGCGGAGTCTCACTCACTTACAGCCAGTTGAAGTCTATGAAGTCCATCAATTTATGAAGATCGATTTTTATTCCAAACGCAATCTTGAGCTAACGGAAACGATCCGTTCGAAAAACAAAAAAGGCTCATTGCTTTGGCTTTTGGATGAAACGATGACGGCGATGGGCGGCCGGATGCTGAAGCGTTGGATTGACCGTCCGCTGATCAACCGACGACAAATTAATGAACGTTTGTCAATGGTGGAGAAATTGATACAATCTTTTTTTGAGCGCCAGGAAATCCGGGAGATGTTAAAGGAAGTGTATGACCTGGAGCGCCTTGCTGGACGGGTCGCTTTCGGAAATGTCAACAGCCGCGATTTGATTCAGTTAAAGAAATCCTTGCAGCAGATTCCACTGCTGAAGGATTTGCTGCTTAAAATTCAAAACGATGAAATTCAAGCACTCTCGAAAAATATGAATCCGTGTGAAGAGTTGACCGACCTTCTCGAACAAGCTTTTGTTGATAATCCGCCGTTATCTGTTAAAGAAGGCGGCATGATCAGAGACGGCTTTCATGCGGAGCTTGATGAGTATAGAGATGCAAGCCGCAACGGAAAAGATTGGATTGCCAACTTGCAGCAGGAAGAGAGAGAAAGAACAGGCATCAAGTCATTAAAGATTGGCTATAATCGCATCTTTGGCTATTACATTGAAATTACAAAAGCGAACCTTCATTTGCTTCAGGACAGCCGCTATGAACGCAAACAAACATTAGCAAACTGTGAGCGTTTTATCACGCCGGAATTAAAGGAAAAGGAAACGCTGATTTTGCAAGCTACAGAAAAGATTATTGACCTGGAATATGAGCTGTTCCTTGAAATCCGTGAGCAGGTGAAATCATTTATTCCTGAGCTTCAGGAACTTTCCAGACTTGTGAGCGAATTAGACGTGCTGCAATGCTTCGCTGAAGTCAGTGAGAAGCGAAAATATATAAGACCGGAATTAACGGAAAGCCGGGAGCTTTTCATTAAAGAGGGGCGCCATCCTGTCGTGGAAAAAGTCATGGATTCCCAGGAATACGTTCCGAATGACTGTTTCATGAACGGCGAGAGGGAAATGCTTCTTGTCACCGGTCCGAATATGTCAGGGAAAAGCACGTATATGAGACAGGTCGCTTTAACAGCCATTATGGCTCAAATTGGCTGTTTCGTTCCTGCACAGGAAGCTAAGTTGCCTGTTTTCGATCAGGTGTTTACAAGAATCGGAGCAGCGGATGATTTGATCTCGGGCCAAAGTACGTTTATGGTGGAAATGCTGGAGGCTAAAAATGCTATTACCCATGCAACGAACCAATCTTTGATTCTCTTTGATGAAATTGGCCGCGGCACATCAACCTATGATGGAATGGCGCTTGCTCAAGCGATCATTGAGCATATTCATGAGCATATCCAAGCCAAGACGCTGTTTTCTACCCATTATCATGAATTAACTGTTTTAGAGGAATCCCTTCCTCAGTTGAAAAATGTACATGTCAGTGCAATTGAACAAAATGGCCGTGTGGTTTTTCTTCATAAAATAAAAGAAGGAGCGGCCGATAAAAGCTACGGCATTCATGTGGCACAGCTGGCTGAGCTTCCTCGTGAGCTCATTGAGCGAGCAAATGAGATCCTGACGGAATTAGAACAGAAAGAACAGCCTGATTTACGAAAGCAGCCGAAGGAAACAGCAGAAGCAGCCGGCCAGCTCTCTTTCTTCAGCGAACCTGTTGCTGCTCCTCCTACGCCGCAGACAGATAAAGAGAAAAAGATTATTGAAGAGTTAAAGTCCTACGATTTACTGGAAATGACTCCTCTTGATGCAATGAATGCCCTCTATGCGCTTCAAAAGAAAATAAAGAGGTAGTCAGACAAAGAAAAGCAGGTGAAGCAAATGGGAAAAATTATTCAGCTGGATGATACACTTTCGAATAAAATTGCTGCCGGTGAAGTAGTAGAACGCCCTGCTTCTGTTGTGAAGGAGCTCGTCGAGAATTCAGTCGATGCTGGAAGTTCAGTTATTGAGGTTGACGTGGAAGAAGCAGGGCTGGAAAGCATCCGTATTCTTGACAATGGAGCAGGAATAGAGCCGGATGATGTATTGAAAGCTTTTTCCCGTCATGCGACAAGTAAAATCAAAGATGAAAATGATTTATTTCGCATTCGGACGCTAGGCTTTCGAGGCGAAGCGCTGCCGAGCATTGCTTCTGTATCCGAGCTTTCGATGACGACCGGAACGGGGGAAGGTCCGGGAACAGAGATCATTCTTTCGGGAGGGATTGTTCAGAAGCACGGTCCGGCAGCCAGCCGCAAAGGAACGGATATAAAAGTGTCTGGGTTGTTTTTTAACACCCCGGCACGTTTGAAATATATGAAAACGATTCACACCGAGCTTGGTAACATCACAGATGTAGTCAATCGGCTCGCTTTGGCCCATCCGGAGGTAGCCATAAGACTGCGCCACAATGGGAGAGAGTTGCTGCAGACAACAGGAAATGGAGATGTCCGCCAAGTACTTGCGGCGATTTACGGGTTAAATACGGCCAAAAAGATGATTCCTGTGGCAGCTTCCTCCTTGGATTTCCAAGTAGACGGCTGGATTTCGTTGCCGGAAATTACTCGCGCTTCCAGAAACTATCTTTCTGTCATGGTGAACGGGAGATTCATTAAAAATTACAGCCTGGCAAAAGCGATTCAGGAAGGTTACCATACACTGCTTCCAATTGGGCGGTATCCCATTGCTTTAGTGAATATTGTCATGGACCCGATACTAGTCGATGTCAATGTTCACCCTGCCAAGCTAGAAGTGCGTTTTAGCAAAGAACAAGAGTTACAGGAAGTTATTACAACTGCTATCCGTGAAGCTTTCCAAAAAGAAACGTTGATTCCTTCGGCAGCACCAGCAGTGAAGCAAGCAAAACCGCTTTCCCGGCAAGAGGAATTTTCGTTTGATGACAGCCGGAAGCAAGTGAAAACAGAAACTAGCTTTGAAAAAAAGTTTCGCCCTACTACATTGTCCCAGCGCGAATCGTTACTGCCGACGGATAAAATGAAAGAGTTGTATACGAAAGAGCTTTACGAAGTAAATGCTGATCAAGCGGACGATGACCATCCGGTGGAGTCGAAAGAAACAGAAGAGATCATTCAACAGACCGAATTTATACCTTCCACACCGACAGATCTCGTAGCAGAGACCTTCTCAGAAGAAATTGAGTATGAAACACACGAGATACATGAGACAACAGAAAGCAGATTGCCGCCTCTTTATCCAATTGGGCAAATGCACGGCACATATATTTTTGCCCAAAATGAAAGAGGTTTGTACATGATTGATCAGCATGCCGCCCAGGAAAGATTGAAATATGAATTTTTCCGGGAGAAAGTGGGACAAGTAGAAAAAGAATTGCAAGATATGCTTGTGCCCATCACGCTGGATTATTCAGCCGATGACTGTATTAAAATTACTGAACATCTGCACGAATTGGAAAGTGTCGGCGTGTTTTTGGAACCATTCGGTGAGAGAGCTTTTATCGTCCACTCCCATCCGCAATGGTTTCCTAAAGGAGAAGAACAGCAAATGATCGAGGGCATCATTGAGCAAATGCTGTCCATGAAAAAGGTTGATATTAAAAAGTTACGGGAGGAAGCTGCGATTATGATGAGCTGCAAAGCCTCCATCAAAGCGAATCATCATTTACGGAACGATGAGATCCAGCAGCTGCTTGATGATCTGCGACATAGCAGCGATCCATTCACTTGTCCGCACGGCCGGCCGATCATCATTCACTATTCCACCTATGAAATAGAGAAAATGTTTAAACGCATTATGTGATCGAAAAAAGGTCAGCCTCCCGAAAGGCTGACCTCAGTTTGTCGACAAAAGGGGTTCGGAATAGTCTTATTCCGAACCCCTTTTGATTTTTCGGTAGTTTTAAAGCCC
>NZ_JBIQDP010000056.1:0-7618 GCF_045370945.1 Pseudobacillus sp. 179-B 2D1 NHS
AGGCTTAATGACAGGGTAGCTGCTCTAGTCCGCAGGATTATTTCCAATAATAGTAAGTGGACGTTTTTTGTCATTTTATACTGTGTTCTTGAACCTCGCTATATCCAAAATTATACTGAATATTGTATAAATTTAGCGAGATGAGGGAGAAAATTGAAAAGAAATTGGAATGAAGAAGAACTATTAGAGCATTTTATGTTATTGCCAAACGAACGTCATTTAGTATTGAGCAAGAAGTCAAACGCAAATCGTTTAGGATTTGCGGTCCTTCTTAAATATTTTCAACAGGAAGCTCGTTTTCCAAATAAGAAACAAGATGTACCCAAAGATATTGTACAGCATCTAGCGAATCAAATAGATGCGTCTATTGAAGATTTTTTCAAGCATTATGGTTGGGGTGGAAAAGAAAGAAGTTATACTGATCATCGGAAAGCAATACGAAATCTTTTTGGGTTTCGAGAACTTACTGCAAAGGATAATGACCTTTTGGTAAAATGGCTTGAAGAACAAGTTCAGTTTACACATGATATTGATGATTTAAAAAATCATGCGTATAACCTATTTCGTAAATGGAAAGTCGAACCTCCTTCTACAGGAAGTTTAATGCGAATGATTCATTCTACCATAGATACTTTTGAGAGAAATATATATCAATCGACTTTTCAGCAGTTATCTTCTAATACTTGTTCTCGATTAGACGCCTTATTGGAAAATCATTTAGATGAGGATTCGGAAGTAAAAGAAACATTTCATGAGGAAATAGAATCTGATATTGCCACTTTTCGGCATCTTTTATCTTCACCACGTAAACCAAGTGTAAGTACCATGGAAACGGAATTGAAAAAATTGTTAGCTATCCGGCATCTAGAAATCCCTCCAAAACTATTTCATCAATTACCACCGAAATTAGAAAAGAAATATCGGCTTCGCGCAGCTACGGAAACGGTAACAGAATTACGTGCGCATCCTGCCCACATTCGGTATACCCTGCTAGCCATCTTATTTTCGCATCAACATGGGGAAGTTATTGATTCTCTTGCAGATATATTGGATGAAATTACGCTTAAGATAAGGAATAAGGCTAAAAATACCACTCGAAAAGAAGCAGTAGAAGAATTTGAAAGAGTGAAAGGGAAAAATAAACATATTATAAATTTATTGAAGGCGACCGTGGATCATCCAGAAGGAGTCATTCAAGATACGCTGTTTCCTATTGTCAACGCTTCTACAATCCGAAATATTATAAAAGAGATGACGAAAAATAATCGTGAATATAACGAAAGAATCTATACTAAGATGCATACCTCTTATCGGGGATACTATCGACAGGCTTTTACTGAAATACTTATGAATCTTACCTTCCGGTCTAACAATCAATCTCATCAACCGGTGGTTGAAGCCATTCAACTCATTCGAGAATACAAAGAAAGTGGCCAACGTTATTTTGCTGCTGGAGATGAAGTTCCAATTGATGGCGTCATTCAGCCTAAATGGAAAGAAGTAATTATCGAAACAGATAGTCAAGGTGTAGAAAGAGTGAATCGGATCAATTATGAAATTGCAGTGATTCAGTCGCTTCGCACCCAACTTCGTTGCAAAGAAATTTGGATTGAAAATGCTGACCGATATCGTAACCCAGATGAAGATCTTCCTCAAGATTTTGAGGAGTTCAAGGAAGAATACTTTGAAGCATTAAAAATACCATTAGATGTGGAGCCTTTTATCAAAGATATTAAACAGTTGATGAAAGATAAACTTCATATGCTTCATCAAGGATTAGAGGATAAAAGTAATGAAAAGGTGGCGATTTCTGCAAAAAATAATAAAGGATGGATTCGAGTTACTCCACTTGATAAGCAACCAGAACCTCCCCATGTGCTAAGAATTAAACAGGAGATTAAGAATCGTTGGACTGACATTAACCTGTTAGATTTACTAAAAGAAACAGACTTTCATACAGGGTTTACCAAACACTTTAAGACTGCAGCTAATCGAGAAATATTAGATCAAGAAACCATCCAGCGCCGTTTGCTTTTTAGCTTATTTGGATTAGGAACAAATACTGGTTTAAAAGCAGTATCTGCTGGAAATCTCCTCGATAATTATCGGGAACTTCGGTATATTCGTCAAAAATTTATACATAAAGACCATTTAAGAAAAGCCAATGCGGAAGTGACCAATCATATTATTCACCATCGACTAAAAGAAGTATGGGGAGAAGCTACCACTGCTTGTGCTTCCGATTCCAAACATATGGGATCTTGGGATCAAAATCTACTGACAGAATGGCATCCTCGCTATAAAAAAAACGGAATCATGATCTATTGGCATACGGATCGAAAATCCGCCTGTATCTATTCTCAGGTTAAGTCTTGTCTTTCTTCCGAAGTAGCTGCGATGATGGAAGGAGTGCTTCGTCACTGTACAGATATGGAAGTTGATCGAAACTATGTCGACACACATGGGCAAAGCGTGGTTGCTTTTGCTTTTAGTCACTTGCTTGGTTTTAAACTAATGCCTCGCTTCAAAAATATCGGTGCTCAAAAATTATATCGACCGGAATCTGGTATGAATGAGGAGTACCCTCATTTACAATCGGTTTTAAGCAAACCCATTAACTGGGACCTTATTCGACAACAGTATGAGCAAATCGTAAAGTTTGCGACTGCCCTACGGTTAGGAACGGCTTCTGCGGAATCCATTTTAAAACGATTTACAAGAGACACCAAACACCCAACTTATTTGGCATTATGTGAGCTAGGAAAAGCGATAAAAACCATTTTCTTATGCGACTATTTACATTCTGAAGAAATTCGAAGAGAAATCCAAGAAGGGTTAAACACGGTGGAGCAGTGGAATTCTGTTACTACCTATATTTTTTATGGGAAAAATAGTGAAATGCGGTCCAATTCATTTGAAGATCAAGAAGTATCGGCGTTATCGCTTCAGTTGCTTCAAAACTGTTTAGTCTATATGAATACCTTAATGGTACAAGAAGTTCTATATGATAACCGCCAATATTGGTTAAAGAAAATGACACCCGAAGATTTTCGAGGTTTAACCCCTCTTTTTTATCATCATGTTAATCCATATGGGATATTTGAGTTAAATATGGACCAGAGAATACCTATTAAATTACATGCAGCTTAAGGGTGTTCTTATCCCAATTTTCGGAAGGATATTTGTTTTGGCATTTAAAAAGTGCTGTTTATGGCAGGATATTTTTTGAATATAAAAAAGCTGAAAATATGCAAGAAATGAATAAAAACTTGCATATTTTCAGCTTTTAATAATTTTGGATATTAAACAAAAGCGCCCTTTAATTGAATAGCCAACCACCAGTAACTTGTAACGCTATTATTGCAACTGCTATAGCAGGACCTACGATAATAACACCAAATAACAATGATTTTTTATTTCGCCCACAATAAAAAGTGGTTTGCCATCCCACAGCTTGCTTAAGAGTGGTAATCGGTTTTATACTTGCTTTTTATAAGTCAAATAACGCATGTATTTTTCTAACGGCCCCTCAATTTGACGACAATCCATGATGTATGCGACTGATAAAGTAACGACCCATATAACGATGCCGAGTAGTACGGAAGTTGTGACATTTAAGAATGCACCTAAATTGAACGCAATTGGAGACAGTAGTATAACAATCAAAACTTCATGTATGACGAAAAATGTTAACGAACGTTTTCCCATTGCTGTGATTGCTTTTACAATTACGCCGCGATATTTAGTGCCCACTCCCAATAATCCAAATAGTGCCGCATAGCCTATACCACCTGCAAAACCAGTGATTATATGAATACCGTATGCTACCCCTGCGATAAAGAAACTAGGAAACCAAACATCATTAATCAGCACTAGTGGTATGGCGCCCACCAGTGAAATTGTTAAACAACCAATCGTTAATTGGTTTAGCAGCTTTATATGATCGTGCGGCTTAATTAATAAGTTTAAATTTCCAAACCAAATCCCCATTAGTACTGAGGGGATAACAGGGAATAAGATATGAGTAAACAATGGAATAATAGGTATAGTAATCAGTCGATCAAGTATTGTATTTGAGTATGTTTCTTGACCAGTTAATTCTACCGGTAATCCGTAGGATTGGTTACTAAATAAGAAACCGCCCCACAAGATTGGTATATAAATGAGACATATGGTTATGGAAATAATCACATATTTCTTAATCTTATTGTTATCCTTTTTCAAGCTAGAAACTAATATGAGTCCAGTAATACCATATGTCATTAATATGTCTTGTCCACCTGCGACACCAGCGAGTATGGCGCCAAACAATATTAAATACCAGCAACGTCTTTTTATAATGCGGTTTGCTTCCTCAGCACCCATTCTTTCGCATTGTTTACGGTAAATCATGACTAGACCATAACCAAACAGTATTGCGAATAATGGACGCGCTCGATTATCTACTATAAATTCCATAAAAAAATTTAAGAAATGATCTATAGGTGTACTGCCAGCTACTTTTGTTATTACACCTGGTTCTATCATGTATAAATACAATGGTATATGTGCAAGTATAATCAAAAAGAGCATGGATCCCCTTGCGATATCTAAAGATATTGCACGTTTCTTTTGAGTTACTTTATCAGTATATAATTCAGCCATAATAATTCTCCTAATTTTATAGGGGTGTGTAGCAACAATAAATTCATTTAAAGTGATGTGTTAATGTGCGCATTCCTTCGTAAGCCATTATCCTCGTCATTAAGTTGTTTTATTTGGGATCAGCATTGTTCTAGTCATTATTTTAAGGTTAACATTAAATACTTGATTAATCTTAAATCTCTCGGACATATTGTTCCTCATTTCGATCTTTCACAACTATCCCTAGCTCATTTAAGTCCATTTTTAAATTTTTTGCTTTTTTATTATCTCCTTCTCTAATTGCATTCCTACGTTCATATAAGATAGCGTTGGCTTTCTCTCCAAATGTATTATATTCTAGAGTCCAAAGAATGAATTCATCTACATATGGATCCTGTTCACTCCAAGGGTATTGATGATACAGGAAGATTTCTCGTATTTTATTCCTCTTAATGTCCGTCTTTTCACTCAAAAGTTCTTGACCTTTTTTACCGGTAATTACGACTGTATTATCTTCCATAAAGATTTCTTTTACCTCAGATTTTCTAATTCTCTTTTCTTTATCATCTTTATTGATCAGTATTTCTTGATCTTTTATGCTCATTTTCAATGCTTCACTATAGATTGTTAGTGATAAAAGAATACCTATAACTCCACCTACGAACATCAAGATAATAGACACCCAAAAAGGGTTGAATGAATCCAAAAGTTCAATGACTTTTGAATCAGAAAAGACAGATATTCTTTTTATGAATTCAAACAACTTCGGGAGGAACCAACCTATCGTTCCTAAAACAACAGGAGATAATACTGCAATCAATTTTTCTAGGAAACCCATACCAATTTTAGATGTATTCCCCATTTATATGTCACCTCCAGCAATATATTTAAAGATAGCTGACTTAAGATTTATAGAGTACTTTGTAATTGTCCTCAAATTTTAGTCTATGGTTATCTCTCATTATTCTTTTCCACCATTAGATATCTGTCTGCTAAATGTTTTAAGTCAAGCACTGTGAAGTGTTCGTATGTGCTTTCAACCTTAGATACATCTTGTTGTTCATATCTATTGTTATCTTCTTTGTTTGGTAAAGTCATTTCATACAAAAATAGACAGCGATGGATTGTTTCATTATTTAATCATTTTTAATATGCTTTTTGTAAGTTTTTCATTATACTCTTCCAGGGTTAGTTTATGCTGAGATGATAACATGGACTCAGATATTGCCCCTCGAATAACAGTTGCAATCACTTGAGGATGAAAATCACTAAATTCCTTAGATTCTTGTCCTTTGTGAAGAATTTCTTGCAATAAACCATTTAATAAATCTTCATCATCATCTTCTATCAGATAATAAGGGACGTTGTCTGGCCTACGGGCATTAAAAACAATTTCGATTAAAGCGATGTTATTTACCTGGTTTGTACCCTGATATGCCAAGCTTGCTTCTATAAAAGCTATCAATTTTTCCGTAGGTGTTTGTTTTTGTTCTACTTTTTCCTTAATAAATGCCCACTCTTGTTGAACCAAATACATCAAGGTATTGTTCATCAAATCTTCCTTACCAGAGAAATGATAAGATATAAGCCCTGTACTTATATTTGCTTTATTTGCTATTTTTGATAGACTCGTGCTGACGTAACCAATTTCTCTTAAGACTTCTATTGCAGCTTTAATGATTTGTTCTCTCCGAGCTTCAGCTATCAAATACTGTTTGTTTTCCATCTAAACATCCACCTTTTTTTGTTGAATGATCTTTTTTTATTTTGAACGTTCAATCAAATTTATTGTAATCACTTTTCAAATTCCTGTCAAGAATGTTTTCAATTGTAATGAACAGAATTCTGTAGCACTTTTATTCATTCCTGTTCATTCCACAATATGGCCCTATTATTCAGTAAGCAAGTTTAACAAAATCTGTATAAATATTGATGCCTATACAACCTTATTTTCCATTTTTTCCCTAAACTACATTTCATTAGTTGCTGGTTCTAGGCCTTATAAAAATTTTAATGTGTCAGAGTCATATCTTCTAAGTTTTGACTCCCGATTTAAAGTCCAGTAAAAATCACGTTGTCACTTTACATTTTATTTTGCGTGTTTTTAACAAGATAATTTGCACATCATTTTACAAACTAGATTTTAGAACAGTTCCAAATGATTTTTCTGTTACTATCAATAGAGTGTACTTAATTGATAGATTGAGTGACTATTGGTTTTACTGTATAATCAAGCTATCATATACACTTGTCTTTTGATTGGAGAATTTGGAGGGAATTTTAATGATTTTTGGATATGCACGTGTTTCTTCTTTTGATCAAAACTTAGATTCTCAAATTGAACAATTGAGGAATGCAAAAGTAGATCAAATTGTTCATGAAAAAATATCTGGAGTACTAGAACAAAAAGAAAAATTAGACCAATTACTGAATCAACTCGTTAAAGGAGATACGTTGGTTGTAACTAGAATGGACCGACTAGGGAGGAATACAAAACAATTACTGGAACTAACGGAAGGATTAGAAAAACGTGGCATTCATTTAGTGATATTGAATTTAGGGATTGATACGAGAACGCCTTCAGGAAAATTTATTTTGACAGTCATGTCCGCTTTTAGTGAGTTAGATCGGACGATGATCAAAGAAAAGCAACAAGCAGGAATTGCTGTTGCGAAAAGAAAAGGTATATATAAAGGAAGAAAGCAAAAATTCAATCTAAAACATGATGGAGTTAAGCATGCAATGGAATTACATGAAACTACAAATAAGACAGTGAAAGAAATATGTAAAATTACGAATATAAGTGAGGCAACGTTTTATCGCAGATGGAGAGAGTATAAAAATTATGTGGGGAGTTAACTGTATTTAGAAAATACATGTCATCTCTGAGGTGATAAAGTGGGTACCCATAATAACGAGCTTGCTTTTTATTGCAACAGTTTACTTTTAATGGAAAAAATCCTGCGGACTAGAGCAGCAACCCTGTCACTAAGCC
>NZ_JBIQDP010000057.1:0-5261 GCF_045370945.1 Pseudobacillus sp. 179-B 2D1 NHS
TCTTTAAAATCGCTCACAGGGCATTTATGAGCTTCTCACGAGTAAAACAAGGATAAATAAAAGCCAAGATACTGTTATTCACTTTACTTTGTTGTAAGTTAGTTGTCCCCCCTTGTTTTGGGGTGTGAGTGCTGGCTGGGGGTGTGGGGGCTAGCCCCCGCATAACGTCACTAAGTAAGGCTAAAGGCAGATATTTCTGAACGATAGCACAGGCGGTTTTGGCGGTACAATGGTCAGAGCAAGCCGAATTTCGTAAATTCTCGTTTTGGGTATGTTCGGCTTGGCGACATGCCACCACCGCCAAAATTTCGGAAAGCAAGGGGGAAAGGGTGGAGATTTTTTTGAGCGATAGCGTTCCGTAGGACAAAAAAATACTACCCGAACCTTGCTTGGAGAAAAGCCCTTTAGAAGATATAAGAGGGAACATTTGAAGAATGTTGTTATATCAAGGGTTATAGAGGTTGTTAGTAATCACAGTGTGAACCCAATAGTAATCATAAGCTATGATTACTATTTGAATATAAAGTAATCAAATTAACACTTGTTTTTTAAAAAAAATAATTATACTATAATCTTATATGATTACAACATGCTCACAAATGATTACTATATGGTTCACTAGATGATACATATATGTTTCATTTTAAGTAGTATACTGCTTATTCAGGGGAGGAATATCGTGACAACGTTAACAATAGGGGAAACAAAAAACGTACTAGATCCTAATTCTAGAACATTTGAGGAACGTGAGAGAGAATTAGAAGAACTAAAGAAACAGGAAGAAGAAGAGCGAAAAAGACAACAAGGAAGTCCTTATAAAAGGTGGGTGCAAATGAATAAAGACGCTTATAAAGCAGAAGATTGGCTAATGTCAAAATCACCAATAGCATATCGAATCTTTAAGTTTCTAATTAATAACATGGATTCATACAATGCGGTTATGTGTTCGTATAACGTCTTACAAGAACAGTTCGAAATTAGTAAACCCACTGTTACAAGAGCAATTAAACTTCTTAGAGAAAAGCAATACATAGACGTTTACAAATCAGGAACATCAAACATTTATGCCGTTAATAAACAAATTGCTTGGAATAGTTGGGGAACAAATTATAAACACGGCAAATTCGGAGCCAATATAATCATCTCTGAAAGTGAACAAGAAAACAGCATGAAAACGAAAATACAATCTCAATTACACAAAGAAATAACGATAGAGATAAAGGAGTAGAACCGTCATTAAGACGGTTCTTTTAACTATAAAGTAAAAGCATTTTCTTCTTCATCTTCAGGACGAACACTTCCTGTTGTTTGGAGATCAGCAAGAGCAAAAGCTAATTTTTCAACCGAATACTGGTTATCCAAGTGCTTTACAATCCGTTTCATTGCAGTGATTTGTGTTTTAGGGGCTTCATTTTTTTCTAAATATGCTAAAATCTTTTCTGCTTCACTGATCCTTCTTTTCGTTGTTTTAATACGGTCAAAAACATCATTTCTCATATTCATTTATCCTCCTCCTTTACATTTCCAATTCTATATCTTTTTCATTTTCTTTCTGTGGTTTTTCTAATTTTTGTAGAGAATCCTGGACTAATTTATCTTGTTTGTCATCCAGTGCTTTTATATGGCTAGGGGCAATATCCCTAATTCTTAAAAACGTCTTTACTCGGTCAATTTGAGCATGTAAAACGTTCCCCACTCTTTGTTTGAAAGCCGAAAACTCCTTACTGATCTGCATGAGTTTTTCCTTCAATTGCCCGTTCTCCGATTTCAATTCTCGATTCTCATTTTGGTAAGACCGGTTTTCTAGTTTTAGCGTATCTACCTCTTGTTTTAACTGCTTTTTTTCCTTCAACTGGTCATTGTATTTATGAACCAGCCCATTATATTTTTCTACTAGATTTCCGTATTTCTGCACAACCTCAGCCTGTTTCACTTTTTCCACTGCTTTTTTCTCTGCCAATGTATCTAAGTTCTGTTCAACATCTTTGTAATAATGTCGAATTTTGTCTTGTCCTATCTGCATATCTGATTTTAATTGCTGAACTTCTGTCTTTGCCTTCTCTAACTCCTTCTGGAGAACCTCCGCCTTCTGCTGATAGACAACTCCATTTGTCGCATAATCGACTAGGCTTTTGTAATCTTGCTCCTTCATGCCAACAAGCCCAAGCACCTTTTTCGGTTGAATGTTCTCAATCGCCTTTGTCTTGTCGTCAATCTCTTGAATATGCCCCATTGTCCGTTCATACTTTTCTCTAGCTTCCTGCTCCATTTGTTGGAACGTCAGAGCCTTATATTTGGCTGTCTCAACGTGTTTACGGTCTGATGAGACTCCTCGCTCCAAGTCAAAGCCTTCTCGCACCATATGGTCATGAAACTTATCTTGAAGCTTTACCAGTTGTTGCTTTTTCCCAAAAAAGTCCTTTGCGGAAAGCCGACCATCTTCGGTGATCGGCACGAACCCAACATGCATATGCGGTGTTTTCTCGTCTTTATGAACCATCGCATAGGCAATATTCTTTTCTCCGTATTCGTTCGCAAAAAACTCATAAGCTGATTCAAAGAATCGCTTTTCCTCTTGTTCCGATAGCTTTTGAAAATACTCGGAATCGGAAGTGACAAGGAAACTCGCCACCTTCACCGCATCTTTCCGAATGGCTTTGCCAGTCGTCACTCCTTCCTCAATCATTTTGTTAACCTTCTCGCTATAATCAATCGGCTTTGAATTGACCAAATCATAATTTAGATGTGAACGTGACCCATCAATATCACCGTTCGTCTGACTTTCTTTTTCTCTCTGATTATGAATTTGAATACCCTTAATGGCAGGTGACTTTAGCTTCTGCATATGTAAAACGGCAAAGCTCATATCGGGGTTTTCGCTCCTTTCTAAAATCGCTAGATTAATAGAAAGTGTAGCACACTACACTTTGCAAGCAAAGTTCCATGTGCTCTGCGAGGCTTTTCGGCTCCGCCGAGCCATGCTACTGCATGGCAAAAAACAAAACCTTGGGCTTTGCCCAAACCCACTGGGGAACTCTTCCCCAGACCCCTTTCAAAAACTCCCCCAACCCCCTCACTTTTGAGGGGGCTCCCTCGCCGGTAGGCAGGTCAAAAGGTGAACTTTTGACATACCAAGAGGGTCTTGGTGTAGTGAGTTTGTCAACTCCTTAATGCTCCCTGCGGTCCGCTTACCGTTGACAAACGCCATACAGAGCCTTTCTAGCCCTTTTAAGAGGTTGCCCCTTATAAAACCCCTATTTAATCTTTAAAATCGCTCACAGGGCATTTATGAGCTTCTCACGAGTAAAACAAGGATAAATAAAAGCCAAGATACTGTTAATGTTTCATAAGGCTATGAAAATGCCTGTATTAAAGGATTTACCAGATAAATTATTTTAAAAAATTTAGTCGTAGTTGTTTAATTTGACAACTACGATTTTTTATTTATGTTCGTATTTTTGTTTGTGTTTATTTAGACACACAACTGTGTTCAAATGAACACACACGAAAATCGCTAAAACTACTGGTATATCAACCTTTTTTACACTTTTAAAAGTCTCTCTCTTCTCACTCTATATATAAGGGCTTTTCTTCATGCAAGGGACGGGTAGTATTTTTCGGACAGACCACCGAAAAATCTCCACCCTTTACCCTTGCACTCCGAAATTCGGCAGGTGCGCAGCTTGTGCCAAGCCGACACACTGAAAACGAGGATTAATCAGGGTCGGCTTGCACTGCAATTGTACCTGCCGAAACGCCTGAGCGTATCCCAAAATATGCTTTCACGACAAGGGCTACAGGACATGGGGGATTCTCCCCCAAACCCCCTAGCCAGCCTCCTCCTAAAAACAAGGGGGAAACCCAAAAAACCAACCCTTTGCAATATCAATTACGTTCCGAATTTTGAGAGTAAGCGAGGGCTTACAAGGCGTGTCGGCATGGATAAAGCTTTACAGCAACAAGGCATCAAGATAAGAAAAAACAAGAAAAAAACATAAATATTGCTTAATTTTTTTAAAAGAATACAATTTTTATTGAAAGCACTAAATATAAAAGGAGACATAAGCATATGAACTCAGAAAATAAAGTAGCAATAATAACAGGTTCAGCAGGTGGTTTAGGTAAAGCTATAGCTGAAAGATTAGCAAATGATGGTTTTAATATCGTTGTTCAAGACATCAATAATGATTTGTTACTAGAAACAGAAAAAGAATTCAAAGAAAAAGGATATAATGTAATATCTTTCAAAAGTGATGTTTCAAAACAAAAAGAACAAGAAGAACTAGTTAAATTTACTGTAAAAGAATTTAATAAATTAGATGTTTTTATTAATAATGCAGGTGTGGATGCTGTAACACCTTTCTTAGAAATAGACGAAAATCAACTTAATAAATTATTTAATATTAATGTATTTGGAACTGTTTATGGTACCCAAGCAGCTGCAAAACAATTTATAAAACAAAATACAAAAGGTAAAATAATAAACGCTTGTAGTATAGCAGGTCACGAATCTTACGAAATGCTAGGTACATATTCAGCTACTAAACACGCAGTTAGATCATACACTCAAGTTGCAGCTAAAGAATTAGCAAAGTATAAAATTAACGTTAATGCTTATTGTCCAGGAGTGGCAAAAACTAAAATGTGGGAAAGAATCGATGAAGAAATGGTTAAATATGATGAAAATTTAAATCCTGGAGATGCTTTTGAAAAATTTTCAAGTGCTATAAAATTAGGAAGATATCAAGAACCTAAAGATGTAGCAAATTTAGTATCATTCCTAGCTTCGGAAGATTCAGATTATATAACTGGTCAATCTATTTTAACAGATGGCGGATTAGTTTATAGATAAAAAATAAACAGTTTAATTAATTTGGTTTTTATTCCAATTTCCTTTTTGAATAGAAACTTTGAACCCTAAAAACCCAAAGCGTGTCAATCGTTCGGTTTAATAGCTAGCGCTATCCGAACGCTTGCGCTTTAAGTTTATTTTAGGGTTCTTTTCTTTTTCAAAAAGTTTTCTCGGCATAAAGTCGTCTAAATATTGACATACCAAGAGGGTCTTGGTGTAGTGAGTTTGTCAACTCCTTAATGCTCCCTGCGGTCCGCTTACCGTTGACAAACGCCATACAGAGCCTTTCTAGCCCTTTTAAGAGGTTGCCCCTTATAAAAACCCCTATTTAATCTTTAAAATCGCTCACAGGGCATTTATGAGCTTCTCACGAGTAAAACAAGGATAAATAAAAGCCAAGATACTGTTA
>NZ_JBIQDP010000058.1:0-4351 GCF_045370945.1 Pseudobacillus sp. 179-B 2D1 NHS
TATAAATCCACAATCGTTTTCTTAAAGTCATCATTATATTTTTTGCCTGTAGGCTTACGTTCCAATTCGGACACATCCTCTCAAAATAATTGTAAGGACTTAATTAAACTGTGTCCATGAAACTATACTAACTCCAGCATTTGGGTTAAATTTAAATGAAATTAATATCAATAATGCTGCATACGTTGAATATGAGTTTTTATTGCAAAAGCCTGAACGCATAAAAATCAATTCTATTGATAATATCAACTATGATACTGCCGGGGAAATATCTTTAGACTCATGGAAAAAATGGGATTATGTTAAATATCCACACGCTTTGGTATCTGGAATTACTGGCTCTGGGAAAACCTTTTTCCTTTACTATTTAATGCTTCAGTTTGCTAAACAAGGGGCTGAAATTTATATTTTGGATCCAAAACGTAGCGACTTGAGTTCTTTAATTCATTATATTCCAAAAGGCGATAAACACGTTCTATTTACACCGAATCAAATTGCTTCTGCTTTAAGGAAAATTAATGACATAATGAATCAACGCTATGAAAAATATTTCATGTCTTCTGGGCGTGTAGGAATGGATTATCGCTCAATAGGCTTACACCCAATTGTTATCTTTTTTGATGAGGTTGCTGCTTTTATGGAAGAAGATAAAAAAGTTGCAAAAGAAGCTGAAGCTTATTTAAAACAAATTTCAATGAAGGCTAGAATGGTAGGCATTTATTTGGTTCTTAGCACTCAAAAGCCAACTGCTGAGGCCTTATCTACTGCTATTCGTGACCAAATGGGAATGCGTATCGCACTCGGAAACATGTCTAAACCGGGGTATAAAATGGCTCTAGGTGATGACTGGCTTGAGCTACCTAAATTTGAAAAAGGGATTGGAAAAGGTCTCATTATGATTGAGGGCAATGGCTGGAATACTCCAAAGGAGTTTGACGCTCCATATCTTAATTTAGAGAACCTTGATTTTCATGGAACATTAGCAAACTTATTAGAAGCAAATGAAATTAGGTTTATAAATGAATAAATAGAACCTGCTCCACCACTCCGACCTTTGAGTTTAGTAAAGGGAAATTTCTTTGCCTGCAAAGAAAAACGGAGTGGTTTAGCGGAGCGTCCGTTTACTCAATTCAAAGGCATGCCGAAGCAGGGCTGAGGCAGTTAACTTGTTATATACACAAACATAATGAGAAATTTAAATTGGAGATTGAATAATGTGTACGAAATTTTATAACACAAAAATCATCCAATCTTCTATAACCGAAGTATATGAATACGGTGAAACAATAGCTTATGATTATACGAATCCATTTAAAAACGAAAAGGCAGAAAGAGTTAAATTTGAAGACGCTCTTCCTGAAATTAAAAGTCAACGTATTGAGAGAATGAAAAAACGATACCTTAATGAACGCTGGAATATCTCACGATTAATAGATGTAAATTACGATGACCGTACCAGCTTTTTAACATTAACATTTAAAGAAAACATTCAAGATATAGAATACTGTAATAATGAATTTATGAAATTTATAAAACGCCTTAATTACAACATTTATAAAACAAAAAAAGCTACTCTAAAATATTTAGCCGTTTGGGAATTACAAAATAGAGGTGCAATACATTATCACGTAATGTTATTCTCTGTACCTAAAATCCCATACAATGACTTAAAAAAGTTATGGAAGCTTGGTTCAGTAAATATACAAAAAATAGATGCTGATAGCAAAGAAAATCGAGGAAGATACATTAGCAAATATTTCGCTAAGAATTTAGACAACCCTCAATATTTAATAAAATTCATGGGAAAGAAAAGATTTTTCAAATCAAAAAACCTTGAAAAACCTAAAATTTCTCTTGAATTAAACGAAAACGATTTACAGTTTGATATAAATAAAGTTATATTTCAAAAAGAATTTATTGGAAAAAAGAAAGTTGGAGATGAATGGATAGATTACCCCATCCGTTATACGAAACTTTCAAATTAAAGGAGAATTTATGGCTAGTTACACAAAACGAGGTACAACATGGCAATACACAATTTCAATTAAGGATAAAGTAACACAGGAATATAAGCGAATTACTAAAGGTGGATTTCGTACTAAAGCAGAAGCTAAAAGCGCTGCTTCTGATAAAGAGCAGCTATTAAAACAAGGGTTCAAAGAAAATAAAGATATTAGCTTTCATGCTTATTTTAATGAATGGATGGATATCTATAAAAAACCTAAAGTGTCAGCTCGAACTTATACAAAATACGAAACTTCACTTAACTCATTAATTAAGTATTTCGGTGAAATTAAGTTAGCTGATATTGATAAAAAACTTTATCAACAAACTATAAATAAATACGCCTTAGAGCATGCTCCAGAATCAACTTCGAAATTTAACAATCATTTAAGACAGTGTTCTAAAAATGCTCTGGAAGAAAAAATTATTCTTTCGGACTTTACAGCTAATGCTGTTATATCTGGCTCAAATAGTAACGTGAAAAAGAAGGAAGATAAGTTCCTAAGTTATGAAGATACTAAAAAGATCATTAATTATTTTAAAGAAAAATTAAACCCTACCATCCCTAGTTACTACATGATTATCTTAGCTTTCACAACTGGTCTACGATACGGTGAATTACTTGGATTAACATGGAATGATATTGATTTTGAAAATAACATTATCGATGTTAATAAAGCATATGATTATCACGAGCATTCTGGATTTACTGACGTTAAAACTTATTCATCGGCTCGTTCGGTATATATTGATGAAAATACGTCAGATATGCTAATGGAATTAAAAGAAGGTCAACAAAAGCTATTTGAACAGTACAATGTATTAAATCCATCAAATCAAGTATTCTATCATTATGTTCAAGGGATTGTTTCAAATAATGCTGTTAATCAATCTTTAAAACGTGGATTAAAAGCATTATATATTACACCGTTAATTACTATGCATGGTGCAAGACATACTTTCGGAAGTATTCTTATTTATCAGGGTATTGATTTAGCAGTAGTATCTGAACTCTTAGGACATAAGGATACTACAATAACTAGTAAGGTTTATATTCATGTTATTAAAGAATTGCGTGAAAAGAACAAGTTGAAAATCAATTATATTACAAAAGATTTATTTAATTATAAATAATAAGGTAGTAAATATTTGTTTCTACAAATTTTCTACAATAAAAAAAGAACCCTTGATATATCAAGGGTTCTTCGTTGTGTTTAATACCGGTGGTCGGGGTCGAACCGACACTCCTCACGGAACACGATTTTGAGTCGTGCGCGTCTGCCAATTCCGCCACACCGGCATGAATATGGAGGCGGCAACCGGATTTGAACCGGTGATAAAGGTTTTGCAGACCTCTGCCTTACCACTTGGCTATGCCGCCGAACAAATGGAGCGGAAGACGGGATTCGAACCCGCGACCCCCACCTTGGCAAGGTGGTGTTCTACCACTGAACTACTTCCGCGTACTGGGCTAGCTGGATTCGAACCAACGAGTGACGGAGTCAAAGTCCGTTGCCTTACCGCTTGGCTATAGCCCATTAATCAATAGTTTATTATGGGGCGATCGAGGGGAATCGAACCCCCGAGTGTCGGAGCCACAATCCGATGCGTTAACCACTTCGCCACGACCGCCATAATGATAGTTAATTTGGCAGGGGCAGTAGGAATCGAACCCACACTGGAGGTTTTGGAGACCTCTGTTCTACCGTTAAACTATGCCCCTATAAAACTGGTGGAGGGGGACGGATTCGAACCGCCGAACCCTGAGGGAGCGGATTTACAGTCCGCCGCGTTTAGCCACTTCGCTACCCCTCCACGAAGATAAAGTTGTAAGAATGGTGCCGGCAAGAGGACTTGAACCCCCAACCTACTGATTACAAGTCAGTTGCTCTACCAGTTGAGCTACACCGGCAACAGTGGTGGCTCAGGACGGAATCGAACCGCCGACACATGGATTTTCAGTCCATTGCTCTACCGACTGAGCTACTGAGCCAACATTTACATATGGTATGTATAATGGCGGTCCGGACGGGACTCGAACCCGCGACCTCCTGCGTGACAGGCAGGCATTCTAACCAACTGAACTACCGGACCATTAATTGCGGGGGCAGGATTTGAACCTGCGACCTTCGGGTTATGAGCCCGACGAGCTACCGGGCTGCTCCACCCCGCGTCGATATAAATATAACTATTGTGGTGGAGGATGACGGGATCGAACCGCCGACCCCCTGCTTGTAAGGCAGGTGCTCTCCCAGCTGAGCTAATCCTCCAAATGGTGACCCCTACGGGATTCGAACCCGTGTTACCGCCGTGAAAGGGCGGTGTCTTAACCGCTTGACCAAGGGGC
>NZ_JBIQDP010000059.1:0-4175 GCF_045370945.1 Pseudobacillus sp. 179-B 2D1 NHS
GGTTGCAATGAAACAACACTTAGAAACGGAGATAAACATATTACCAAAGAGATGGATGAAACAATTTCTAATTATATTATTCGAAAATACTCATCTTATCATCTTGAAATAGAAAAACAATTTGAAGTCCATAAAGTGTATGGAACGAGCGGGTCAAATGGAATACTCAGTATCTATATGTGGTCTTATTATGGTGGCTTCAATAAATCCACTGGCATAGAAAACCAAGCAGGCCACTCTTTACCTGCTGTCATTCGATTAAAGAAAGATGCAAAGCGTTATTCTGTTGTTGAATATATAGAACCCCAAGATGGCAGTTTATATCAGTCTTCTTTAAAGAAAATGTTTCCAAAAGAATACTTGAAGTTGATATATCAAGATGCCGGAAATGTGGAAGATCTGCAAAAAGAGATGGAAAAGAAAGTGAAGCAGTGGTTAAAAGAATGAAAATGGTTTTTATTATGTTGCATTGTTCCCCCCTTCTTTCCTTATGAAAGCCCTTGGCTACCAAGGGTTTTTTCTTTGGTGTCAACCCCTAGTAGGGGTTTCAATGCAACATATTGAATAATATAGTTGTATTAAATGAGACATAATCCATCTTTATGGCAACTGGAGGCAACCTGATATGACCAACAAACAAGGACAAAACAGTGTCGAACCGGTCCGGGATCTTAAAAAGATCCGGATGATCAAAGAGTACTTATTGCATCAATCGTACCGAGATTATTTTTTATTTACGTTTGGCATCAATTCCGGCCTGAGAATCGGCGATATTTTGCCGTTACGGGTGATGGATGTTCGAAACACGGAACATTTGCGGATTCGCGAGAAAAAAACGGGGAACGTGCGGAAAATCAAAATGTCGGCGGCGTTAAAACAGGAAATCGAGAAGTATACGCGCCAGATGGCCGATTCTGATCCCCTATGAAAGTACCCATCGGGCGTCAAACGGCTTGGAGGATCATTAACGAGGCTTCTCGCGTGTGCGGGGTGGAAGGGCCATTGGCACCCACACCATGAGGAAAACCTTCGGCTATCATTTTTACCAGCGAACGAAGGATGTGGCGATGTGGCAGCAGATCTTTGGCCATTCCTCTCCATCGATTACCTTACGGTATATTGGCATTAATGATGAGATGATGGACAAGGCGTTAGAACAATTTTCTCTATAAGAGAATTTGTGTAAATATTACGAATAATCTTTCTTTTTAAGATTTATACCATTTTTTCCAATTATAGGTTTAAATTGAGTTGATTACTCTAAGAAAGACTTAAAAGATTAAAAGTATACGTGAACATGGTGTGCTGTTTACCGTGTATCGGAGATCCACGAAGCAAAATGGACGGGGTGCCCCGGTCCATTTATTTGTGGACCATCCGTATTTTTCATACTGGGAAGAACTGCTAAATTTAAGTGATTTCCAAGCAAATCCCCAAACAGAAAACGATGAAATCCCTTGTGGATCTAAGGACGAAGAGGAAAAAAATCCCTACCTATTCTTTACTATTAAAAAAATCTTTTAATAAATACATACGTAAAGAAAAACCAGTTTTAGATGAAAGTTTTATGCCTTCTCATATTCCAAAAAGATTTATTTTGGCCGTTAAACCGTTCTTTGGACAAGCAAAGGAAATCTATAAATTATGGGGAAAATCCATGCTGGCTTATCGTATCGCTCGTTTAGACACGCCTTTGGAAGAGTTAGCGCCATTAGTGGTTCAATTCTTTAAAGAAGCGATCTTCTCTCATAAACACAAACGCATTAAAGGTTCTTTTAATGCCTATTTCTTTGACACATTGTGAAATGTGATGACGGTTGAAAAACGAAGAGAAATCATGAATAACGATCCGATCTTCACTCAATTTAGGGCGTATATAGAATCTTAATATTACCGTATGGAATAGTCATTGGTTCTCTTTAACACATATAAATACAGACAACAGCAGGTTAATAAACAAGTGTAAAATTATATGAAATAACACGGAAAGAATATTGAATAGTTTTATTCAATATCTGAGATGAATTACCGATATAAACACAAGCATCAAATAATCAATGATGGAGTGTTATCAATGAATTTTACAATTGGAAAAAAGTTAATGATTGGATTTTTGAGCGTTGCAATACTTCTTGGCATTATTAGTTTTGTATCATACTACAACATAAAACAAATAGACGATTCATATACAGATTTAGTAGATCGTCGGTCTGCTATCTTATCCAATGCAAAAGACATTAAAATGAGTGCGGCTCAAGAAATTGCTGGATTAAGAGGCGTATTGTTGCAAGAGGAAGGTGCGGCGGAATTTTTATCAGAATCAATTATTAACTTAAATAAAAAAATTAATATTACAAGTAACTTGATAAAACGTGAAGAGGATAAAGATTTACTAAATGAACTGACTAACATGAATGAGGAGTTTGAAAGCAAATCGTCGGATATTGTTACTTTGATGAAGACTAACAAAGCGGAAGCTCAACGATTTGCTAACGAAGAAGTTATTCCTCTGGCAATTGAGATAGAGAATACAGCAGATGCCTTGCAGCAAGGGCAAGCGAAGTTGATGGAAGAAGGAAGCAAAACAAACACCGAACTAGTTAATACTTCTGTAAGAACTGTTCTTATCTTGAGTATAACAGCTCTTGTTTTGGCTATTATAATCGGTACTATCATTACACGGATTATTACGAATCCTATTTTGTCTCTTGCAAAAGGAGCAGAAAGTATTGCATCAGGCGATTTGACTCAAGAGGACATTCAGGTGAAATATAAAGATGAGATTGGACAATTGGCAAATTCCTTTAATCAAATGAAGATGAATCTTCGAGAGTTGATTCATCAAGTTAACTCCAATATAAAGCAGGTAGCTGCAACATCAGAAGAGTTATCAGCAAGTGCTGAGGAGACCAGTAGAGCGACAGAACAAATCTCAGGGGCCATCCAAGAAGTAGCATCCAGCTCAGAAAAACAGGTTTCAAGTGCTGTAGAATCTGCACAGGCGATCGATGAAATTTCAAGAGGGATGGATCAGGCTGCATCTTCTATTCAATCTATGAAAAATTTAACAGCTGCTGCGAATGAGAAAGCGAGCATCGGAAATACAGTTGTTATTCAAACAGTCGACCAAATGAATCTTGTACAAGACTCTACAACCAAATCTTCTACGGTTGTGAACGCTCTTGGAGAAAAATCAAGGGAAATCGGACAAATTGTAGAACTGATTACACAGGTTGCAACCCAAACAAACTTATTAGCACTAAATGCTGCTATAGAAGCAGCTCGGGCGGGTGAAAATGGAAAGGGTTTTGCAGTTGTAGCAGATGAAGTACGAAAACTTGCTGAAGAATCTGCTCATGCAGCAGGTCAAATTCGTGATCTTATACAGGAAATACAAACTGAAGCAGATAAGGCTGTTCGATCGATAAATGACAGTACAACCATTGTCCAAGATGGCATCAAAATGGTCGATCAAACGGGAGAAGCTTTCCGAGATATTGTGCAGTCAATTGAACAGATGGCTGCTGAATCTCAAGGGGTTTCTGTTATTGTGGAGCAAGTGAATTCGAGTTCACAAAACATGGTAGGGATGGCGAAAAACATCAGTAACGTTGTTGAGCAATCGACAGGAAATATACAAAGTATTGCTGCTTCAGCCGAAGAACAAAACGCTGCAATGGAGGAAGTCTCATCTTCAGCAGAAGTGCTAAGCGAAATGGCTCGGGAATTAAAAGAAGTAATAAGTAGATTTAAGGCTTAATATAAAAAAATCTCATTGGCATTAAGCAGCGGGGCTTTTGGATTAGAGAAATTAAAAAGCTGTTCGGTTTTAAACACCTAAATGAAATATAACTTCGTTTAAAAACTAGTAACCTTTAAGGTTGTAAAAGCCGCCTTAAAGACAACAAAATCGGCACTTAGGAACAATCCAAATACGAAAAAAGAGTAAAAGTGCATAAAACTTCCTTTTTTTATACAAGATTCAGTTGGATAGAGAGCTGAAAACCTTGATAAATCAACGGTGTACAAAAGGTTGCATAGAGAATCCAGAGAGAAGAAAAAGAAACCCCTCGTTGGATAAGGGGTTTCTGGACTGATCCCATAAAGTGAGACAAATAAAAAACACCTTTAAGTTGAAAACGAGTATGGGATACTCGAAAATAACTTGGAGGTGT
>NZ_JBIQDP010000005.1:0-246974 GCF_045370945.1 Pseudobacillus sp. 179-B 2D1 NHS
GGCGCGCCCGAGAGGAGTCGAACCCCTAACCTTTTGATCCGTAGTCAAACGCTCTATCCAATTGAGCTACGGGCGCATTTTATGGTGCGGTCGAGAGGACTTGAACCTCCACGGGGTCGCCCCCACTAGGCCCTCAACCTAGCGCGTCTGCCATTCCGCCACGACCGCATGTTTTTTAACAACAGAACTTAATTATATCATATACCCTTTATCAAATCAAGTACTTTTTGAAACGATATTTATCTTCAAAATAAAAGACGATTGTTCATTTCGATCGGTACTTTTCTTTGATTTAACGTCACTAGAAATATATTAAAGCAATAATGTTAATTAGTCAACTATTTTTTAAAGAAATAAATCTACTTACTAGACTCCTGATCAACTGCCGTTCTTCGAACAAACTCACTAATAAAAAAACAGCCTGCCTCACGCAAGCCGACCTCACATCAATGCGGATGAAGGGAGTCGAACCCCCACGTCCTTGCGGACACTAGAGCCTGATTCTAGCGCGTCTGCCAGTTCCGCCACACCCGCAAATAGTGAGCCATGAAGGACTCGAACCTTCGACCCTCTGATTAAAAGTCAGATGCTCTACCGACTGAGCTAATGGCTCATAGTGACTGGGCTAGCTGGATTCGAACCAGCGCATGACGGAGTCAAAGTCCGTTGCCTTACCGCTTGGCTATAGCCCATTGTTAACAATAAGAAAATGGTGACCCCTACGGGATTCGAACCCGTGTTACCGCCGTGAAAGGGCGGTGTCTTAACCGCTTGACCAAGGGGCCACAATGCTTATTAAAATAATGGCGGAGAAGGAGGGATTTGAACCCTCGCGCCGCTTACGCGACCTACACCCTTAGCAGGGGCGCCTCTTCAGCCTCTTGAGTACTTCCCCATAAAAAATATGGCTCCGCAGGCAAGATTCGAACTTGCGACCGATCGGTTAACAGCCGATTGCTCTACCACTGAGCTACTGCGGAATATAAAATTCATTTTATCGACAATTTGTATTATATTAAAGTAGAGTACATGAGTCAACAACTTTGTCCAATAAAATTAAAAACTCCCCATTCCTTTTCCTCATTCACCAAATTCAACCATTATTTTTAGTCTACTGCTCTCTCTTCTTTGAACTTAATCGTTCCTTTACATTTTCCACATACATAACGGGCTGTATCAATCTTTCTTCTACGATGGTACGCAAGGTGGCAATTAGTGCATTCATAAACCAACAAACGCCTTAGCTGTTTGGGCTTTGTTTTCTCCAACGGAGTGCAATACCTAGGCCCTTGCACCTTTTCTAGCAGCTGCTTAAAATCCCGATCACGATGTTTATGTCCTTTTCCTTCTAAATGCAGGTGATAGTGACATAGCTCATGCTTGATAATACCTTCCACTTCTTCCCGCCCATAGGCCTCCAAATACTTTTTATTCACTTCAATATTATGGGACCGCATCATATAGCGGCCACCAGTAGTTCTTAATCTTGAATTAAATGTTGCTTTATGAAGAAACGGACGGCCAAATAACTCTATTGATATCTTTTCTGTAAGCAACTGAAGTTCCTGATCATTCATTAGCCGGCCGCTCCTTTTCTTCTTCAATTATTTTTCTGAAGGAATCATTGTTAAAGAGACTCTCCCTTTTTTCTCATCCACCTGTTCAATCCAGACAGTTACAATATCACCTACAGCTGTCACATCGAGAGGATGCTTAACGAACCCTTTTTTCATTTTGGAAATATGAACAAGACCATCTTCTTTTACTCCAATATCAACGAACGCACCGAAGTCTACCACATTTCTGACAGTCCCTTGCATTTCCATACCAGGCTTTAAATCCTCCAATTTCATTACTCCTGTTTTTAACAGCGGAGTCGGCAGTTCATCGCGAGGGTCACGTCCCGGTCTTTGAAGGGCATCCTTGATGTCCTGCATTGTTAGGACCCCAATGCCTAACTCTTCTGCAGCCTGCTCAACAGAAACTTTATCCAATGTATCTTTGAGCTCTTTGGATCCTACATCTTTTGTGGTATAGCCAATACTTTGAAGCAGTTTTTTCACTTCTGAATAACTTTCAGGGTGGATCGCTGTTTTATCCAACGGTTCCTGCCCATCCATAATTCTTAAAAACCCTATACATTGCTCGAAAGTTTTCGCACCAAGCCGAGGAACTTTTTTGACTTGAGAGCGATTATTAAATTTACCGTTATCTTCTCTAAATTTAACAATATTATTAGCTACAGTTTTATTCAAGCCGGCTACATACTGCAATAATGAGGAAGAGGCTGTATTCAAATTCACTCCTACTTGGTTAACTGCTGTTTCTACTACAAATGTGAGCGACTCATTTAGCTTTTTTTGAGAAACATCATGCTGATATTGGCCTACACCAACTGATTTTGGATCAATCTTTACTAATTCAGCTAAAGGATCTTGCAACCGCCGCGCTATTGACACAGCACTTCTTTCTTCGACCTGAAAATCCGGAAATTCCTCACGTGCTGTTTCGGAAGCAGAATATACACTTGCCCCTGCTTCGTTCACAATAATATAAGCCGTTTGACATTCACTTTTCTTAATGACATCAGCTATAAATTGCTCTGTCTCTCGCGAAGCGGTTCCGTTGCCAATCGCGATAATTTCCACTCCATATTCCTTTAGAAGCTTTTGGACAAGCTCTTCTGCCTCGGCTCTTTTAGATTTCGGCGGGTGCGGATAAATAACACCTATATATAATACCTTACCTGTTTCATCTACCACTGCAAGCTTACAGCCTGTTCGGTAAGCAGGATCGACGCCTAAAACTATTTTTCCCTTTAAAGGAGGCTGCAAAAGTAATTTCCTTAAGTTTTCGGAGAAAATATGAATTGCCTGATCCTCCGCCTTTTCAGTTAGTTCATTGCGTACTTCCCGTTCAACGGATGGCTGGATGAGCCGCTTGTATGCATCTTGAAGGGCTTGTTGTACATATGCTCCAGCTTCGACTTTGTCATCCACCTTATATTTCTTGCTTATGTAACGCACGATTTTTTCTGAATCTGTATGGATGTTTACTTTTAGAACATCTTCTTTTTCCCCTCTATTCAGGGCTAATATGCGGTGCGGAACAATTTTCACAACAGGTTCTTCGTAATCATAATACATTTCATATATATTCTTTTCGTCTAACTCCCTATTTTTAACAGTTGCATGAATGCTCCCATTTTTGAAGGTTTCACTGCGAATCCACTGACGAATCGCTGCTTCATCCGCCGCCTGCTCAGCAATAATATGCAGCGCACCTTCAATTGCTTCCTCCACAGAAGAGACGCCTGTTTCGTTTGATATGTATGTTTTCGCCTGGGCTGTTACAGAAGAAGCAGGCATCTCCAAGAGCCACTCTGCTAACGGCAGCAATCCTTTTTCTTTGGCAATAGCTGCTTTTGTCCGGCGTTTTTGCTTGAAAGGACGATAAAGATCTTCTACAGCCTGAATTTTCTCTGCCTGTAAAATAGCAGATCGCAATTCCTCCGTTAGTTTCCCCTGCTCTTCAACTAGACGAATGACTTCTTCTTTGCGCGTTGATAAGTTTTGCAAGTAGGTCCACCGATTGATAAGCGATTGAATCTCCACTTCATTAAGCGCACCAGTCATTTCCTTCCGGTAGCGGGCAATAAAAGGCACAGTATTTCCTTCCTCAATCAGCCCAATGACTGCGCGTACTTTCTTTACCTCTAATTTCTCATCCTGGGCTGTTTGTTTAATCAAGCTTTCTTTGTCAATTATAGCTTCAACGGGCATGCCAATCCCCTCCTTCTCCTATCTTTCATTTTATCACAAGAAAAAAAGCCCGCGCTTATTAAAGCAGGCTTCCGATAATATAAGTAGAGTCATCGCCAGATTTGGTTGTTTCTTCCTCCAGTAGAGAGGCGATTTGTTGAATAGAACGGTTTCTCATTAGTCCTTTGACATTAAGAACGTTAATCCCGTCTGAATGCAAAAGAAATTTGCAATTCGCCTCATAGGTAAAGCGTTGTGTCCGATATTTTTGAGGCCGGCCCGATAAATAACCGGTTACCGGCAGTGGGTAAGTTAATTTTTCCTTGTCAGTATATAAATAAAACCGAATATTGCCAACGCAACTATATTCAAATTCACGGGTATTAAAATAAACTTTTAAAATAGCAACGGCTGCTCCTCTTTTTTGATAAAGAACATTATTGCTTAAACTCATTAGAAGATCAACCGACTCGTGATGGTTCTCTTCTACTATTTTTGTTACAGCCGATGAAGAATGAAAAGCAAACTCCCCACTACCCAGTCCATCTGCCAACACACAGATTAAATAGTCATCTGTTGTGTGAATATAGTAACTGTCACCGCAAAATGGCTGGCCGCCTTTTGCGGCTTTATTAGCACAGATCTCTAGCTGTTCATTTTGAAAACAATTCATTAAGTCAACCGCTCCGATGTCATTGATTCAGCATCAATTGCTTCTTTCAGCTTCTTGATTGCTCTTCTTTGCAGGCGCGATACATGCATTTGAGAAATGTTTAGCTTATCTCCCGCATCCTTCTGACTCATATTTTCTAAATAAGTATACTGGATAATTTGACGTTCACGGTCGGACAATACGTGAAGCACCTTCTCAAGTACAAGTCGCTGGTCTACCCTCTCATAACCTTGCTCTCTATTCCCGACGATATCTAGAAGTGTCACTGTGCTGCCATCGGAATCTGCTTCAATTGAGTGGTCAACAGATAAAGCTTGATAACTCTTGCCCATCTCCATCGCTTCCAAAACTTCCTCTTCAGAAATATCAAGATAACGCGCAATCTCATCTACCTTTGGAGAACGCTGTAAGCTAGAGGTTAGCTCCTCCACTGTGGATTTAATTTTTGGCCCCAGTTCCTTAATCCGCCTTGGAACATGAACACTCCACGTCTTATCCCGCAAAAACCTCTTAATCTCTCCAACGATTGTCGGAATAGCAAAGGCTTCAAAACTCTTACCATAAGCATCATCATATCGTCTAATTGCCCCTAAAAGGCCCATCATTCCGACTTGAGCAATATCTTCATGATAAGATTTGCCTTTTGAATATTTACGGGCAATGGATTCAACTAATCCTTGGTAATGTTTTACGAGATGTTCTTGTGCTTCATTATCACTGTCGTTCTGATAAGCTTTGATCCACTCAACAACTTGCTGTTTTGTATCCTGGTTAGGTTGAGATGGTTTCCGCATCCCTCTCCACCTGCTCTCCTTCGAGGTACTTCGTCATGAACAAAGTAACCCCTTCCTTTTGATGAACCTTTACTTCGTCCATTAATGTTTCGATGAGAAATAGACCTAAGCCTCCTTCACGCAGAAATTCCACAGAATTCTCCTTGTAAGGGCCTAATGCTTTCTTTGTTTCGCGGAAATCAAAGCTTTTTCCGTTATCAGATACCATCACTTCTAAATGTTTCTGATAAAGAGCAAAGCCAACCACCACTTCACCTTCTTCATCGCCGTTGTAAGCATGCTGGACAGCGTTGGTGATTGCTTCGCTAGTAGCTATTTTCAAATCCTCAATCGCATCATATGTAAATCCCATTCTGCTCGCAATTCCTGAAAGCGTCAACCTGATAACGCCCACAAATTCCGGCTTGGCCGGGATTTTCATCTCGATGTAATCAAACGCTTCCATCATCAAACGCCACCTTCTACTTCAGAATTAATATTCATAATATCTGCAAGGCCGGTGATATCAAACAATCTTCTCAAGCGTTCTGATAAACCAATCAACTGCAGAGTGCCCCCATTAGCATTTAAACTTTTGAAAAGCCCAACGAATACACCTAGACCTGTACTGTCCATATAAGATACTTCAGACAAATCAATTACTATGTTCGCCTTTTCTTTCTCGGTATATGGAAAAACAGTCTCACGAAGCTTAGGTGCTGTATATGCATCAATTTCTCCAGTGATTCTCACTGTGATTTGTTGTTCTGTTTCTTTTACGTCAATTGTAATATTCATTTTAAACCCACCTCTTCTTTATTACTCCACTGTTTTTAAAGTATACCCAGCTGAAAGAGAGATAAACCTTTTCTTACTTTATTCTCTTTAAAATAATTAAAGTGAAGTCATCCCGCAGCTGGAAGTCTTGTAAAAACTCAAGTTCTTTATATACCTTATCTGCAATCTCTTGGGCTTCCAGGTGAATATATTTTTTAATGTATCCCATTAACGTATCTACTTCTATAAAGCCTTCTTCGGTTCGGCATTCTGTTACGCCGTCAGACATAAGCAGAATAATATCCCCTACTTCAACTTTTTTCTCAAACTGGCGGTATTTTGTTTTCTTATCTACACCAAGCAAGAGCCCTTTTGCATACAACTCTTCAAATTCTTTTGTTTCATGATTGTAGAAAAAGCCCGGTTCATGACCTGCGGAAGAATAATAGAATGTATGATTCATTGTATTATACATCCCATAGAACATGGTAATAAACATCGTCGGGTCTACATTTTGTTCTACCACTCTATTTAGGCTTTCCAGCACGCGGCTCGGTTCATGCCGTCCCTCTGGTAAACTATCCATGGAATATTTGATCATTGACATGCACAGTGCCGCCGGAATTCCTTTTCCAATTACATCCGCGATGGCCACACTGACAGCTCCCTGCTCATCCTGAACAAAATGATAATAATCCCCGCTCATTTGTCTCGCCGGCACGCTAATAGCTCCTATGTCAAGGCAATCCACATTCGGAACCTGCGTCCCTAGAAGTGTTTGCTGCATATTAGCCGCCACTTCAATCTCACTTTTTAATTCCTGCTGAATCGTCCGCAAATTTTGATGCTCACGATAAGCAAGACCATACGCCATCATCACTTCAAGCAAGATGTCGAAAGAGGGGAGCATCGCCTCGGAAGTTTCTATTCCGAGTTCCAACAAAGCAGTTCTATGGAGACTGATAATTTCTTCGGGAGAGACTTTATGTTCAATGGATTTTCTACTGAACTTTTGACTAAGATACAAAGCTTGCTCGTTTTGATCCCTCATATAGCTCTCAAGAATTTCTTTATATTTTTCTTGCATTGCTTCCCTAAATTCCATACTTGCCCTCCTTATCGGAGCCACTTGATTGCCTTAATGAGAGTCCCCTCTCCTGGAGTAGAGTCAATTGTAAACTCATCTACAAGGCGTTTCACCCCAGGCAAACCGGCTCCAAGTCCTCCAGAGGTGGAGAAACCGTCTTCCATTGCTTTACGAAGATCTTGGATACCAGGTCCCTGATCTTCTGAAATAATGATTAACCCGGTTTTTCCGGCAGCCTCTGTCTTTTCTATGCATACCTGGCCCTGACCGGCATAAAGGTAAATATTACGCGCCAGCTCACTGATAGCTGTCGTGATACGGGCCTGGTCGACCGTGCCAAATCCTAGATCTTTGGCCACATTCCTGCCAAGCTGCCTTGCAGCTACGATGTCCCATTCATTTGTAATCTTGACGCAAGAATCCATAGATTAGTCCTCCAGTTCCCGTTGAAGTTTCTCCAAACCTTTTTCTAAATCAAGAGCTGTCAAGACATCTTCAAGACGTATACCCAATTCGATCAAGGTAATAGCAACGGCTGGCTGAATTCCTGTGATCACAACTTTCGCTCCCATAAGCTTCGACATGCTGATTACATCTCCGAGCACTTTAGCGATGAAAGAATCGATAAAATCAATAGAAGTTAAATCAATCACCACTCCCCGGGCGCTCGTTTCATGAATTTTGTGCAGCAAATCCTCTTGGAACTGCAGGGCAGTCTGATCGTCCAGTTCCCATTGAATTGAAATCAGCAGACAATCATGAAGTTTTAAAATTGGTATTCTCATCGTTCTTCCTCCACTTCAATGATTTTTCTTTCCGTCATCTCAAGAGCTTCTTCAATCCCTTTTTTCAAGGTACTTGTAGTAATAACCTGATCCAGATTAATACCTAGAGTGACGATCGTTTGAGCGATTTCCGGACGGATGCCCACGATCATACATTTAGCACCAACAAGCCGGACAGCATCCGCCGCCTGGATGATATGATGTGCCACCATCGTGTCCACAACCGGAACCCCCGTAATATCAATAAGAACAACTTCCGAACGATGGTTAACTACCCCATCAAGCAAGTTTTCCATAATAAGTTTAGCTCTTTCTGTATCAATCGTTCCTACAAGAGGCATAACTGATATTTTCTCAAAAACCGGGATAAGAGGGGCGGATAATTCCTGAAGGGCAATCTTTTGCAAAGAAACCGTGCGTTCCCACGTATCAGCATAAGTATCAATAATCGTGTTATATAAAGGGAACATCCAGCGCTCAAATTCAAAAGAAAATTCGATATAATTATGCTGTCCAACCAATTCTTCCTTTGTCATTCCCTCGGATATAATGTGGCTAAATGTATGCAGCCCAAGTGTAATAACAGTAAGGGGCCATCCTAGTCTGACAATCTTCTCCGCAAATCCAGTAACTTTTGACTGAAATTCTTCTTCCGTTTCAGTAAAATTGGAAATAAGCAACTCGATAAACTCACTGCTTGTTTGTGTAAACATTTGATCAGACATCGTTTGAACAGCACGCTCATCTGCGTCTTGTTTCATTTTGCTAATCCATTCGCTCAATATTTGACTCTTATGGGTTTGCACATAGTTAAAAATTAATTTACGCATTAAGACAACTCCAATTCTTCTTTTTCGATGACTACGCATCTGCTCTATGTAGAGACTGTCCCATAAACGCCCGGCTCCTTCCCTCTCTATAACACATAGAGATTTTCATCCAAGGAAACCGAAGGCAGCTGACTCCTTACTTTCCAGACAGCCCCGTCCGCTTATTATCCCCAAATCCACTTTCTCAATTTTAACAATTTCGAACATAAAACTAAACCGATTTCCATTTCCTTTTTTTGTATCCGCCGATATTTATCGTCACTACTAAACATTATAATGTTTATTTCGTCAATTAAAAAGCGAGAGTACTGCCTGCCGGCAAAATATCATCTAAAAAAATAAGACGCCCGGCTAGTATAACCTAGCGGGCGTCTATTTAAAACTGAATAAGACCTAAGCTGATCTGCAAGGCTTCGTCCACTTTTTCCATCATTTCCTCATCAAGTTGAGTGATTTTATCCGTTAAACGCTGTTTGTCGATCGTCCGGATTTGCTCAAGTAAGATAACGGAATCACGTTCAAAGCCATAACGCTTTGCATCAATTTCAACATGTGTAGGCAACTTAGCTTTTTGAATTTGCGCTGTTATAGCAGCAACAATAATAGTGGGACTGAACCGATTCCCGATGTCGTTTTGAACTACTAGCACAGGCCGCACGCCGCCTTGCTCTGATCCGACAACAGGGGACAGGTCTGCAAAATATACGTCACCACGCTTAACTATCACACGGATTATCCTCCACTTACTAAACGTTCTACAGTATTTCCGGCCTCATACTCAGCTTGCATGGCCTCCGAGGCGATAGCTAAGTTGATCTTAGCCATTTCCATGTACCCGCGCCGCATAGATTCTCTAATCTGACGTTTTTTTCTTTCCCGAAGATACATTTTTGTTGCTCTGTAGATAAATTCATTGCGGTTAACCTTCTCAAGTTCAGCATACCCGTCTAGTTCTTTAACAAATTGTTGTGGCAAACGAATTAACACTTCTGTTGTTGCGCTTGATTCAGACACGAACTACACCTCCACCAATCACTACACCGTCTCGTTAACTGTCCTTTTCATCATATCATCTTTTCTTTTACAAGGGAAGGCGAATTCAAATTTCCCAGCTATTATCTTAAAATAACAGAGAAAAAAAGCGCAAATCCACTAAAAGCTTGACGGAAAATGCCGATAAATATAAACTTGAATTTTTATTTAATCAGGGGGTTTACAATCTCGACAATTTCTCCGTTTTGCTTATAAACTCTCGGTACGCGTGCGGTAACAATACAGGGAACCTCATAATTAATTGTCTCCATCTTCCGGGCAATATCATCCATGGTAATTTCTTCCTCGCCTTGCTTGCCGATCAGTGTTACTTTTGTTCCTATGGGCATTTCTTCGGGCAGACGGATCATGCATTGATCCATACACACTCTGCCGACAATCGGCGCTTTTTTCCCACCGACAAGCACAGCTTGTCCCTGAAGCTTGCGCAGCCAACCGTCAGCATAGCCGATCGGCAACGTGGCAATCCATTCCTCCTGCTGCGTTTCATACGTGGCTCCATAGCTGATTTTTTCACCTTTGTTCAGCTTTTTTATATGAACGATTCTCGTATGAAGAGAGAAAGCCTGCTTTAATGGAAACGGTAGCTCTGTTTTCATGTCCTCAGATGGTGAAAGGCCGTACATCGAGATACCAAGACGAACGGCATTAAAATAAGCTTTTTGAAAACGCAGCGTCGTTGCACTGTTGGCACAATGGATGAAGGCCGGTTTAATTTCAAGCGCAGCAATCATCTTTGTAAAAGTCTGGTACTGCTCTTCAAAGTAATCTGTGTGCAAGTCATCCGCCGTGGCAAAGTGAGTGAACACTCCCTCCAGAAAGAACTTAGGTGAACGCTCGATAAACTCAGCAAGTTCATTGAGTTCTGCTGCTGTCTTTACTCCGAGCCGCCCCATTCCTGTGTCACACTTAATATGCACGCGAAGTACCTGACCATCCTCAAGATGCTTCTCAGCTTTTTCCAACCATTCCTTCTGAAAGACAGTTAATGAGATTTGCTGCTCGGCCGCTATTTTTGCTGTATGCGGACTACTCGCCCCCAATACGAGCAGCGGCACAGGTAAGCCAGCTTCCTTTACAGAAAGCGCCTCATCAAAGAAAGCGACAGCGAGCCCTTGAGCTCCTGCCTCTACAGCCGTTTTTGCTATTTGTATATCTCCATGCCCATAAGCATTGGCCTTCACTACAGCAAACAGCTTTGTATGTTCAGGAAGCAGCTTCAGTGTCTCCCTCACATTGTGCGAAATATGATCAAGATTGATCTCTGCCCATGTATCACGGTAAAACTTAGTCTCTACTGTCAACATATGCCCCTTCTTTCTTATCTGTATACGTGAAGCTGTAAAATTAGATTGCTTGTCAACCTTATTTTAAGTATACAGCAAGAAGGGATCAACAGATTCTAGATAACAAGGATGTTCGATTCACTCCCTTCTCAGAAAAAGAAATAATTAAGAGCCAGAAATGTTACTTCCACCCTTGGGCTGCCTAGTAATTAAAAAAGCTATCCCTGCCAGCACCAATGAGCCTGTAAGCGAAATCTTCTGCCCGCTGGCTCCTTTGTTAAACACCCTCTGAAATTTCCCTTTTTCCATTGACAAGTTTTATATTTAAATAAAGAAAAAGGAACGTCAAATTCCCGTTCCTAAAGCGCCCAATCCAAGGCGGCTGTATCCGTCTACTTTTCCATTTCCGCCTGCATAGAGCGGGCTACTTCAATCATCTCAGCTTCGCTTAAATCTTTAGAAGCAATCATATAGTCTATCCCCTTATAAGTCCAAGAAAGGGACTGATCTGTGATCTCACCAAACGCAAAACCAAGATCGGCCATTTCCCCGCTCATACTAGCCGTTTCCACCGAGGCAGCTGACGGAGTAACCGCCTTTTCCTGAACCACTGTGAACGACTTGTCTCCTCCATACGTAAGAACAATTCGTTTACCACTAGCTGTTAACATTTCATTTTCCTCGAGCAAACGGCTGCCAACAACTTCTGCCTGCGGGTAAAAAACCGTGAACTCCTTTTCCTGTTCCTGAGCAAGCACCGGCATTTCCAATTGAGCTCCGGTCATATTCTTTTTCACATCAAAAGATGATTTCTCAAAACTCGCTTTAAAATCTACTTTTGTAAAACTGACAGTCAATACCGGTTTGCGGTCCGGATCCATCACCTTTACAGAAACAGGGGACAAATCACGTTTGTTAAAAGTGATTTCCTGAAGCGGAAGCATGTGGCTGTTTGGATACCTTGTCTTTGTTTCAAACACATAGTGTTTGTCTGTTTCTTCAAAGGTTGCCTCCTGATCGCTTTTAATGTCTTTGACAAGTGATTCGAACAAATAAGCTTGACTGCTGTTTTTCGGCCAATCACTTTGAAATTTAAAGCTTTTATTCAAAGACGGCGTTAAAACATATACACCTGATTCGTTCTTCAGGATCATCTGACTTTGATCCTTTTTATCATTGGACAATTCTACACGGTAAAAGTTATTTTCTTTATTCCAAATTTCCACGTGATATGCCTGTTTTTCCTCTCCTGTCTGCAGCGTCATTTGCGCGGTAGCCTTGTATCCCTTCATCTCTTCCGCTTTCTCATTTAAATCCTTTGTCACATCCTCCTTAGATTTTGCTCCGCAGGCAGAAAGAACAAATAAAGCAACCAGGCATAGCAGCCAGACTAACCTTCTTTTTGTCATTTCCTCACAACCCCTTTCGCATTAAAAATATATGAGACAACCTTTCAAAATATGATTGTCCAAAAGGGGCTGTTTCTTTTTATTTATTTTTCTATGATGACTTGAGCAGCTGCATATTCTTTGCTATGTGTAATAGATAAATGTACTCCCTCAAAAAAAGGGGATTTAATATAAGGTTTGCCGTATTCATCTGCCTCTGTTTCAATATCTTGAAAAGACAGCTGCTCACCAATGCCGCTTCCAAGCGCTTTAGCGAACGCTTCTTTTGCAGCAAAGCGGCCAGCTGCATATTCATATTGGCGCCTGCCATTCCTGCTGTTAAACACTTCTCTCTCTTTCTCTGTTAAAATTCGTTCAACAAACTTTGGCTGCCTTTGTATGAGCCTTTGGATCCGGCTAATCTCTACAATATCCATTCCAATGCCTCTTATCATGTTAGTTAACCCTTCTTCCTTAATTCGTACCACTGGTATATTTTTTCCCCATCAACTGCTGAAGCATCTATTAGTTTTATTTTTTTGCCGCCTATCCCACTCCTGATCACTGAATGAATGGATGACAGTTTTTTTCGCCTTTGCCGCCATGTATTTATCATTTCCAACGATTGAATACGATTCTTCATCATAAAAGCTGTTTGGAGGGAGACCCTTCTCGTTCTAACAGTAAATTGGTTCCCTTGAATATTCCATCCAACCGCTTTGAAGCAAATAAACCCATAAAGAGCCGCAGGCAGAAAAACAGCTAGAAACGCCAAGCCAAATGGCCAAAAAAACCAGGTAGCTAGCGCCACCGGTAAAGCCAGATATAAGCAAGCTCTTCCCATATACCTGCTTATCGCTTGTGCCGGAGCAGGAGTCAGCTTTACTGAAAAACAATAATCTGGAAAGATTTCCGCCAGCATCTTTAGTGCTTGTTCTTTTTTTACCATCGGCATAACGACCATATTTGCATTGTCTTTCTCTTTAGCCGTTCCCCCCGCACTTTCTAGATGAACAGAACAGTAACCCAACCCTTGCCTGAGCGGATTCTCTAGAATAGTAATTCCCTGTATACGATCCATCGGGACTGTCAGCTGCTGTTTTTCAAGCAGTCCTCGTCGGATGATCAAACTTTCTTCCTTGTGACACAGAGTAAACCCCGCATATCTCAATAAGGTCATTCCAATTGAAATAATCCAGGCGGCAAATAAAGCCAGAAAAACAATGAATGCAATAAAGACGGTTCCCATTTCGATAAAATGTGAAGCTTCTTTAAAAATCTTCTCATAGGGAATGATATCTTGAAACTGGGATAGAAAAGCGAATACCGCCGAAACGACCACACCGATCCCTCCTGATGTGGCGGCTAGGAGCAACAATTCGGACAGTTGAGCTTGATAAATAACGTCTTCTTCCCCGTTTGTCTTTACTTTCTCAAGGAGATCATCGGTAACATCTACTGGGGCTTTTCGCTTTTTTTCTTGGTTAATTAATTGTTGAAGAGCTTGTGCTTCTTCTTTTGTAATAGCAGTCAACTCTGCTTCCGATTCAGATTCAGCCCCTGCTCCCGCTGTCTCTACTGTAATTTTCACAAGACCAAACATCCGGTGCAGCAGCCCCTCTGACACATTTAAGCTTTGAATGCGCTCGATTGGAATATAGCGTTTCTTTTTCACGAAGAGACCATATTCAATTTTAAATTCATTTTCTTCCAGTCTATAAGTAAAGCGCAGCCATTTAACAATACCAGAAATAAGAACGTATAGAACGACCATTCCTATAGCTACAATCGGGAAATAGTCCCAAAAACTATTCCGCTCTCCGTTTCCGATAAAAATCACGAAAACAACAGGCAGGATAAGACTTTTCAATTCCTTAAAAAAAGTTAACAACGCAGCGATAGGATGAAGCTTCTTAGGATTAGACATCTTCTTCCGCCACCCTTGCAAGAGCCGAAATGACCCTTCTCATTTCTTCCGCCTCTTCCATCTCAACGGCTGGTATTTCATGAATTGTCGCGGCCGTCGAGATTTTAATCGCCCCTAGACCATATTTACGCAGGAGCGGTCCTTGTTCTGTATCGACATGCTGCACACGGGTCATAGGGATCAGCGTACGACGAACAACAAATACCCCTCGCTGCAGCTCAATCTCCTGCTCCCTCACTTCATACCTCCATCTTTTCCATCGCATATTCGGCAGAGCCATAACAACCGTCAGCACTTCTAACACGCCCACTGCTACAAGAAGAAAAAGAATCCATAACGGCCACTGTTTAATCACAATGAATACACCAGCTCCGATAACTAAGAGCCATAAGAAAACAGAACTGATGCTCCCTGATATTCTCCATACTTTTAAAGCTTTTTTTGAAATTCTTTTTGCAGGTTCTTCCATATTCATATTCACAGCCTTCATCATTGTTTTCCTGTTATAACGTTTTAAAGCTGGTAAAAGTTTCATCTTCTTTCACTTTTTCTAGAAAAATCGGTATGTGATCAAGAAACTTCCATGAAAAAAAGAGGCCGCCCCAAAGTCAGCGCTTTACTAACTTCATGGGACAGCCTCTTATCGTTCATGATTTATTGGGAAGTATATTTTCTTCTTGGATTGCTTTTGCGATCACGGTTGTAAGAGCGATTGCCGCCGGATGAACGTCCGCCTTGGCGGCTGCCATACGGCTTTTTAGAACTTGAATTTTTAGAACGGAACTTATCTTTCTTTTGCGGAAGAGAAGACTCATTTGTAATATGAATCGGTGTCCGATCTGGCTCTTTTGTGATCAATTTTAAAGCAGCAGCTACAAGCTGTTCAGCATCATACTGGTCAAGTAAGCCTTTCGCCAATGCTTTATATTGAGAGAGATCATTTTTAGCGACAGACTCTTCTAGTTCATTAACAGCAGCCTGCTGCTGTCCAACCAATGCATCATCCCATGTAGGGGCAGCCATCGGGGACATTTTTTTCTTCGTTGTTCTTTCTACTTCTTTCAGATAACCCATTTCTCTCGGTTCAACGAATGTAATAGCGACTCCCTCTTTACCGGCGCGGCCTGTACGACCGATGCGGTGTACATAGCTTTCTGGGTCCTGTGGGATATCGTAATTATATACGTGGGTAACGCCAGAAATATCCAGTCCGCGAGCAGCTACGTCTGTCGCCACAAGCACATCGATTTTCCCCTCTTTAAAACGCTTCAGCACAGTCAAGCGCTTTGCCTGAGTTAAATCGCCATGAATTCCCTCTGCTTGATAACCACGAAGGCTTAAAGCATTGGCTAATTCATCTACACGTCTTTTAGTGCGGCCGAAAATAATCGCCAGCTCTGGTGAATGAACATCGATCAAGCGAGAAAGCACGTCAAATTTATCGCGTTGATGCACTTTTACATAAAACTGCTCAATGTTGGAAACAGTCATCTCTTTCGTCTTCACTCGAATAGTCACAGGGTCATTCATAAATCTTTCAGCTATCGCACGAATCTGCTTAGGCATTGTCGCTGAAAACAACAATGTCTGGCGTTCAGCCGGCATGTGGGAAAGAATAGCCTCAATATCTTGAATAAAGCCCATGTTCAGCATTTCATCTGCTTCATCCAATACGAGTGTCTGTAAGTTATCAAGCTTCAACGTTTTCCGATTAATGTGATCGAGAATCCGTCCTGGTGTTCCTACAATGATGTGAGGGCGTTTTTTCAATGCGCGAATTTGACGTTGAATGTCCTGACCGCCATATACGGCTAAAATGCCGACGCGTTTGCCGCTGCCAATTTTGTAAAGCTCTTCTGATACTTGAATAGCGAGCTCACGAGTTGGAGCAATAACTAATCCTTGTACCATGTGGTTATGTGTATCAATTTTTTCGATCATTGGCACACCGAAAGCCGTTGTCTTTCCTGTTCCTGTCTGTGCCTGACCAATAATGTCTCGCCCTTCAAGACCCGCTGGAATTGTCTGTGCCTGGATTGGTGTTGCTTCTTCAAATCCCATTTTATCAATAGCTTTTAAAGTGGTTTCACTTAAATTTAGTTCTTTAAATTTCGTCAATATTTTCTTCTCCTTCTGTTTCGATTGCCGTATCAAACAAAAAATACTCTTCGTATGAAGAGCAAAAGTTATTGTCATCATATCATTTTTATTGGTTCATTACAACACAATCGATATTTAAATCACTCTACTACTTCCCGTTAAAAATGTAAAGACTTTTTCAAACAACCGCTCCTTTTCTCCCGTATGGCAAATATGGTGTTTCGCATGCGGCACATAGTAAATTTCCTTCTGGTGAGCTGGCAAGCATCTGTAGATATATTCGGCGCTCTTAGGCGGCACAATCCCGTCTGCCAACCCCTGAGCAATGAAGGTTGGCGTCTGAATTCTCGAAAAAAGCGGCCTGCTATAAGCAGCCATTTTTCGGAACTGCCAGGCTGCTGATATAGGCGTGAGCAAAAACTTACTCTTGTAGCGCAAAAACAATTCATTTTCACTCAGCTTACCGTTTCTAGCGTCTTTCCACATTTCCTTCATGTCTTTAAGTAATTGCCCCACATTAATATATTTAGCCGCAGCGCTCAATAATATAAGTTTCTCTACAGGATATTTTTCTGCTAAGTAAGCCGCAATCAATCCACCCATAGAAAATCCAATGACATAGACCGTCTCACACTCGGAAAGCAGGTTTTTCATTTCTCTTTCTGCATGGCCAATCCACTGCTGATAAGTAATTCCTTTTAAAGAAAGAGTCTCTCCGTGACCCGGAAGTGTAGGTACAACGATTTTCCAAGTTGTTTTTTCATGCAAATACTCAGCGAGAGGTTCTACTTCGTAGGGAGCTCCAGTAAAACCGTGAATGCATAAACAACCAATCATCTTCATCATTTCCTTTTCTTAACTATTTTCTTTTATATACGATAGTCATTACCCGTTCCCCTTGCAGTTCAAAAGAAAAACACCAGGGGCTCTACCTGGTGTTGAATTTATACACAAGTCCGGACGCCCGCTTTCATTCAAATGCTTGTCCTGCATTCCGGCTGTGACACAGCTTCCCTTACTGTCAATTACATTCAAGTGCCTCTACTACTTCTTCAAGTCTAACACCGCGAGAAGCTTTAACAACAATTAAATCGCCACTAGCAACAATCGACTTTAGCTTCTCAATGAGCTCGTGTTTGTCGCTGAAAGCGAAGATGCGGTCTTCTCCAAGAGAGTTTTTCGCGCCGGCCGCAATAAATTGACCGAGCCGGCCAAGTGTAAAGAGATAATCAATCGCTTCCCCCTCTACCGTTTGGCCAACTTGATAATGGAATAACTCCTCATCTAGACCTAATTCAAGCATGTCTCCCAGCACAAGAATCTTCCGCTTGAATCCTGGCATCTTTTCAGCCAACTCAATAGCCGCTTTCATAGAAGTCGGGCTGGCATTATAAGCGTCATTAATAATCTTCGTGCCCTTCATGCCATCTTTCATTTCCATCCGCATTTTTGTTAACTCGACAGATGTCAAACCTATTTTCATCTCTTCAAAAGTAAGACCCATTTTGTGGGCTGCCAGCATAGCAGCCATTGCATTTAATACATTGTGTCTGCCGATGATAGGCAGAAAAAATTCCATGTCAGGCGCTTTATTGACCTTAAACCGACTTCCATCCTGAAGGGTCTGAACAGAGAGAGGATACATATCGTTTTCTGCCTCTAGACCAAAGGTTTCCGTCTTTAATTCTGTCTCTTTTAAGGCTTCCTTTAATAGTGGTTCATCTCCATGATAGATTAGTGTACCATCAGCAGCGAGACCATTGATAATTTCTAGTTTTGCTTCAGCAATTGCCTCTCTTGATCCTAAATCCTGCAAATGAGCTTCCCCAATATTAGTAATGATAGCAACGTCTGGAGAAGCGATCTTCGTTAACAGGTCGATTTCACCTTTACTGCTCATCCCCATCTCAATAACAGCCGCTTCTGTATCTTCCTTTAAAGATAAAATAGTTAGCGGAAGACCAATATGGTTATTGAAGTTTCCTTCTGTTTTTTGCACCTTGAATTTTCGAGAAAGCAGGCTTGCTGTCATATCTTTCGTCGTTGTTTTTCCATTGCTACCAGTAATGCCAATGACCTTTACATCCAACTCTTCCCGGTAGGCTTTAGCTAGCTGTTGCAGTGCCTTCAAAGTATCTTCTACAACTAACACCGGCAAATCCTCGGGCGGGTTTGGCCTGTCCTTCTGCCAAAGGGCAGCAGCTGCCCCCTGGTTAATCGCCTGTCTAATATACTGGTGGCCGTCCGTATTTTCCCCTTTAAACGGGACAAACAACTGACCGTTCGTCGCTTTGCGAGAATCGATGGCCACTCCTTGAATAAGATAATCTTTGAATGACTCAAAGTTATTTTCTATTTTTATTATATTTGCTATTTGTTCAATGGTCTTACGCATCATAAAATCAATGTCCACCTTTAAAAAGTATATTTAAGTTGCTGTTTTTCCTCATAGCGTTCTTTTGCAAGATCAATTAATCTTTCGATTAATAGAGGATATTCAACGCCCGCATGCTTCCAAAGCAGAGGGAACATACTAAAAGGAGTAAATCCAGGCATCGTGTTTACTTCATTAATCAGCAGCTCTCCCTTTTCCGTTAAGAAGAAGTCAGCGCGAACAAGCCCCGAGCAATCTAATGCCTGAAAAGCAGTAATAGCCATTCTTTCCATGTTAACTTGTGCCTCTTCAGAAATTTCAGCAGGAATAATTAATGCCGTATTTCCGTCTTCATACTTCGCTTTATAATCATAAAATTCCTTTTTCGGAACAATTTCACCAATGATAGAACATTTCGGGTCTTCATTTCCAAGCAAGCCAATTTCCAATTCTCTTGCTGCGACGCCCTCTTCTACAATAATTTTGCGATCAAACTGGAACGCTTCCTCATAGGCTGCTTCCAATTCCTCTCGATTTGTGCATTTACTAATACCTACGCTTGATCCAAGGTTAGCCGGCTTGACGAAGCATGGGTATCCCAGCTCTTTTTCTGCTTTCTCATAGGCTGCTTCTTTATCTTCCATCCACCCTTTGCGTGTAAGCCACACGTAGTTTACTTGCGGCAAATGAGCCTGAGCAAAGATATTTTTCATAATTACTTTATCCATGCCGGCTGATGAAGCAAGTACGCCATTGCCGACATAAGGAAGATTCATTACCTCAAGCAGCCCTTGGACAGTACCATCTTCGCCATTTGGCCCATGTAAAAGCGGAAAAATGACATCGTATTTTTTGGAAACGAGGCTTTGAGCCACTGTGGACGGCTGGCCATCACTCGCAAACTGCAGCTCGGATACTTGGTTGACGGGACCAGTCAGCTTGTTCCCTTCAATCCAATTTCCCTCTGTTGTAATATAAATAGGATAAATATCAAATTTATTTAGATCAAGTGCGCCAATAACCGCTTTCGCCGTTTGTAAAGACACCTGATGTTCAGCGGATTTTCCCCCATATAATAAACACAGTTTCGTTCTCATATTAGCCCTCCAATAAATAAATGAAAAATTTCATTGTTTCCATTCTATCATGCTTTAAGCAAAGAAAAACTAAAATTCCATGCAACTATCTTCCCGATTTGTTCCGCTTTCTAGTTGCTGCCTACCATGCGCTTGCATCAGTAAAATTTTCCAGCACGCAAAAATTAATCATCAGAATTTTATTTCTATAGTAGCTTCGCTGCTCATTCCCACTCCTCAAGGAACAGTAGGGCTGATTGCACCAATGCGACATGAGACGGACAAGTTGGTGAATTTTGAGCCTATTTGTCAAAGTTTTTATTAATGATTATTATTCTTCCTATTTGATACTTATGCGTTTAATACGCCAGAGCTCATGCTTATCCTTCTACCTGAAAAAACGCTGCTTCTGCAAGCGAGGTTCCACAACAAGGCGGAAGTTTCGCCTTCAATTCCTCTTTATTTTTACACTCCCTCTAAAAAGAAATCCTGAATAAGCCATCCAACGACTGATTCAGGACTTTTCCTTTCTTAAAAATACACACTCCATTCACGAGTCTTTTTATCAAATTCAAAGTGGCCATCTGGCGGCTGTTTGTAACAATTTACATATTCATCAAACATTTCGTCCATATTAATGTAATCTCCTACTACCCATACCGGCACTTCTACCTTTGTTCTGCTTTGCACCGTCTTCGTCAAAGAAATGACCATGCCTTCTTTCATTTTATCTGTAAAAGAAGCAACCATTTCTTTTGGAACAGGCGGAAAAGAATTACCTTTTCGCAAGGCAAAAAAAGACTTCTCGCTGCGAAAGTAGCCGAGCTTGAACGAAATGGCCTGCCCGAGCATAAAATAAAAATCAGGAAGATAACGATAATATGTTTTATTAAACCATTCATCTTCTTCAGAAAGATAAGCATAGCGATTGTTCAATTTACTGTAAAAAGGGACCCGCAAATGATGCTTGCAATGGCCAAGGTAAAGTAGCTCGGCAATCTCTCGACCCTCTAGCTCATTAAGTCCTTCCATATCATCGAAATCCAGCCAGCAGAAGTCGCCGTATTCAGCAATCGGTTCTTTAAGAAGGTTCTTAACTTCTTCTGCGTCCACGTAATTAAACCTCGTATGCATATTAAAACCCGCCTCGCTGTATTCATGCTTCAAAAGCAATAAATGATTCAGCTCTTGAGAAAGGCTCCGAACAAAATCATGAAAATCAATACCATATGAAATTGCATATTGGTGAGCTGTATTTAAGTGAACATAAATAAGCTCTTTCATAGTCCCTTGGCTCTTCAAAGCGATGCCCCCCGATTTTCTCGAAATTACGACGTCTTTTCCGCATCAATATGTTATACTTTCTATTTTAGCAAAAGAAATCAAAAACTCGTATGTTAAAATCTAATAAATATGTGATTCTTTTTTCACTTTCCTTTTCTGTTCGTTTTATAATAGGAAAGAATGATTTTTTCACCAAGGAGGGATGCTTATGCTGACAAATTTAACTGAAGATCAAATGACTCTTCTTATCATAAAAGCGTTAAAAGAAGGAAAAAAGAAGGAGCTCCAAAAACTGCTGGACGAACTGCATCCTTATGATATGGCAGCCATTTATACAAACTTGCCTGAAAAACATCAGACAAGATTTTTGCTTCAGCTCAGCATTCCTATTTTGACGGATATGATCCAGGAACTTGATAATGAAAATCAGCTGGATGTACTGAAAAAAGTAGGAAAAGAGCGATCCCGAAAAGTTCTTGATGACATGGATAACGATGATTTGGCTTCCCTGCTGGACGATATGTCCCCTGAAAAAATTAAACTGTTTTTAGCGGGCATGAAAAAAGAAGAGTCGACTATCATCGAAAGCATGATGGCTTATCCTGCTGAAACTGCCGGCCGGCTCATGACAAACCGGTTCGTGTGGATTAGAGACACTTATACAGTGCGGGAAGCAGTTGATAAATTAAAAACCTTTGCAGAGTTTGCTGAGACAATAAACTATTTGTATGTTATTAATGCTGAAAAAAAGCTTGTCGGTGTCGTTTCCTACCGCGACCTGCTTTTAGCTGACGCCAGTGAAAAGGTAAGTGATGTCATGTATGGACGGGTGATTTCTGTTTCCGTTTACACGGATCAGGAAGAAATTGCTCGTTTAATCGAGCGTTATGACTTTCTGGCTATTCCTGTCGTCAATGACGAGGATGTGCTTGTTGGAATTGTCACGTTTGATGATATTATTGATGTCGTCATTCAGGAAGCGAACGAAGACATTGAAAAGCTTTCTGCCTCTGGTAAAGCGATTGACTTTGACACAAAAGCTTCCACTGCTGCTTTCCGTCGGCTGCCCTGGCTTATTCTACTTCTATTTATCGGCCTTGTGTCCGGAAGCATTATCTCAGGCTTTGAAGACACACTGAAACAAGTAGTGGCCCTTACTTTTTTCATGCCGATGATTTCCGGCATGACCGGTAATACAGGTACTCAATCCCTCGCTGTTGTTGTACGTGGCCTCGCCTCCCGGGACATTGATATGAAGACGGTGATGAGCCTTGTCGCTCGAGAGTTTGGCGTGGGCTTTATTATAGGTATTGTATGTGCTATTTTAATTTTCCTGATCGCCTTTTTTTGGCAAGGGAACGCCATACTGGGAGTGGTTGTCAGCTCTTCCCTACTCTTAACGCTTATTATCGGAACGCTTTCTGGCACAGTGATTCCATTAGTTCTTTACAAGTTGAATATCGATCCGGCTGTAGCGTCCGGGCCGCTTATTACGACAATCAATGATATTTTTTCATTAATTATTTATTTTTCCATCGCCTCATGGTTTCTGCATCAATTAATGTAACAAGTGGACTAACATCTGCCAGTGTATAAATAAAACCTATGCTGGCATTCTCAGGCTGTTTAGAAACAACTTCTTTCAAAGCTTGAAACTCGACAAGAAGCGGAGTGGTTATAAAAACACCTCGCAGACAGGTAAAAAGCAAGCGCTTCTTAACAGTCTGAGGCATATTTTTCTCTCGCCTAGCATATAAAGTAGTATCTTTGATTTGACTGAAAAATCAGTATTTATTATACTATTGATAACTATTTAAGTGCGTTAAGAGGTGATTCGATGGGACAATGAAGGTTCAATATGAGCTCTCCCATAAGCCCGTCTCACTGAAGATGCGGCTCGTTGAAGTGAAAGATTGGCTTTTGCAATCAGGTAACTTTACTCTACAGGAGGTGACTCCTTGTCCGCCCCTCGGCGGACTGAGGAAACTATTTGGACATATTTAACCTGGTGTTCATCGTCATCCTTATAGCTCTAACTGCGTTTTTTGTTATTTCAGAATTTTCCATCGTTAAAGTCCGCAGCTCGCGGATTCATCAATTACTGGAAGAAGGCCATCCAAAAGCACCTGCTGCAAAGCTTGTTATTTCAAGCCTTGATGAATACTTGTCAGCCTGTCAGCTTGGCATTACGATAACAGCCCTTGCACTTGGCTGGATCGGAGAACCGGCTATGGCCGGTGTATTAAAGCCGCTTATGGATCTTCTTCACATCCCTTCCTCTTTGTCTCAGGTAATCATTGTAGGAGCGGCATTTTTCATTATTACTTTTCTTCATGTAGTGGTGGGGGAGCTCGCGCCAAAGACACTGGCTATTCAAAAAGCAGAAGCGCTGACGCTTTTCTTTGCCCGGCCATTGATCATATTTTATAAAGCCATGTACCCTTTTATATGGACGCTTAATGGAACAGCCCGGCTCGTTACCGGTCTGTTCGGCATAAAGCCCGTTTCTGAAAATGAAGTGGCGCATACAGAGGAAGAGCTGCGTCTCATCTTATCGGAAAGCTTAAGAAGCGGTGAAATTAACCCTTCTGAATTTAAATATGTAAATAAAATTTTTGAGTTTGATGACCGGATCGCGAAAGAAGTTATGGTTCCGCGTACAGAAATGGTCACGCTGTCTAAAGAAATGACGATTCAGGAGTTCATTGATGTCGTGCGTGAGGAGCGATTTACACGTTATCCCGTTATTGATGGTGACAAAGATCATGTGATTGGCCTTGTTAATTTTAAAGAGGTGCTGACCGACTATGTTAAGCAAAAGGAACTCGGTCCCGTTTTACTCGAGCAATACGTACGTCCCATTATTCGTGTCATCGATTCCATTCCTATTCATGAATTACTCGTTAAACTGCAAAAAGAGCGAATTCACATGGCTGTATTAATGGACGAATACGGAGGGACATCTGGCCTGGTCACGATTGAAGATATTTTAGAAGAGATCGTTGGAGAGATTCAGGATGAATTTGATACAGACGAGGTGCCGCTCATCCAAAAAATAGCTGATACTCATTATATTATAGACGGCAAAGTACTGATCAATGAGGTAAATACACTTCTTCATCTGGCACTGGAAGACGAGGATATCGATACAATTGGCGGCTGGATTCTTACGGAAAATTACGAAGCCGTTCAAGGGGACATTATTGATTATGAGGGCTATCTTTTCACAATCAAAGCGATGGAAGACCATCAAATTAAATATGTGGAAGTGCGAAAAAAGCCACAGGTACAGCTGGAGGAGCAAACTCTTCCAACTAAACAATCCACCCTTCCCCTAGCAGAATCAAAAGCAATATAGCTGTCTACTTGAACTTGTAGGTATTAAAAGAGAATGAACCGGCTCAACAGCTGGCACATTCTCTTTTCTTTTTATTCTGAAAGTGTTTATCTAGCAGGAGTTTTTTATAAAAGGGCGAATTTATGAAAAGTTGCTCCAACACTTCTTTGTGAGGGAATGATAATAAGTGCTATTACTAACAACTTTGGTCTTGCTTTTCCTTTTTATCTATACGGTCGGAGCTACTGTTTTCATCCGAGTATTTGAAATAGGAATACATAAACGCGGAACAGGAGAAAATATGGTCGCTTTAACTTTCGATGACGGGCCTGATCCTAGGTATACCCCCCTGTTGCTCGATTTATTGGAAAAACATCATGTAAAAGCCACCTTTTTCATTGTGGGTGCTAAAGCCCGTGCCTATCCGGACATTGTCCGAGAGATCAAGAAGAGAGGCCATACGATCGGTATACATAACGACACACACCTATCCAATTGGCTGTTCTCACCCTTGATGTTTAAAAAACAACTAGCAAAGGCACAAGTAACAATTATGGAAATAACAGGAGAACCAACTATGTACTATAGACCACCGTGGGGACATTTTAACTTACTTACATTGCATACAGTCAGACCATTGCAAACCATTATGTGGACTGCTATTCCCGGTGACTGGAAGGAGAGTGTTCAACCTGCTGCACTCGCCGACAAACTAAGAAAAGAGCGAAAGCAAGGCGCTATTATTACACTGCACGATAGCGGTACCACTTTTGGAGCCGATGAACATGCGCCGGCAAACACATTAAAAGCATTGGAAATCTTTCTGGCAGATAAAGATTCAGCTAACTATCGCTTTGTAAATATTCATACTATGTTACAAGCCTTCAAAGGGAGCAAGCTGTAATATGGAATCTCAAATTCTTGATTATCTGTCTCAATATGGATTAATTATTTTGTTTATTGTTGGTTTTTTCGGTATTGTGGGCATTCCGGTTCCTGAAGAAAGCTTATTCGTCTACGTAGGCATTCTGGCGAGACATCAGGGCATTCCGCTGCTCTCAGCCTGGCTGGCCATCTCTGCAGGTGCTTTTTCCGGTATGCTGACAAGCTACCTGCTTGGTCGCAAGGTGGGGAAGCCTTTGCTTGATCGGTATGGGAAGTATTTGGGTATGAGCAAAAAAAGATGGAGGAAAGTCCTTCTTCACTGGGATATGAAGAAATCCTTATTTACCGGGTTCTTTATTCCTGGAATAAGACAATTCAATCCTTATTTTGCTGGAGTAGCGAAGTTTCCCTTGCTTCTGTTTCTCCTCCTTTCTGTTTTGGGCTCACTTATATGGGTATTATCTTATATAATGATTGGGTATGTTGTTAGCTCGTATATAACAGTTAAGCCTATTTACTTAACGATCGCCGGTGCGATTTTTCTTATTGCGTTTTTGATTCAGCTGCTATATAAATGGAGAAAGTCTAAAAACAAAGCTACCAGCACCGAACGCTAAAGGAGTTTTCGCCTATGAAAATTTTATTACTGCCCCTCTTCCGCATGCCTTCTGGACACCATAAAGCGGCTGAGGCCATTATTGGACATTTATCCAATATAGAAGCGGAAATTGAAGTAAAGACGGTTGACTGTTTGAGTCATTTTCATAGCGGCATAGAGGCCATTATTTCAAACACATATTTAAAGTGGATTAGCCGCAAACCAGCGCTGTATAGTAAGTTTTATCATTCTTTTATTTATTCGCACAAGCCAAAAGATGATCTGTCCTCTGGCTCTTCTCTTTGCTTCTGGGACAGCTATCTTGCCTGGCGGATGGAGAAATTCATTGAAAAAGAACAACCAGATTTTATTATCTGCACTCACTGTTATCCCTCTAAGCTTCTGAATCACCTTAAAAAGAGAGGGAAAGTTAACGTTCCCGTCATAAATGTGTATACGGATTTCTTTATGAATGATATATGGGGAAAAAAATATATTGATTTTCATTTTGTTCCGCACCAGGAAGCAAAAGAGAAGCTCATAAAAGTATATTCGTTAAAGCAAGAGCAAATATTTGTAACTGGCATTCCTATACACCCCTTTTTCCAAAAGCCTTCACGCCCCTTGTCGGAAGGCTATGTGTTAATCGCAGGTGGCAATAGCGGGCTCGGCAACTTAACTTCATTAATTGAACAATTATCTGCCTCTGAGCTCCGATACTCTTACAAAGTGCTGTGCGGTCATAACCAAAAACTATATGAGCATATCTGCTCTCTTCACCATAAAAAAATAGAAGCTATTCCTTATACAAGCTGTCGCGAACAAATGAATCTCTATTACGAAAGAGCCTCTGCCATTGTCACGAAACCAGGCGGAGTGACAATTACGGAAGTTCTGGAAAAGTCCCTGCCTGTCTTTATTATGGACACCTTGCCAGGTCAGGAAGAAATTAACTGCCATTACTTGAGAACTCAAAAACTGGTGTATAAGCTCGATATACAGCAGCCGATTGAATCACAGATTACCGATGTTATTAACAATGAGGTAGAGATGAATAAATGGCGCAAGCGGCTTGCCTATTATCATTTAGAAAAAGATGCTGAAATAAAAAACAGCTTACTTGCCGTTTTTAAAAGCAAAGAACGAACCTACGTCTCCTCAGTAAAAGAATCAGCCTGGGATCCATATCTCGGCTGATTTTTTACTGAGCTCTTGCTCGTTCGTCTAAATGAATAATGTTATAATTTTTGTGGTTAATTTAATTAAAGGAGAATTCTTTTACATGTCTGAGTTGATTCATCATCTGGAAGAGTGGCTGCTGGAATATGGATTGTTAGGGTTAATTCTCGTTGCCTTTACGGAATCTTCTTTCTTTCCTATTCCCCCGGATGTCATCTTGCTGCCGTTGGCCCTTGCTGATCCTGACCGTGCCCTCCTTTTCGCGCTATATACAACGATTGCTTCTGTCTTAGGCGCTCTGCTTGGCTGGTTGATTGGACGTAAGCTTGGCCGTCCCATTTTATTAAAATTTGTTTCTGAGGAATTAATCTTAAAAGTAGAAGATCTATTCAAGAGGTATGGTCCTCTTGCCATTTTAATTGCCGGCTTTACACCGATTCCTTATAAGGTGTTTACAATCTTTGCCGGAGTAGCAAAGATTCGTATTAGAGTTCTTCTCATTTGGTCACTCATCGGGCGTGGGCTTCGCTTTTTCCTGGAAGGGCTCATTATTTTCTGGCTTGGTGAGCAAGCTAAGCCATTTATTGAAGAAAACTTTACCATGCTAACTATTGCAGGCGGATTACTGATCGTTATCATTTTCTTTATTTACCACTTTATTCAAAAGAAAAAAACAAGCTAGCTAAGAAATGGCCAAGCAGCCCTTCACTGTTTCTTTGGAACTGTATGTAGGGACAAAAGACATTTCAGATTGCTTATTCATAAAAACAACCCGGCTCGTTCTACACGCAGCCGGGTTGTTTTATATTTCATTATGTACTTCTTTTATTTTCAGGCCTTTACATGATCCACTAAATCTTGATATCTTTTTAAAGAGTTAAACACTTCGATGCGGGATTTGGTTTTTGACACTTTAACACCTAATTGAGCGAGCCGGTCGATCATTTTTAACACTCTTTCATGGTCTTTCCCCAATTTACACACCTCTTTAAAAATTTTTTACTCCTTTTTCTACGAGTTCTATTAAAAATGGTTTCAAAAATTTATTAATTATTTAATTTTAACATTCCCCTTTCTCCGGCAGTTAATCCCTTAAATCTCAAATTTGTTTTACAAAAAAAGCCGGCAATGCCGGCTTTTATCTTCTTCTTTATTAACTGTAAATGGCTTCTTTTTGTTCTTCATTGTAAACAGTCGTATCTAATTCTTTGGTGATACGGCTCGTTACGACCCCTGCTGTCATACTGCCGCTGACATTCACTGCAGTACGTGCCATATCGATTAATGGCTCTACCGAAATAAGTAGACCAGCAAGCGCTACAGGAAGGTTCATTGTTGATAATACCAGGATAGCTGCGAACGTAGCTCCGCCACCAACGCCGGCTACTCCGAATGAACTGATCGCTACCACTGCGATTAATGTCAAAATAAACGTTGGAGAAAGTGGATTAATACCTACTGTTGGTGCAATCATTACAGCAAGCATAGCTGGATATACACCTGCACAGCCATTTTGACCGATTGATAGTCCGAATGAACCAGCAAAGTTTGCAATCCCTTCAGGCACACCTAGTGATGACGTTTGCGCTTTAACATTTAAAGGCAATGTACCTGCGCTTGAGCGGGAAGTAAATGCGAATGACAGAACAGGCAATACTTTCTTCACATAAGTCATTGGATTTAATCCGACGAGAGTTAAAATAAGCAAGTGAATAATAAACATAACAGCCAGCGCTATATAAGAAGCCAAGACGAATTCTCCGAGCTTTGCAATGGCCGTAAAGTTGCTCGTTGCTACCGTCTTTGCCATGATAGCCAAGATTCCATAAGGTGTAATACGTAGCACAAGTGTCACAATACGCATGACAATCGAGTAAATGGCATCAATCATTTTCTTGAAAAATTCAGCTTGTTCCGGTTCTTTTCTTTTAATGCCAAGATAAGCGAATCCCACGAAGGCCGCAAAGATTACAACGGCAATGGTAGAAGTGCTCCGCTGGCCTGTAAAGTCAAGGAACGGATTAGCCGGTATGAGTTCAATAATTTTTTGCGGGAAGGACTGATCTTGAATCTCTGAATACTGTTGCTCAATTTCCATTCCCCGTGCCTGCTCAGTTTCTCCCCCCTGAATTTGGACAGCTTCAAGATGGAATCCGAGAGACGCACTGATCCCAATAGCTGCTGCGATAGCTGTCGTGCCAACAAGCAAACCAATAATCAGCCCAGCAACCTTTCCAAGATTCGTTGTGAGAGTGAGCTTTGTAAAAGCAGAAACAATCGAAATAAATACAAGCGGCATGACTACCATTTGCAATAGTTTGACATAGCCCGTGCCGATAATATTAAACCACTCCGTAGACTGGAGTAATGTTTTTGATTCCAACCCATAAATGAGCTGCAGGATAAAACCAAAGACAATTCCCATTCCTAGAGCGGTAAATACTCGCTTTGAAAACGAGATATGCTTTTTCTGCATCCCATATAAAACACCTGCCAAAACAAGCAGGGCTACTACATTTATAATGATGAAAAATAAGTTCATAGGTACTTTCCTCCTTTTCACTAACGAATAGCCTATATCATCTATTCCTATGTGTCAAGTAGGTTTTTCATTCCTCTTCCTAATTTGACTTATAGAAATATTTATCTTTCCTTGTTAACATAGATCTAAATACTATCGATAAAGCTGGTGGAAACAATGGAAGCACATATGTGGAGCTGGATTGCTTACGCTCTTTTTTTGTTGAACTTTTCTTTTTCTATTGTCGTTATCTTTATGGAAAGACGGGATGCCGCAGCTACCTGGGCGTGGCTGATGGTCTTATTGTTTATTCCTATCCTTGGTTTTATTCTTTACTTAATTTTTGGCCAAAATTTAAGCAGACGGCATTTGTTTGACTGGGATGAAAAAGTGAAAATTGGCATTGAATCAACCATCCAAACTCAAATGCGTGAGATTAAAAATCAATTGTTTCGTTTTCGCAACCCTCATACTGAAGAAAACGAGGACTTAGTCTATATGCTGCTGCGCAATAACGATGCCATTCTAACCGAGGACAACGATGTGAACATTTTCATCGACGGGAAAGATAAGTTTCATTCTCTGCTTCAAGATATCAGACGAGCAAAACACCATATTCATTTGCAGTACTACATTTTTCGTGTGGATGATCTCGGATCAGAAATTGTTCATTTGTTAACAGAAAAGGCAAAGCAAGGCGTCAAAGTAAGGGTTTTATACGATGAAATGGGATCCCGGGGTGTACACAAAAGGCACTTCAAAGAATTGATAGAAGCTGGCGGCATCGTTGAAATCTTTTTCCCTTCAAAAATCCCTTTTATTAATTTGCGCCTCAACTATCGCAATCATCGTAAACTTGCGATTATTGATGGGAACATTGGCTATGTCGGCGGATTCAATATTGGCGATGAGTACTTAGGACTTAATCCAAAATTCGGCTACTGGAGGGATACCCATTTACGGATTGAAGGGACAGCTGTCCATTCAATTCAAACTCGATTTATCTTGGATTGGAACCAGGCCTCGGATCGCCATGACATCCATTACTCAGATACTTACTTTCCAAACAGCCCTTCTAATAATGATGTGTCCATGCAAATTGTGACAAGCGGGCCGGATTCAGAATGGGAACAAATAAAAAACGGATATATCAAAATGATTTCGTCAGCACGGGAGTCCGTTTACATTCAAACACCTTATTTCATTCCTGATGCAAGCCTGCTGGACGCCTTACGGATTGCTGCCCTTTCAGGTGTAGATGTTCGAATCATGATACCAAACAAGCCTGATCATTTGTTTGTGTACTGGGCTACCTATTCTTATATCGGCGAGCTAATAAAAGCCGGGGCTAGAACATACATTTATGATGCCGGCTTCATTCATGCAAAAACAATTGTTGTTGACAAAAAACTAAGTTCCGTCGGGACAGCCAATATTGATGTACGCAGCTTCCGTTTAAATTTTGAAGTGAATGCTTTTATTTACCACCATGAGACAGGACGAAAACTAGCAGAGATATTTGAAAAAGATATGGAACTTTGCTTTGAGCTCACTCCAGAGCTTTATAAAAACCGAACAACAATGATTAAATTTAAAGAATCCATTTCCAGGCTGCTATCTCCAATTTTATAAGACAAAACGAAAGAGAGCAGAGGCTCTCTTTCGTTTTGTCTTTCTTTTTGAAAAAAAGGATGCAATTCCCATATAAAAAAATAAGTCAAGGCCCAATCCAAAAAAAATGTGACAAATTAGTTAAAAAAGTTTTGAAATTTTGTGAAAATGGTTATATAATAAACCTACAAACTTTTAACGGGGTGATATATATGGATCAAGTAATCACACAAAAATTAAACAAACAAGGATTAATCTTTGTCGCTATTCATTCCCTATTCTTTTTAAATCTAGCTTTTGACTTTGTGCAATTTTATTAAATATATAAATAAAAAATCAGCCGTTTATGGGCTGATTTTTTATTTGTTTTCTTATCATGATTATTGTGGTTCTGTTAGAGAGCCTCTTCTTATATTCTGTACTGTCCGGTTAGCTGCTAATAAAGAGGCGTCCATTTCGTCTACTAGACTCTCAACCAATTCATTGACAGTCTGCTGTTTGCTCAATCTTGTCCCCTGACCTGACCAGAGAGATAAATATTCTTTGTTATTTTGTTTTCCCGCCTGTTTTCTTATAGGTTGTGTCAATGTGTTTTGCAGTGGATACGGCAAAAACACTTCTTCATGCTGCTGCATTTCCTTTATAAATCGATTGGAAATGCCGCGGGCTGTTTTCCCAGAAAAAGCTCTTGTCAATACCGCATCATTTTCCTTCGCTGATAGAATAGCCTCTTTATGGAGTGGATGGGCACCGCTTTCTGCTGTAACTAGAAACGCTGTGCCAAGCTGCACAGCTGAAGCACCAAGACAAAGGGCAGCTGCAATTCCTTTTCCATTCATGATCCCACCTGCTGCAATAACGGGAATGCGCACTTCCTGAGCAGCCTGTGGCAGCAACGCCATTAAACCAATCAAGCTCTCAGGTGACTGAAACGTCCCCCTATGTCCACCTGCTTCACTCCCCTGGATTACAACAGCATCCATCCCTTCCTTTTCGCAAGCAAGGGCTTCATCCACTGTTGTCGCTGTGCCGACCGTAATGATCCCGTTTTCCTTTAATTTCTCTATTGCTCTTTTCGGCGGCAGCCCGAAAGTAAATGAACATACTTTTACCTTTTCTTGCAAAACAACAGCAAGTTGCTCATCAAAAGCAGGAGGGCTAAAGGAGATGCTGTCTACGTCTTCTGCTATACCAAGCTGCTCGCGAAACGGAGAAAGCAGCTGATGGACTGCTGTTACTTGCTCATGGGTTGTCTTTACTTGCTCGGGCACAAACAAGTTAACGCCAAAAGGAGCATTTGTCAGTCTTTTTACACGCTGGATAAATTCTTCTGTTTGCTCTCCCGATAAATAACCAGCACCAACATTGCCAAGCACACCGGCATTTGAAGCAGCTGCTGTTAACTCTGGTGTGGATACTCCTGCCATCGGCGCTTGCCACACCGGCAGTTTTAGATTTAATCCAAACATCATTATCCTCCATTCTTTAAAGTTGCCATCCATTCTTTCTCTCCCTTAATATATAAGAAAATAATAAAGGAGAAAAAAGAATGACAAAATCTGAAATTGAATCAAAAATCGCTGAACTGAAAATGGACTACATTCGGATCCAAGGAGACATTGAAAAACTTGAGTCTACAGGAAACGGTGTATCGAAAGCCGAAGAACAGCTCATACGCATAGAGAAGGAACTGCAAGAGCTTAATGAAGAGCTTGCCACTCTCTCCAAATAGACTTCTCCAGCAAATTTAATAAGCTATCTTCTGCCTTCAACCGTCCGCTGAACCGGACGGTTTTTTTGCAATGGGCAAGCTAGAAGTCCCCTTTATTGAAAATAAACCATCTCCGTACTTCTGAAGCTTCACTACGCACTGATACACTCCATACCTCTTCCTCACTGGCAATTATAGACAATCTTTAGTATACAGCAATTACCTCGTATGCTATCATTCAAATGAATGAATATTTAAAAAAATCATTTCCATGAAAGTGGTGAAAGGATGAATTTCGTTGAAAAATTAACCGGCCTACTTGGCCCGGAAAAAGTAACAGTCAATGAAACGATATTAGAGCATCACAGCAAGGATGAGTCCCATTTTGAGCCTGTCCTGCCTGATGTTGTCGTATTTCCCGCCTCCACAGACGACGTACAAAAGATCATTCAGTTTGCTAAAGAATATAAGGCTCCCGTCGTTCCTTTCGGAAGCGGCTCGGGCCTTGAAGGGCATGCTATTCCTGTGCACCAAGGAATATCTGTCGACTTTACCCAAATGAACAAAATTATTGAGCTGCGGCCAGAAGATTTAATTGTCAAAGTACAGCCTGGCGTGACAAGACTGCAATTGAATCAAGAACTAAATAAACATGGCCTCTTTTTCCCGGTTGATCCCGGGGCGGATGCGACGATAGGCGGCATGGCTGCTACGAATGCAAGCGGTACTCAGGCCGTGCGCTACGGGGTGATGAGAGACCAGATTCTCGACCTCGAAGTCATTCTGGCAGACGGTCGGCTCATTCATACCGGCTCACTCGCTAAAAAATCTTCTTCCGGCTATCATTTGAACAGTTTGTTTGCTGGCTCGGAAGGAACACTCGGATTATTTACCGAGATTACATTAAAGCTTCATGGCATTCCCGAATCGATTATGGCGGCTAGAGCTTGCTTTCCTACTGTAAAACAATGTGTAGAGGCAGCGGTTTCTATACTCACTGCTGGCATTCCGATTGCCCGCATGGAGCTTGTTGATGATCGCTCTATTGCTCAAGTGAATGCTTTTAGCGGAACAGACTTTCCTGAAGAACCGTCTTTGTTTTTGGAGTTTCACGGAAACGAGGCTGGAAATGAAGCAGACACCCAATTCGTTCAGGAATTGTTAGAGGAACACCAATGTTACACATTTGTTTTTGAAAAGGACAGCTTAAAAAGAGCACAGCTTTGGAAAGCCCGGCATGACTTATCCTACGCTTTCCGTCACAGCAACCCTAAGCTGCAAACCATTAATACCGATGTATGTGTACCGATATCGAAGCTGCCGGAAATGGTCGATTATGCCCGTGCACGCATTGAAGCATACGGGATGGACGGGGCTGTTCTTGGACACATTGGTGATGGAAACTTCCATACTCTTACCTTATTTGATCCACAAGACCTTGAGCAAACTCGTAAAATTGAACGGCTAAATAGCGAAATTGTTTCGTTTGCTCTATCGCTCGGCGGAACGTGCACAGGGGAACATGGCGTCGGCCTCGGCAAGATTAAGTATCAAAGGCAAGAACATGGCGAAGCGCTTAACGTGATGACCGGTATTAAGAACCTGCTGGATCCTGATAATATCTTAAACCCTGGAAAAATGCTTCCTGCCACAACAGAAGTTACACTATAAATTTGAGACTGCTCCGCGGCCTGCGGAACAGTTTTTTTATAGTCCCACCTTTCAGTGTCTCTTTAACATTTTTTAAAACACTCTCATAAAAGCGAAGGCATTACTTCGCAGGCAAAGGCTGCCTGCTGTCTCGATCTCCATTTTTCTTCAGGGATATGTACAAAAGCATACATTGTTCAAAAGATTGTGTGTCCATAAAAAGAATTTCATTCAATTGGTTCAAGCGGTATAAGAGAGTATTGCGATGAACAAATAACTTCCTGGCCGCCCGGCTGACATTCAATCCCTGTTCACAGTAGACAAGGAACGTTTCTGCCAATATCGAAGCATTGGGATGAGATAATAACTTTTCAACATAATCACCCAAAGTTTCGGTGAAAGCCGGGTTAATTTCTTGAATGAGAGTATTTAATAAAATGTTCCAGTCATCGAACGCATACACCCCCGACAAGCTCTTTTTATATTTTTTTCCTGTTAATAATGTTTGTAAAGCCTGCTGGTAAGAGCGGCTGACCCCTGCGAAGCCCGTGTAACTCTTCCCGTAAGCAATAGATACATGTCCAGGAATGTGGTGGGCTTGAAGAAACCTTTTTAAAGCTTTTAATGCTTGCTCACACTGACGCCTTGTTTTCGAAGGGTCATAGCCATCCATATACTTTAGGACCATCCATTGCCCCCGATTAATCGGGCTAATAATATCCTCAGAGTGGTCTTCAAAATAATTGCTAATAATTTGAAATAAATCATATTCCGAGATTCTGATTGCTTTTATCTCCTCTGTTGCTGCATGCAAAGCGGCTATGTCAATAAGAATACACATGCGGGGACGGTCAAAATGGAAGCCTGACATTTCGCAGTAATTGTGAAGGGCCTCTTCGTTATCCCACTCCTTAAAGTGGATGAGATGCTGGATAAAGATTTCGGTAGTTTTCATTTGCAAATAAAATGTCTCTGTTCGAAAAGACTCTTGCAGAAGCATTTCTATATGTGTCCGGACGAATTCTACGTATCTCCCTACCTCATCCGGTTCTCCGATAATGCCAAGAACCCCAATAATTTGCTGCTGAAAGCGTATCGGCGTCGCTACGCCCGGCAATACATTTTCTCTGCCTGCTATGTTTTCCTTCGTAAAAATAACCGATCGCCCCGCCCTTGTTACCTCCTCTGTAACAACATGATGAGAACCTAGCCTTTCTAAATTACTGCAGCCAATGATTGTTCCCTTTGCGTCAGTAATACTCATCGATACTTCTAAGACAGCTGACGTTTTTTCTACAATCGATTGGGCAATTTGTTCAAAAAATTTCATGTCTTCACCTCAATAGTTAGCTATCCTCACGAAACTATTTTGAATATTCGGATTAATTTTCTCTTTTATTTTATCAAATTTTTGTATAAATTGCACATTGAATGAAAGCGCTTTCTAAATATAATGGTAAATAATTCAAACAATACACAGGAGGTTCTTAGATGAAAAAAGCAGATATTGTTATCGTAGGCGGCGGGGTTATGGGATCAAGCACAGCTTATTCTTTGCGTAAAATTGGTTTTGAGGGAACGATCGTCGTGTTTGAAAAAGACCCAATTTATGAGTTTTCCTCCACTCCTCGGAGCGCAGGTGGTATCCGGCAATTATTTACAACGGCCATCAATGTAAAACTGAGCCGTTATAGCCTGCAAAAATATCAATCTTTCTCCAAAGACATGTCCATTGATGGAGAACCGGCTAAAATCGACTTCCAGCAACGAGGCTACTTATTTCTAGCAAAAAAAGAAATGGTGCCGGCGATTGAGTGCCAAAGAAAACTGCAAAACGAGCTTGGGGTGCCTTCTCAATTTCTTTCTCCTGCCGAGCTTCACTCGATTATACCTGAACTGGAAGTGAGCGACCTGGCGGGCGGACTGTATTGTTCCGAAGACGGTTACTTGGATGCCTACTCAGTCATGCAGGCATATAAGAAAAACGCACAAAAGCTTGGCGTCGACTATATTTCTAAAGAGGTAGATACTTTTTTAACGGAGAATCATCGAATAACAGGGGTCCGTTTACTGGACGGAGAAGAATTTAATGCACCTATAGTGATTAATTGTGCTGGTGCCTGGGGAGCTCTTCTTAGTGATAAAATCGGACTTTCTCTGCCTGTTGTCCCTTTAAAGAGACAAATATTCCAGTTCCATCCTTCCGTTCCACTTGAAAAGCCATTGCCATTAACAATTGACCCAACCGGTGTTTACTTCCGTCATGAAGGAGATCGTATTATCACTGGCTATTCAGAAGACGTGAAGCCGGGGATTGATTTTTCTTGGAAACGCTCCTACTTTGAAGAGCTTTGGCCAGTGTTAGCTCATCGTGTTCCCAACTTTGAAGAGGCCAAGCTTGAGTCCGGATGGGCAGGTCTGTATGACTTTAACACCGAAGATCAAAACGCCATTATTGGAGAGCATCCAACAATGAAGGGCTATTATCTCTCTCTCGGCTTTAGCGGGCACGGAATGCAGCAAGCTCCCGGGGTTGGTCTTGGATTAGCTGAACTGATTTATAAAGGAAAATACGAAACGCTCGATCTTACTCCTTTGCGCGTAGAAAGATTTGCTGAAAATGATTTGGTATTGGAACACGCTATTGTTTAATTAATCTATTTTTTATAAAGGGGGGAGTAATTTGCTAATACTGGATCAAAAAAGCATGCAACAGGCTGTTGAAATGGCAGACATAATCGAGGCAGTGGAGATCGCCTATAAGCTTTACGACAAAGAACAATTTCAGATGGATGCAAGAACGCACATTGCCTATGAAGACAATACTCTGTTGCTTATGCCCTGTTATGCCCGCCAATCATTCGGCACAAAAATCGTCAGTGTTTTTCCAGACAACCAATCCCGCCCCGTTGTCCAAGGAACGATGATGTTAATTGATGGCATGGATGGGCAAACAAAAGCTTTACTAAATGGCACTTATTTAACCGGGCTGCGTACAGGAGCCTTAGGAGGATTAGCCGCTCGCTATTTAGCTCCGGCTCATGCTGCCTCTGTCGGATTGATCGGTACCGGTGTGCAAGGCTTTTATCAATTATTAGCTATATGCTTAGAACGTAACATTCAAAACATTTACTTATTTAACCGCACACCTGAAAAAGCTGCCAACTTTTCTCGAAAAATTCAATCCTACTTGTCTCCGCGCATAACTATTCACATCGAAAATGATCTTAGCCAAGTGATCAGCCGGTCAGATATCCTAGTGACTGCCACCACGTCCAGTACACCTGTCCTGCCGGATGAATCTTCTTTATATAACAGCAAGCTGATTATCGCTATCGGGTCTTTCCAACCACATATGCGCGAGCTTCCCGAACAGCTCTTTAAACAAGCTGATTCTCTCTTTATCGATACACTTGATGCTATCCAAGAATCAGGAGATGTGATGGATCCGTTGAGAGCAGGCTGGTTCACCCAGTCGCAAATTATCCCTTTCTCCAGCGTGGTTTCTGGTAAACACAACCTACAGTTAAATGCACCAAAACCGCTGATCTTTAAATCAACTGGCATGGCCTTATTTGATTTGATTGCTGCCTCTGCCATCTATGAAAAAGCTGTCCAACAGGGAATTGGGATGGACGTAGAGTTATAAAAAGCTGTGAAAAACTCTGAAAGGGATGATAAAACATGCAAACGATCATAATGGTTGAATTCATTCTTTATTGCTTATTAATGCTTGGCGCTGGTTACCTATTCAGCCGAAGGGAAATGGATCACGCTTCCTTCCTTCTCGGCGGCAAACAGCTTCCTGGTTGGGCGCTTGCTTTCTCAGAAAGGGCAACCGGTGAATCAGCATGGCTCCTCCTCGGTTATACTGGCTTTGTCTTTTCTACCGGACTCTCTGGTATATGGGTAGCTGTCGGCATCTCTTTAGGAATTGTTTTCTCTTGGTTATTTTTAGCGAAGCGATTTATGGACGAAGCCGAAGAGCATAAAATTATGACATTACCCGGCTATTTAGCGAAACGATTCGGTAGCCAGGGAAAGATCATCCTGTGGATGTCTACTATTTTAATTATCAGCTTTATGATGTTTTATTTCGGCGCTCAAATTGCTGGTGCCGGAAAAACCTTGTTTACTGTTTTTAAAATTGATCCCACTGTAGGAGCTCTTCTTAGTCTTGTTATCGTTATTGTCCTCTCTTATCTTGGCGGGTTTACATCTGTTGTCTGGACAGATATGATTCAAAGCTTAATGATGCTTGTCACTCTCGTCGTCCTGCCAATTGTTGCCCTTTTTCATATTCATGCCGCAGACCTTTCTATTAGTGCGGCACTTGCCACCTCCGGTCCTACGATGGATTCATGGACAGGTGGAGCAGTTGGATTTGCCCTCGGCCTCCTTCTATTCAATAATTTCGCCTGGTTTTTTGGCTTTCTAGGCGGCCAGCCACAGCTCAGCGCTCGCTTTATGGCATTGAAAAATGATAAAGAAGCAAAAACAGCCAGCCGTGTCGCTATCATTTGGACCCTTCTTGCTTATGGCGGGGCCTTTATGATTGGTCTGACCGCTCTCACGTTATACCAAGGGCAAGAGTTTGCTGATGTTGAAACGATTTTGCCTTTTATGGTGCTAGACTTGCTTCCAGCATGGATGGCCGGTATTTTACTTTCAGGAATTTTGGCAGCCATTATTTCTACTGCTGACTCCCAACTGCTTGTCATTACAAGCTCAGTCAGTGAAGACATCGTCAATAACGCACTAGGCAAAAAGATGACAGAAAAACAGCTGGTAACTGTATCAAGATTAACCATCATCGGAGCTGGCCTACTAGGATTGCTCATTGCATTAACATCTAAATCTCTTGTATATCTTGTCGTTAGCTGGGCCTGGGCTGGCGTTGGTTGTACCCTCTCTCCAGCTATCATTCTCACGTTCTTCTGGAAGCGTTATTCCGGTATCGGGGTCATCGCTACGATTCTTGCCGGATTTATCAGCACAGTCGTGTGGATTTCCACTCCACTTGAGGCAATCATCTCTTCCCGCTTTACTACCTTTTTCATCGCTGCCTTCTTTGGCATCATTTTCAGCCTGCTGTTCCCGGCGAAAGAAAGTGTCGGCATTATAAAAAATAAAAAAGAGAGCGATATATCAACAAAAAGCATTGGATAGCCAGACCGCGTTCTGCATCAATCCAGATAATTAAAAAGCTGTATCCAAGCCGGTTACTTATCGACTTGGATACAGCTTTTTTTGAACCATTGGTTCATTTAATAATATTTCCATGATTTTTCATATACTTCAATAAGATTCGGCCGAATTAATGTATTGGGTCTTAACTCAACTGGATGTCCGCTCTCGTCTTCAATTTTGGCATCCTCATCTTTTCCAAACCGGGCAAGCGCCGGCAAAAGCTCCGTTGTTAAATAACGGGTCTCTGCTTTTATTTGTAGATCTTTGAGAGAAATCGGATGGCGTGAAGCAAGAACAAATCCCCAGCCGCCGAAACTTGGAACATCAACATGAAGATTATTTGTTGAAAGCCCTGCTGCCTGTATCGTTCTATCAATGGTCCAGTATACTTGTGGGGCAAAAACTGGGCTTGTCGCCTGGACCATTATTGCTCCGCCGGGAGTTAAATGGTTGCGAAGCAGCGAATAAAATTCCATCGTATACAATTTGTTAAGCGATTCATTATTCGGGTCAGGCAAATCCACCAGAATAACATCATAGAAACCATCTGATTCTTCCAGAAAGCGAAAGGCATCTTGATGAACGGCTTCCACCTTTTTATTTGTAAGAGAGCGTTTATTTAACTCTGTTAATAAATGATGCGTATTAGCAAGCTCCACCATTTTAGGATCAAGGTCTACCAGAGTGATAGAGCGCGTATCTTTATATTTTAATACTTCCCTGACAGCAAGCCCATCTCCCCCGCCGAGAATCAATATACGCTGATGGCCGCCCGCTGCTGACATAGCCGGATGAACAAGTGTTTCATGGTAGCGATGTTCATCTGCTGAACTAAATTGTAGCTGTCCATCTAAATAAAGCCGCGTGTCTCCTTCTTCTCTTGTTAATACAATTTGCTGATAACTCGTTTGCTCTGAATAAACAATTGGATCTTTGTATAGCTTTTGTTCAAAGTGAAAAGCTGCTTCTTCCCCCATTAAAATGCCGATGATGATCAATAAAAGCAAAAGGCCTCCCGCTCCTGCATGCAAAGAAAACCGCTTCAGTTCCTTCCTGAATTTCACGGCTACCCAAAGCGCAACCGCCACATTAATCATTGCCACGATGAAGGCCGTTTTCACGAGGCCAAAATAAGGGCGCAGCAAAAACAAAAATAGCAGTCCGCCAATGAGCCCGCCTGCATAATCGGAAAACAACACTTTTGCTGTACTTTTATGCAAAGCAACACCAATGTCATTGGCTTTGCGGATTAAAACCGGCAATTCCACACCTGTTAAGGCACCAACAATAAGTGTAACTGCATATAAAAAGAGCGCATCCGTTCCATCCGGTAAATAAGCCGTTACGCCAAACAAGAGCAAAGCTGAAAATCCGCCAATGAGTCCAATGCCATATTCAATCCAAATAAAGGAGAGGACGAGCTGCTTTGTGATTTTTTCACTTATAAAGGCACCGATGCCCATGCCAGTTAAGAATAGCGAGATTGTTAGCGTGTATTGCTTTACGCCATCTCCAAGTATGTAAGAGCCAAGAGCACCAAACAGCACTTCAAAAATAATGCCACATATTGAAACAATGCCTGATGCCCAGTAAATACTACTGCTTTGTTTTAACAATTCTTTTTTATCCATTTGCGTGCCACCTGTCATGCGCTCCTATGTAATAGACGCGCCAATTACAAACGAAAGTCCAACAGAAACACAGAAAGAAACAATCCCAACAGCCGTATTACGTGCTTTCAGCTGTTCTTGTACTGAGAAGTTGCGCGTAAACAGTTCAAATAACAAATAAGCAGCCATTTGCAAAACAACTCCATATCCACCCCAGATTAACGTTTCTACAATCGTATCATTATGAAGGATAGAGAACATTAAAATAATACAGATACCGATGATTTTCCCACCGATAGACAATGCTACAGCAATGTTAGCTTCTTTAATTTCATGCCAATCTTTATATTTTCTCGTAACCATCTCAAAAATAAATAAACCAGCCAATACAATTAAAATGGCTACAGCAAAATAAAGGAAGGTTAATAAAAACGGATTCATATCATTTCTCCTCTACTGAGTAATCAATTATTTTCCTGTGCCCGGACCCCCGCCTCGAAAAGTAGAACCACGTCCGGCTGCTCCAGGATTCCATCTACCAGTCGAACCATAGCCGCCATAGCAATCGTTATTGTAAGCTGAATTGCAGCGCGAGCGCTGATCACGGTCCCAGCCTCCTCCAAACATATTGCTTAACATGTTTCCGAGGAGCATCCCTTGAAAGAAACCCGGATGATAATGATTACGGACAAATTCCTGGTCAGACACTTCGATTAGTGTCTGGTCCGGCTCTTTAGGTGCCTCAGTTAGAATGACGAATTGATCATCATAAATAAGCACTTGTTTACCATTTACATACTTTCCAATTTCATCAGGCTCCTGCACCTGGATCAGTTCATCCGCTACCTCTTTCACTTGTTGATCTTCAGCCAAGTAAACATAAGAATCTTCTGCAGCTTGGCTGCGAACGACATCAATCAGCGAATAATTATCTGATATGTAGTCTTCTATTTGTACCGATCCGCAGCCTGCTAACAAAACGGCCGCGGAGGTAAATAAAGTAACTAACAATAATAGTTGTTTTTTCATGGAAAACACTCCAATAAAAAGAGGAAAGAATTACTCTTTCCCTAATTTTTTCTTTAGCGCAGCTAGCTCCTCATCAATTGCACTGTTCGTTTTCAACGCATCCAGTTCCTCATCAATCCCACGTGAAGAAGACCTTAAGTCATCAGATGTTTCCGCTTCCGCTTCATACTGCAATACTTTTTCTTCCATGCGCTCAAATCCCCGACGAGATTCATCCCCACCAATGGAAGACATCGCCCGGTTCATTTTAGTTCTTGTCTTCGCTGATTCAGCACGAGCCTTCAGCGAATCTTTTTTCAGTTTCATTTCCTGATATTCCCTCTTCATTTCATCAAGCTTTTCCCGTAAAACAGCCGCATCTTGTGACGCCTGTTCATGGGCTGAGCGCATTGATTCAGCCTGGCCTTCATACACTTTTTTATCTTCAAGAGCACGGCGGGCAAGATCCTCGTTTCCTGCTTCCAACGCAGTAACAGCTTGCTGCTGGCGTTTTTCTACCATGTTATTGGCTTCATCCAGCTTCTTTTTCAGCATTTTTTCATTAGCAATCTGCTTAGCCACAGCCGTTTCTGCATCGCGGATGTCCATTTCCATTTCCCGCATAAACTGGTCAAGCATTTTCACCGGATCTTCCGCTTTGTCTAAAGCTGCATTTAATTCTGATCCTACGTAGGTCTTCATTCTTTTAAAAAATTGAAACATATTTACTCCTCCCAGTTAGTTAGCTTCCCGCTAAAATTTTTAGTTCATATTCTTCAATGGCATAACCATAGCTTACTTCTACTTCGCTGCCCCATATTTCAACAGACAAAAAATGCTCTTCGGAATCATCTTCAAAATCAAAGTACTTTAATTCTTTTCCATGCACATTCTGGCTGCGCCCTTCTCCTTTAACGTACGCCTTACCGCTCTCTATCATTCTATATTCTCGGCCATCATAGGTGATTTTTTTAGGAATTGGCTCTTCAAGCGGCAGTTTAACAGCGCGATACATTCCAAGTTCTAATTCATCATCCATTTCCACAGCGAGCCATAAGACTCCGGTCTCTCCTTGCAATTGATAAGCATCCCACATAAAGCCGCTGTCATTATAATGAAGCTTCCCCGTTACTTGGTAATCCAGCAGATCATATGTAACAATATCACCGACCTGTAGGTTTAAAACGGTTCTTTCTTCTACCTTCACCGTCTCTTTTTCTTTTTTAAACAACCGGTCAAAAAACCCCATATTTTCACCTCCATGTACCATGTACTAGCGCTTCTTCATAAGAATTCTCTAATCTCTTTATGATATACTCTCTTTTCTGTATGTGGTTTCACTATTTTGTATTTTATTCATATTTTTTACTTTCAGTCATTTATGGTGTAAAAACATTTATATGTTCCTTTAACGCTTGAAGAGTGACTGGAACTTTCTCCCCCGTATCACCGTCCACATTTGCTTTTAACCGTATGCTTGAAGAAATGGTTACTTGGCTGGAGCGAAAATAGAGAACATCGGGATCTTTTTTTAAATTGCCCTTCAACAGGTTGGCTATCACTCGAACAAGCTTCGGAAGAGCTGTATCTTTAATAATAAAACAGTGCAATTTGCCATCATCCGTTTTTGCTTCCGGCGCTATATTTTCAAAGCCGCCAACAGAATTCGTTAAAGCCGCAAGGAATAGCAGCGCCTCTCCCTCCCACTGTTGTTCATCAGCGATAACGGCCGCATCAAATGATGTTTTATGAACGAGTGTTTTTGCGCCTTCCAAAAAATAAGCAAATGATCCAAGCACTGTTTTTTGTCCGGCTGATACATCTGCCGTTGATTCAGCGATCTCGCCAAGAGCTACAATATTTAAAAAGTAGTGATTATTGATTTTTCCGATATCCGTTTTCTGAAGTTTACTTCCTCCAATGATAGCGATTGCCTCTTCGGGATCAAGTGGAATACCTAGTGCTCTGGCAAAATCATTTATCGTACCAAGCGGGACGATACCGAGTGCCGGTCTGTACTCTTTTTCCGCCAGACCATTTATTGTTTCACTCAGCGTCCCATCTCCTCCGATTGAAACGACTGCCTCATACTTATTCGCACAAGCCTCTGATGCCCATGTTACCGCATCACCTTCTTTGCTCGTCAAACGGATATCCACTTCATATTCCTTGCTCTCCAATTGTCGACGGATCTTTTTTAAATAAATCTCTGCCTCTTCTTTTCCTGAAGAAGGATTGGCAATAACCATTGCTTTCTTCATTCAGCTTTCCCCCCATTTGGCTCCTCTTTCCCATCGTCTATTTGTGACTTGCGGTAACGATAAAAGAGCGCTGTTCCCATTTCTTCATTCAGCAATTTCTCCATCTGTTCCAGATCCTCTCTTGTTACCACCGGATCCTTTTCTGACCAGTTGACAATATAAATAAAATAAAATTGGTTAATCGTTCGGAAAATAACATTCGAATTAGGAAACTTATCAAAAACAGCCTTAATGTTATACCGACGGGAATAGGTCCACCTTTTCAGCTTCATAAGCAATCCACCCATTGATCAAATAATATCCTTTATATACCCTTTTCTCTGCTTTTTCAACTGAGGGTTTCAGCAAATCTTTTAAGCTCTTCTCGACAAAACTACTGATCAATCAACAAAAGTAGTGAAAGGAATTTATTTATTCCTATGGAAAGTAGTAATAACAGTCTATTGTCCCGGAATCAGCCGCTTGAGGAAGTACCACATAACTAATTAACGGAGGGATGAACATGGAGCAGGCTTATTTCAGCTCGGAAGTAGCCAAGAGCCTTGGAGTCGGTGCAAGCACACTCCGAAAGTATGCGCTAGCGTTAGAAGATGCCGGTTATCGTTTTGATAGAGGGTTAAATAATTCCCGTGTCTTTTATCAAAAGGATATTATTACTGTCCAGCGTCTGCTGAAACTTATACAGGAACAAAATATGGCCCTTGAAACAGCGATTGAGCTGGCAATGAAGGTGGAGCCGGAAAAAAAAGAAGAAGCGAAAAAAATAGTCCATACCTCGGCTGAAAATGATGAATTACATGAGCGGATTGCCCGGCTTGAGCAACAGCAAGAGACACTGATCGAAGTAAACAAAGAACTTGTTAAAGAACTTGCCCAATATCAAAGATGGATGAAGGAGAAATTGGAACACCAGGAGATAGCTATTCGTGATCGCCTGTTGCTAAATGGCCTGCAGCCTCCTCCTATAAAAAGAGAGCCGCCCAAATATCGACTTCCTTCTTTGTTTTCTATTTTTAGAGGAAAGAAGAATGAAGCCACTTTTAATTAAGCGGCTTCTCAGTCTGTTGGCAAACGCTCGCATTCTTCATTACTCACCTGTCTGTAGCACTTATGGTCCTCCTGGTTCTCCATTCTTCATCAAGCTTTGCGCCTCGAAAGACAAATATTTTCGATCACATTCATGTGCATGATAAAAATTTCAGCTGCGCACGCCAAAGCCACTTTTAACAAGGTGGCTTTCATTTTATTTTGCAGGAATTCTGACATTTGTGTAGAATTAGGTTCAACATTATGTTTAAAAGGGAGCCTTTATAGAATGAAAAAAGCAGTCTTTTTTGATTTAGATGACACACTTTTAAATGATCGCAAAAGTATTCAAACCGCCTTCGATGTGACATGCGGCGACTTAGAACAGAAATATGGAATTCAAAAGGATGCCATTGAATCCTCTGTCAGAGAAGCAGCACGAAAGCAATACCAGAAATATTCTTTTTACCCGGTTACGCTTCATCTTGGCATTAATCCATTTGAGGGGCTTTGGGGAGATTTTGGGGACGTCCATCACTGGCAGCTGCGCCAGATGGGCAAAGATATTAGTGACTATCAATTAAACACATGGAAAAACGGCTTAGAGTCCGTCGGCATTCAAGGGGCGGAAGAATGGGCAAGAGAGCGATTTCGAGAAGTACGCCGCTACTCTCCCTTCTTATATGATGACACCATTACAGTGCTTGATAAGCTGAGAGAAAATGACTTCCGACTTTTGCTTTTAACGAATGGCGCTCCATCCCTTCAACTGGAAAAGTTAACGATGACGCCAGAGCTTGTGCCTTATTTTGAACATATCGTCATTTCAGGAAACTTTGGATTTGGAAAACCAGACCCATCTATCTTTACTCATGCATTAAAACTGATGGATGTATCACGTGAAGAGGCTATCATGATTGGCGACAACTTAGGGACGGATATTCTTGGTGCTACTCGTATTGGCATGGATTCTATCCTTATTGATCACGGTGATGATAGAAAAGTAGAAGGAGCCAAGCCAACTTATACAGTTCGCACCCTAAGTGAAGTGGCTGATACTCTCCAAAAATTAGCAAGTGTCTAATAGGTTTTCTTCTTCTCAAAAAGGGAATAGAATAGCACATCCCTTTTATACATATCAGGGGAAGAAGGAAAAGGAGAGAGAAACATGACCAGCCATTTAAAACAAAATGCGCAGGAAAACCAAATGCCTCAGGCTTCTAAATTAGAGATAAAAGTATTCGATGAGCAAGGAATTTTTCCATTTAGAGAAAAAGTCTTGTCATCGAAACGTGTATATGAAATTCATGATGAAACATTACGGACACCCCTTGAAAAAGCAGAAGTGTTCGAACAGCTTTTGAAAGTGCCTAATAAATGTGAGCTTTGGATTGTACCCGTTACAACAGAAACTTCCGCATTAACTCAATCCCTTAAGGAAGAAAGAACGAGTGCTTTATTTGATTTGCTCGCTTCTATTAAGGATAAAATGCAATTTGATCAGACATTTCTTATTGTTGACGATCAATGTGCTACAAATATCTGCAGCCAGCTAAAAGAGCTCGGTTACACATTTACAGAGAAAACAGAAGAAGAACTACAGCAAGTTCAAGTGGAATTTTAAAACAGCGACGGGCTTTTGCCCGTCGCTGTTTTTTATTAGTGGACGAAAGAAGACTGTTCTCATACTTCAAATTTCAATCTATCTTGTTTGAGCTGGCCTGACTGCTGGGTTAGTAAAACTTCATACAGAAGTGCTCCTATTGGATGCAAGGGCCACTTCTCCTCTCTCTTCCATTCATCCATACTCGAAGATCACCACACGGGTTATTGAGCGATTGATGCTTATTTATTTTTTCTTTGCAATACCTCTGCTAGTGAGGAAGAAAATGAAAAAGACCAATTATTTTGGAGGGAGTTCATTATCTGAGAATGATGCGGCTTCATTCCGACTACTTCAATCTCGGCACCACTCATATATCTTAGCATAGTGAAAAGTTCAAGCAGCTTATCAACGCCCTCCTTTTCTATTTGTCCAACCGCAGTAAAATCCACTACAATATGGCTATAATCTCCCTCATAAGCGGACTGCAATGCCTTTCCAGTAATGGCTTCCAGCTTTTCCTTCGTTATGTCACCGAAAAGAGGAATAAATGCTAAACCGGAAGACAACGCAATAAATGGACCAGACAGCTCTCTTAAACGAATTAGAGTTCTTTCTAATTCCTCTTTTTTTTCAAATAGCTCGAAGTTTGTAGAAGACAAACGTTTTTGCAAAGATAAAAGACGGTCTTCCAAATGCTTATTCAGCTGGTCTTTCACGAGCAGAACCATATGCCCGTTTGATTGTTCATCCCACGATAAATGAATATCAAATAGCTGGATTGAATTTATCTTTGTCTTAAAATTCGCTTCGATTTTTTGTGGATTTTCTCGCTTAAAAATAAATGTTTTAACCTTTTCTTCACTCGCCTTATCTACCAGGGCTAAAATATTTCCCTGATTAATATGAAAAAGATTAGCGGCTGCATCTGAATAAGCTAAAATGACTCCCTCTTTATTAATTTGAAAATAGGGGAGAGGAAATGGCTGATTATAAGGAGACATTCGACTCCCCCTCTATCCTGTTATTCTTCAACCATAAATGAGCGGCCTGCAAATCCTCAAAAATTATTGTGCTTTCTGAGCAATACGGCTTTAGATCATACATGCCGGCCAATCTTCCTCCAAGAATAATAGCGGGCCGGGAAGGTAAATCAGAAAACCGCTCGATATAATCTTGTAAATGCGGAAGATGGTATACGATCGCTACTGATAAGCCAATTACATCTGGCTGCCATTTATGAGCGGTTGTCAGTGCCGATTCTAAAGGCAGGTCAGAACCGAAAAAACGAACGCTCCAGCCTGACTCCACAAATAGGCTGCTCACCATTTTTAATCCGAGGTAATGGCGTTCCCCCTGCGGACATAAAAACATGGCTTTTTTGTTGACTGAAGGTTGTTCCTTCTGCCATGGGAACAATCGCGATAAGACAAAGTCACAGGTACCGGTAGCCAAATGCTCATCAGCCACCGTAATCTTATTATTTTCCCACAGCTCTCCTACATGCCTCATTGCAGGTGTAACAAGCTGATTAAATAGTTCCAACGTGGTCAACTGCTTTCGATGTTTAATAAAATCTATGGATGCCAGCGCATCACCTTCCAGTAAATATTCGGCAAACTCACGTGCTTCCTCGCTCATCTCCCTCACCTCACTTGCCTCTCTAGCAGCGAATAAGCTATATCATTGCTGCAGAGCGAATATAGCCTCACTTAGATAGAAAAGACCTTTTTCATTTTCCTGTTCTCCATTTTCGATCAACAGTTGCTGGATAATCGTAAAGTTATCAATTAAATGCCGGGTGCTCATCCCATGCTTCGTTAAGATGCCATTCAACCAAAGAGCATAGTCGATAAAAAATTGCTCGTTATCTAAAAGCAAAGCGCTCTCCAGCTGTTTGATATGATGATTGTTATCTTCGAGACACTTTGCCTTTCCTTCTTCTCCAAACCGGGAAAGAAGAGCGGGCTCACGCTTATAAATTTCGGCCGTTGCCTTTTCCGCTAATGTCGCCTTCCAGCCCTTTTTCATGTAGCCACCACTTTAAACTGGCGGACAGTTGGAATAACGGCGGACAGCTCTTTGTCCGGATAGTTTTTTTCCAATTCGTGAATTTTTTTAAATTCTTCACTGCGCACCCACGATAAATAGGCGCCTTTTGTTTGAAAAGCCAGTTGGACCGTCAGTTCGCCTGGTTTTTTATCATTTTGCAGCAATAAGAAATGCTGAAAGCCTTCTGTCTTGTCTACCAAACGCGAACGATTCTTATAGATAGAGATTACTTCTTCTGCCTGGTGATCCCCCACAGAAAATGTCGAGTGAACAACATACACATTAAATCCCCCTTCTTCTACGGTATATGTACTACTCTATCACTTCCACTTCCTGTTAATCTATTATATTGTTTATTTTTAAAGAATGTAAAAAACGGCACTGCTCTCTAGTACCGTTTCTGCATCTTGTATTCTTGATTGAGTTAAGTAGCCCTTTGTACGTTTGAATGAATGGTTTTTGACTGGCTGGCAGACAAAAGTGCCGGGTTTGTCAGTACCTCTATCACAGCCGGGCGCCCGCTCGCTTTTGCTCTTTCCAAAGCCGGCAGAAAATCTTCATTTTTTGTCACTTGTTCCCCGTGACAGCCAAATAGTTTGGCTAGCTCGGCAAAATTAGCATTGGATAACTCTGTTGCTACGACTCTTCCCGGAAAGTGCTTTTCCTGATGGGCCCGGATCGTTCCATACATATTATTATTAATGACAATAGCGATGACTGGAACCTGGATGCGAACAGCCGTTTCAAGCTCCTGCATCGTCATCATGAAGCCTCCATCCCCGGAAAAAGAAACAACCATTTTGCCCGGCTGCGCTATCTTTGCGCCAATGGCCGCTGGCAGCCCATACCCCATCGCACCTGACGTTGGCCCAATATAAGTGTTCTGACGGTCAAAGCGGTAATAGCGTGACAGCCAGCCAAAAAAGTTGCCGGCATCGCTTGTTAGAATGGTATCTTTCGGAAATATACGCATCATATCATAAAGCATGCCATCCATATCAACGTATTGTTCTGAATAATCTTTTGGTGCCGATGAAAAAGTGAGATACGCTGCATGTAACCTTTCGACTACCCGCTCCTTCGCTTCATCCTTCGTAGGGACTGATACTTCCAAAGCTTTTTGCAAAAACTGTTTGACGTCTGCTGTAATACCAAGAACAGGCGGATATACCTTGCCAATGCTATCGGGAGAAATGTCCACTTGAATCAGCTTCGTCTGTTCGCCAAGCAGCGTATAGTCCTGCGTAGTCACTTGAGAAAAACGGGTGCCTAATGCTACTACCAAATCAGCATTTTTAATGTAATCGAGCAATTCTTTGTCCGAACCAAAGCCAAGCCAGCCGGCATAATGTGAATGGCTATTTGGGAATGCATCAAACCGACGGAAGGCTGTGGCCACAGGAACATTCATTGTTTCTGCAAAGCGGACGAGCAGGTCAGCTGATTTTGTCCGGGTCACTCCTCCGCCTGCAATGATAATAGGCCGTGCAGCTTCCCGAATCTTTTCCAGAACAACGTGAACAGCTTCATCAGCAGGCTTAGGCACATATTCATCCTGCACGTGCTGCTCTATATATTCTGCGGTATCTTCAAGCATATCGTGAGGCAAAGAAACAACTACTGGTCCTGGACGGCCGGACTTCGCTATATAGAATGCCCGGTGAAGTAACTCCGGAATCCTTTCAATGGATTCAATTTCTACTGTCCATTTACACAAATGACTGAAAAATGCTGTGAATTCTACTTCCTGGAATGCTTCCTTTCCTTTGAATGGCCGTTCCACCTGTCCAATTAAAGCGACGAGCGGCGTAGAGTCCTGCATAGCCGTATGCAAACCGATGGAAAGATTCGCTGCGCCCGGCCCCCGTGTAGCCATGCAAACCCCTGTGCCTCCCGATGCTTTTGCATAAGCTTCTGCCATAAAAGATGCCCCGCCCTCATGACGGGTAGAAATCAGTTGGATAGACGGGTGCTCATACAGCGCATCAATGACTCCAAGGTAACTCTCTCCAGGCACACAAAAAGCTTTTTTAACCCCCTCCTTTTCCATTACTTTTACAATCGTTTGCCCTCCGGATAATTTTGTCATTTACCTCCCTACTTTCTCTTAGAATACGCACTTGACAAATTTCTAAATAGTTCGTCTATTTAACTCGGAAATATGGTATACTCTGGTCAATATTCTATCTTTTAAGCTGGCTATTTCGGAAAACAAGGGGTGCTGTCAGTGAAAATTTTAGAGCATATTGCTCAGGACATCGCAGAAAAAACAAGCGCTGTTTTAGGTTATCCAATCAGCATTACAGATAACGAAGGATATATTATCGGATCAACTGATAAGGAAAGGCTGGGACTCTTCCACCGTCCTTCACTTGACGTTATTAGAAAAAAGGGCTTAATTAATTGTCGCAATGAAGGAATCGGACAAATCCTTCCAGGTGTTTCTGTACCAATCATGATTAATAATAAAGCCATCGGCGTGCTTGGAATCGTCGGAAAACCTGAAGAAGTTGAGAAATATGCTCAGCTTGTAAAGAATCAAGTCGAAATGATGTGCCAGGATGCCTTTCGCAAAGAAATGAAAGAGCTGGAATCGAAAATGGTTGAAGTGTTTATCCAGCAAATTATTCATTATGACACAGACGAACGAGATGAGCGGATGATTCAGTATGCTAAAACACTCGGCTACAACCAGGAAATCTATCGAACGTGCATTTTAATAGACATTCATCGCTCTTTGCCTGTGCAAACCAACTCAAATGAGGTTTATGACCCTTATTCACTTCCGTATTTTCAAAGAGATCTATTGGACTATCTTTATTTAATTTTTCATGATTCCGAAGAAGACATTCTTTCCTTCATTAATATTGAGCGGTTAATTATTGTCAAACCTATCACAACAGAGCAAGCTTACACAGCTCTCGTTTCCTCTCTGGAGCAAAGGCTCCAAAAGCTAAATAATTTCTTGCAAACGAAGTATTACTTAGCCGCCTCCATCGCGATTGGCGATGTACAAAAAGGAATCAGGGGCATTGCTGAGTCGTTCCGCAATGCTGAAAAGACGATGATTTTTGGAAGAAAAGGAGATACCGGCTCAGGCATTTTTATTTATAATGAAAAACAGACAACTTTCCAACTGCTGCCGAAAGAAATCACTCCTGAACTTCAAAGAAAGCTTTTAAATATCGTTCAGCCTCTTGCTGATCTCGATAATTATGAAGTACTGTCTACGACTTTTCTTAAATATTGTGAGTACAATTTAAATTTAAGCGAGGCAGCGCGCAACATGTTTATTCACCGCAATACAATTATTTACCGATTGGAACGGATAAGCGAAGCGACCGGCATAGACACGGGAAGCTTTCAGGACTGCATGCTGCTTTACATGGCCATACGCTGCTATGAAGAAACGAAAGAGAAGTCGTTTCGTCCGGCGTAAGCGCTTCCCTGGAAAAAACAAGCAGAAATGCAATCACGCTTTTTGCGAGGCATTCCTGCTTGTTTTTATGGTTAATAGAAGGAATTAATAGTTATCAATTTGCGCTCGCTGAATTTTTCCGCTGTAGTCTACATAAACAGACTTCCATTCAGTGTATACGTCCAGTGAAGCAACGCCGGAGTCACGATGCCCGTTTCCTGTTCCTTTCGTTCCTCCGAATGGCAGATGAATTTCCGCGCCTGTTGTTCCTGCATTAATATAAACAATCCCCGTATCCAAGTCTCTCATCGCCTGGAATGCCCGGTTGATATCAGCCGTAAAAATAGAGCTGGATAATCCAAATTCAACGCTGTTATTTACTTCAATGGCTTCTTCCAGGCTTTTCACCGGAATAATAGAAACGACCGGTCCGAAAATTTCTTCCTGGGCAATTCTCATATCGGATTTGACGTCAGTGAACAAAGTCGGTGCATAGAAATTCCCTTTATCTAAACCATTTTCAGTTAGAATTTCTCCGCCTTTTAACAGTTTTGCCCCCTCGTCTTTACCGATTTTGACATATTCATGTATTCTCTCAAGCGATGAACGGTTAATGACAGGACCTACATCGATCGACTCATCCAATCCGTCGCCGATCTTCAATGTTTCCATGCGCTTCAGCAACTTCTGCTCCAGCTCTTCCTTCACAGACTCATGGACGATAATTCGGCTGCAAGCTGTACATCTTTGTCCGCTCGTGCCAAATGCACTCCATACGATTCCATCTACTGCAAGGTCAATATCCGCGTCTTCAAGCACAGTTACTGCATTTTTTCCGCCCATCTCAAGCGATGTACGTTTCAGAAGCTCACCAGCACGTCCATTAATCTCCTTGCCGACTTCATTGGAGCCTGTAAATGACACGATATCGATATCCGGATGCTCAACGATCGCATTTCCTACCTCGCCTCCAGAACCATAGACAAGGTTCAACAAACCTTTCGGCAAGCCAGCTTTTTCATAGATTTTTGCAAACTCTCCGGCTAGAAATGGGGTTTCAGAGGCCGGCTTCCAAACAACCGCATTTCCAGTTACAAGCGCCGGCAATGACTTCCAGGAAGCGATCGCAATCGGGAAGTTCCAGGGAGTAATCAACCCGGCAATGCCAACAGGAACACGGACGCTCATCGCAAATTTGTTGTGCAGCTCTGAAGGCACTGTGTCGCCAAACATGCGCCGGCCTTCTCCGGCCATGTAAAACGCCATGTCGATCGCTTCTTGTACCTCTCCTCGCGCTTCCGCAATCACTTTTCCCATTTCTGTTGTCAGAATCTGCGCTAACTCTTCTTTGCGCTCTTTTAACAAATAAGCAACTTTATATAAAACCTCCGCACGTTCTGGAGCTGGTACGTTACGCCACTTTTTTTGCGCTGCTTTTGCCGCCTGGACAGCTTTATCCACATCCGCTTTTGTCGAGGCAACTACCTCTCCCAATACTTCTCCATTGACCGGATTTGTATTTTGCGTAAATCTGCCTGATTCAGACTCTACCCATTCACCGTTAATAAAATTTAAGTATTTTTTTACCGCTGTATCTTTTTGAACTGCATCTTTTACCGTTTGATTATTCATGTCATGATCTCTCCTCTTAATTTGTAATAATAGTGAGCTCTTTTTTCATGCGGTTAATGGCTTCGGTGAGCCGGTCAGTCGGAACAGACAGCGAAAGACGAAAATACCCTTCACCGCTTTCCCCGAATGCATGACCCGGCGTGATAATGACGCCTGTTTTTTCTAGCACACGGTTTGCGAATTCAGCTGACGTGTATCCATCCGGTACCGGTGCCCAAATAAAAAATGTGCCACGCGTCGGTTTTGTATTCACGCCAATAGATGTTAAAGCAGCCGTCATTGCCTTCATTCGTTCCGCATACACGTCGTTGCTTGCCTTGATGCAATCCTGGCTGCCCGCCAAAGCATGGGCGGCTGCCTTTTGGATAGGGATAAACTGACCGGTGTCGGTATTGCTTTTGTAAATCGATAGGGCCTTAATGACCTCTTTATTGCCGACAACATAGCCAATTCTCCAGCCGGTCATGCTGTATGTCTTGGATAAGGAGCCAAACTCAACAACAGCTTCTTTCGCCCCCTCTGCCTGCAAAATACTCGGTGCCTTGTAGCCTTCAAAAGTAACCATATTGTAAGCAGCATCATGAGCGATAACGATTTCATGCTGCTTGGCAAATGACACAGCTTTGCGAAAAAAATTAACGTCCACAGTAGCTGCCGTTGGATTGCCCGGATAATTTAAAAACATCAGCTTTGCTTCTGCAGCGACATTTTCAGGAATCTTCTGAAAATCAGGCTCAAAGTTATTCTCCTGCAGCAGCGGCATCGTATGTAACTTGCCGCCTGCAAGGGAAACCGCCATACGGTAAGGAGGATAACCCGGATCCGGCGCCAGAACAATCTCTCCGGGATCAATCATTGTGGGCACTAAATGGGCCAGCCCTTCCTTGGAACCGATCAGAGCGAGCACTTCTGTTTCCGGATCTAAATCAACGTTGAATTCCCGCTTATAAAACTCAGCTACTGCCTTTCGAAAGTCCAGGCAGCCAATGAAACTCGGATACTTAAAATTCTCCGGATAAGCCATTTCCTCTATCAGCTTATCTGTTATATGCTGCGGCGTTGGTAAATCCGGGTCCCCTATTCCTAAATCAATTACATCCACTCCAGCCTCTTGCATCATCTGTTTCTTCTTATTGAATTCGGCAAACATATACGGGGGAATTTGTGAGATTCTTTGCGATTGATAGCGCATGAAAAGTGATCACCACCCCTTCACATTCGTCTTGTTTAATTAGTAAACATTTTCATGCTTTTACTTTATCTTCTTTTACATTTATAAACTATGGTCTTTTTGTACAAAAATGCCCGGAAAATTATCGAAAAAATCCGTATACTTTTCACAAAAGAAGTATTCCAGACTGGATTGTCTGGCATCCACTTCTATCATCCGTGAAAATTTAACGGCAGCTGGAAACTTTTTGGGCTTTCATCCGTATATACAAAAAAACTGAGTAAAGGATGAAGAAGATGTCCAAGTCGTCAAATAAAAAGAAAAAAAGACGCTCTCGTGAAGGAGCGTCTGAGTTATTCGAAGCTTTATTTGAAAACTTTTTGCTTAATATCATCTTATGGCCACTTCGGATGTTATGGATGTTCATCCGCTTTCTGTTCCGCTCGATTGGTGACTTGATTCCGTAGATGTTAGTGAACAAGCCGATTTTGGAAGGCATAGATAACCGCTTGTGTCCGATCGTTTACTTCCAGCTTGGACAGGATATTGCTGACGTGCGTTTTCACTGTTTTTAAAGAAATATACAGCTCGTCAGCAATCTCCTGGTTGGATTTTCCTTGAGCAATAAGCAGCAAAACTTCCAGCTCTCGCTCGGTCAGCTCTTCATGAAGCGGCATCTTTTGACCCTGGCGCATGCGCTTCATCATTTTCCCTGTTACTTCCGGTTCAAGCACTGGCTCCCCGCTATATGTTTTGCGGATTGCATCAGCAATTACGCTGGCTTTTGATGTTTTTAATATGTAACTGACAGCCCCTGCTTCAAGAGCAGGATAGACCTTCTCATCGTCAAGAAAGCTGGTTACGATGATGATTTTGGCCTCAGGCCACTTTTCTGTAATACGTTTGGTCGCTTCAATTCCATCCATCTTCGGCATGACCAGATCCATTAAAATAATATCAGGCTTTAGTTCAAGAGCAGCCGTCACCGCTTTTTCACCGTCTTCCGCTTCAGCTTCTACTTGAATATCCGGCTGGGCCATTAAATAGGCAGACACGCCAATGCGCACCATTTCATGATCATCAACGAGAAGAACTCTTATCATTCGTTCGTTTCCACCTTTTCTTCTGATTTTTCCATTTGTGTTTGATCTGAGTGCTGTTTTGCAAACGGAACTTTAACCTCCAGCTTCGTCCCCTGGGAAGGCAATGAAATAATTTTTAATGTTCCGCCAATCTCAATTGCGCGTTCATGCATATTCTGCAATCCATAGGACCCCATTTTTGTCTGTTCCTGATCAAAACCAACTCCGTCATCACTAATCCGCAAAATAATGAAACCATCACGCCACACATTCAGTACGTCCAACCGATTAGCCTTGGCATGGCGCAGCGTATTAGAAATCGATTCCTGCACAATCCGAAATAGATGGTCCTCCATTGCCCGGTCCATGCAGATTTCTTCTGTCGTCCAATGAATAGCTAACGGAACCTTTTGCGTTAATTCAACGAGGAGATCGTCAATCCCCTCTTTTAAAGACTTGCCGTTTAATGGTACAGGCCGTAAATGCAAAAGAAGCGCTCGCATTTCTAATTGCGACTGCTGAATCATTTCCTCTACCATAGCTAACTGCTTCGTTTCTATGGACGGTGCAGATTCACGATTTTCATTAATGGCCGACATCATCATGGAAGCCGCAAACAATTGCTGGGAAACCGAATCGTGCAGTTCTCTTGCAAGCCGCTGCCGCTCCTGCGAAACCATTTCCTGGATGAGCGTTTCCTGGCTCTCTGCTTTTTCTCTAGCGAGACGTCGGGCTGCTTGTTTCTGTTCAATGATGACACGCTCAAGCTGTTGAAACTTTTGCTCAATGTTCGAAAAGTCGGCTGGCAGCATGCTGTCTTTCTCCTCTTTGTCTTTACCAGAAATGAGGGAGTCAATTCTTCGATCAAGTGTTTTTAAAGATGTCCATTGTCCCCATCCGTATAATGCACCAAATAGGAAAGCTGTCCCTACTATGGCCGCCGCTATAAATACAGCAAGAGGAAGCTCAAATAACTTCTGTTCAAAGTAAGCCCGCCATGTCGGATGCGGAAAGCTCGTTTCAAAAGCGGCAATGATCACTCCTGCCACAAAAAGAACAGCTAAAAAAACTTGACGAATCTGCTTAGCAAAAATATTCACACCCGATTCACCTCCACATCGCCAATAACCGTGGAAATGAGAAGAATAATTGTTGTTTCTGCCCCTTCCTGCTCGCTATGATGTTCATCTTCAAAATATAGCGTATCATTCCAAAGAGGAACGGGAAAACGCTGGAACAAATGAGCATTTCCTATAACGGTTGCGAAGCGCATACGAACGGGGACTTCATAAGGTATATCTACTTTCACCTTTCCGATCATTTGCCTGACGGAAATAACCGCCGTTCCCTTTGGTAGCACTGTATTGCTTACATCAACAGTAATATCGCCGAGCACCCCTTGAATATGGATGTCCTTCCATTCATATGAATGCTCCGGTGTAGATTGAACAGAAAACAACTTATTTTTTAGAAAAGAGTGCTTAATCGATTCACCGGGCTCCATCGGCATCTCTCTCACAGTATCGGGTGATAGAGAAAAGCGTACCGGTTCTTTTTTCGATTGGAAGAAGCGGTACAGCATATAAATCAAACCAGCAAGAACAAGCATCCGTAAACTGCTCATGCTAAGAATCATCATGATTGATAAAAATACGCCAAACCAAAACAATAGCTTACCAAACCAGCTTTTGTTCCATTTTCTCCCAAAGTAAATCATTGCTGCTCCGAAGAAGAGGGAAAACACAAAATCATTATGGAAAAATGTCGCCTCAATTAAAATGATGATCAAAGCAGCAAGTAAAAACATAGTAAGCATATCTGTTCTTTTAAATGGTGACATTCTTTTTCCTCCTTCCTCGAATTAGCAACGCTGCAATGCGAAACAAACCCGCAATCACGGGTTTGTTTCACTCTCTTCAATTGTTAATCATAGCATGTTTTATGCTTGCTGTGTGTTCTTTTCTTGCTGATAAAATTGTCTTTCCAGCTCTGCAAGACGGGCGTCCATTAATGTCGTTTCATACTTCTTGCTCGCCTTGCCTTCCAACTCATCAATATATTGCTCCAGCTCTTCAAACCGGCCAAACGGATGATTATTCCCTGATCCTTCATCCAACACTTTACTCATGCTGTAATGAGCTCTTGCTGCATTTTCCCGGCCCATTAATTCAAGGCGGCGCACATTCATATCTTTCAATTTATGCTTCATTTCTTCTGTCTGACGTTCAAGCTTTATGATTTGTTCGTCCGCGATAGAAACGGAGTGCTGCAAACGAGCCGCTCTCTCTTTGTATATCTCTGCTTCTCTTACAGCGAACTCTTCCAACTGCTTTTCCCCTGCTTCAGCAGCGAGTGCAGCCTGTTTCAAGCGCTTATCCTGCATACGAACAGCATCCTGCCATTCGCGTTCAAATTCTTTTTTCAATAATTGTTGCCGTTCTAACAATTTCATTGCTTTTTCGGTCTCTTTCTGTGCTTCACGCAAATACTGATTTAACATAGCAATTGGATTTTTCTGCTCTTTCTTTTCTACGATGTCGAACAATTCTGCCTCTACAGTCCGTTTAATTTTCGCAAAGATTCCTGTCATCTTAATCTCTCCTTATTTATTTTTTAGTTGGCTCCATTGTTTTTCGAAATTGACGAATGGATCTTCTTCTTTTGCTGCTGCAACAAAGTCTTCATCCTCTTCCTGCCATTTTTTATACACAACATACAGGACACCTAAAGCTGCGACGCCAAGCAAAGCGGGCACATTGCCGACCGCTGCCAGGAACGCGATAATTCCCGCTGCTCCCCAAAAAATTTTGACCCCTTTGGAATGTGCTTGTCTGTACTGTTTCCATGCCACATACATAATGGCTGCACATGCTACGAGGCCAAGAACCGGACCGGCACTCGCAATGGCCACCATAGCTGCAAGCCCTCCTATACAAAACAGCATCACCTTTTTCATTATTTTTTCCTCCCTTCGATATCTTGATTTCATCTTACCTCGCTTTCCCTTTTCCTATAACGAGCTTCGGATGGAACTTTCCCTCATCCTTAAGACCGAGACAATGAAAAGCGGAGACGACTGTCCTGGGGCGACAAGCATATGACAGGATGACGAAGTGGCGTTCTTCAGCCACACAGTCAGGCTGGCATATGACCTCGAGTCCCAAGGAGGCGGAGCTGGGCAAGAAAAGCGGAGACGACTGTCCTGGGACGACAAGCATATGACAGGATGACGAAGTGGCGTTCTTCAGCCACACAGTCAGGCTGGCGTATGACCTCGAGTCCCAAGGAGGCGGAGCTGGACAAGAAAAGCGGAGACGACTGTCCTGGGACGACAAGTATATGGCAGGATGACGAAGTGGCGTTCTTCAGCCACACAGTCAGGCTGGCATATGACCTCGAGTCCTAAGGAGGCGGAGCTGGACAAGAAAAGCGGAAGGCGCTTGCTTATCAGCGACAAGCACAAGACGGGCCAGCTAGAAGGTTGCTCTTGACCTTCTAGACGGACGGGCTGTGTCCTCGAGCTGATAGCGCCTGAAGCTGGACAGCAAAAAAGCGTCCGAAACAGCATTCGGACGCTTTTTATTATTTTTTATGCATTTTAAATTCAAGATACAGCTCGTTGTAGTAAGCCAGCATATCGGCTCCCAAGTTTTCGTACACTTCTAGATGCTCCGTTTGTTCCGGGCTTGGATAGAAACGTTTGTCATTAACGACATCCTTCGGCATGTGCTGAAGAGCCTTTTGATTCGGCGTAGAATAGCCTACATATTCTGCGTTTTGCGCAGCGACTTTCGGATCAAGCATAAAGTTGATAAATTGGTGGGCTGCTTTCAGGTTTTTGGCTGTTTTTGGGATGACCATGTTATCAAACCAAAGATTGGACCCTTCCTCTGGTACCACATATTCCAGATTATCCTTTTCCCACATAATTTCCGAAGCAGTTCCCGACCAGACAACCCCAACGGCCGCTTCATCATTTTCCATCAGCAGACGGATTTCATCACCGATGATCGCTTTAATATTAGGCGTCAATTGATCAAGCTTTTTCTTCGCTTCAATTAGATGATGCTTGTTCTTATCGTTCAATGAATAATGAAGGGAATTGAGCCCCATGCCCATTACCTCACGGGCTCCATCAACAAGCAAAATATTGTTGCGCAGCTCCGGGCTCCACAGATCATTCCACGCTTTGATCTCTTTTCCTTTCAACAAATCTTTATTGTAAATGATGCCGACTGTTCCCCAAAAATAAGGGATCGAATATTTGTTGCCGTGATCAAACGGAAGATCCATGAATCGTTGATCAATATATTTTAAGTTTGGCAGTTTCGAATGATCGAGCGGAAGCAGCTGGTCTGCCTTTTTCATTTTGTCAATTGCATACTCAGAAGGTACCGCGATATCGTAAGCAGTGCCGCCCTGCTCAATTTTGGTCATCATCGCTTCGTTGGAATCAAACGTTTCATAGATTACTTTAACACCGGTTTCTTTTTCAAACTGAGTAATCAGTTTGGGGTCGATGTAATCCCCCCAATTGTAGATCGTTAATGTATTGCCCGCTACCTTCTTGTCTGATCCATTCAGTGCCGAAACAGCGTACATCAATAAAAAAGCGATAGCAAATATAACTATGAATGCGCGTATTAACTTATTCATTTTCGCACCCCCGCCCCAGCCGTTCGGCTGTTTCGCTGCATAATAAAGTAATAACCGGCCACAAGTATGATCGTAAACAAGAATAATAGCGTGGACAACGCATTAATATTTAAAGAAATACCTCGACGAGCTAATGAATAAATTTCAACGGATAATGTGCTGAAGCCATTCCCGGTAACGAAAAAGGTGACAGCAAAGTCATCAAGAGAGTATGTGAGTGCCATGAAAAAACCAGCAAAAATGCCTGGTGAAATATATGGCAGAATAACCTTTGACAATACATCCCAATGCCCCGCTCCTAAATCACGCGCAGCATCAATTAAAGAGCTGCTCATCTCCTCCAGTTTAGGAAGCACCATAATGACTACGATCGGAATGGAAAAGGCAATATGCGATAACAGCACAGATGCAAAACCTAACTTAATTCCTACCATTGTAAATAGAATCAAAAACGATGCACCGATAATAACATCAGGACTAACAATGAGGACGTTATTCAGGGATAAAAGTGCTTGTTTTACCGTCCTCTGTCTCATATATACAATCGCGAGAGCTCCAATCACCCCGACTATTGTGGAAATAGCTGCAGACAAAAGAGCGATAATTATCGTATTTAACACAATAATAAGCAGTCTTTTATCACCAAAGAGCTCCTTATACCAATCCAGTGTAAATCCTTCGAAATTATTCATTGTACCGCCGCTATTAAATGAATAAAACATTAAATAGAAAATAGGGGCGTATAAAACGATAAAGATAAAAGCCAAATAGACTCTTGGCCAAGCAGTCTTTTTTTTCATTTTACTGAATCCCCCGCTTTCTTGCTCCGGTCACAACCATAATGACGACCATCGTTATAATCAAAAATACAGCAATGGCTGATCCCATTCCCCAGTCCTGTGTGACAAGAAAATGCTGTTCAATCGCTGTGCCGAGCGTGATCACTCGGTTGCCGGCAATTAGACGGGTAATCATAAATAGGGATAGAGCCGGAATGAATACAGCCTGCACCCCTGACTTTACACCACTGAGCGTAAGCGGGAATATGACCTTCCGAAACGTTGTCCATGCAGAAGCTCCAAGATCACGCGAAGCATCTATCAAAGCAGGATTCAGCTTATCGAGCGCATTAAAAATAGGCAGCAGCATAAATGGAATGAAAATATAGACTGAGACAAATACAAAGCTAAAATCAGTAAATAAAATCTGATGTGCGCCAATGCCGATTAGCTCAAGAAAATTATTTGCAGCTCCATACGTGCTAAAGATGCCAAGAAAAGCATAGGCCTTCAGTAGCAAGTTAATCCACGACGGCAAAATGACAAGTAACAGAAGCAGTTGCTTATATTTTGTTTTCGTAATAAAGTAAGCCGCTGGATAAGCAATAATCAAACAAAACAACGTAATTAAAAATGCATACCAGAACGAGCTGGCAATCATCTTTATATAAACAAAGGTAAATAGCTTTTCATAATTGGCAAAGGTAAAGTTTCCGTGTAAATCAAAAAAAGAATAGTAGATAACGAGCAAAATAGGCGTAACGACAAACAGGCCGATCCAAAGTATATATGGCAGCAAATAAACCAGTCGCGTCTTATTATTCATGACCGGCCTCTTGATATGATTCTAATCGCTTGTCGAATTCTTCTTCTGTTTCGCCGAGGCGCATAACATGAATAGCTTCCGGTTCAAAACTAAGTCCGATTTTGTCGCCTACCACTGCCTTCTTCGTTGAGTGAACAAGCCACTCATTCTGCGCTTCATCATAACAAAGCATTTCATAGTGAACACCACGGAACAGCTGAGAATCTACCTTGACCTGAATTTTACCTTCATTCCATGAAGTAATCTCCAAGTCTTCCGGACGGATCACTATTTCCACCGATTCATTTGGGTTCAATCCCTGATCGACACATTCAAATACTTTCCCTGCAAATTCCACTTCAAAATCTTTGATCATTTTGCCAGGCACGATATTAGACTCTCCAATAAAATCGGCTACAAAGCGATTAATCGGCTCATCATAAATATCTGTCGGTGTACCGCTTTGCTGGATTTGTCCTTCATGGAGAACAAATATTTCGTCGGACATAGCCAGGGCTTCTTCTTGATCATGCGTAACGAAAATAAAAGTGATGCCTAGACGCTGTTGCAAATCACGCAGCTCATATTGCATTTCTGTGCGCAGCTTTAAATCCAATGCAGACAGCGGCTCGTCCAGCAAAATAACCTCTGGCTCGTTTACAATGGCCCGAGCAATGGCCACCCGTTGTCGCTGCCCACCGGACATTTCTGTAATTTCTCTATTCTCATAACCGCTTAAATTGACAAAACGAAGGGCTTCTTTTACTCTGCGATCCACTTCATCTTTTTTGACTTTTTTTATACGCAGCCCGAAAGCAACATTCTCATAGACATTTAGGTGCGGAAAAAGGGCATAGTCTTGAAAAACCGTATTCACTTGCCGCTTGTTCGCAGGTACTTGATTAATCCTTTTGCCATTAAAATAAATGTCTCCTTCTGATGCTTCCGTAAAGCCGGCAATTAACCGAAGAATCGTTGTCTTTCCACAACCGGAAGGCCCGAGAAGTGTATAAAACTTCCCCCGCTCAATTTCAAAACTTACACGATCCAACACAACTGCATCGTTATCATAGCGCTTCGTTACATTATCAAAGCGAATAATGACTTCTTTTTCCATAATACCCTCCCTTTTCTGTTATAAGTAAGACTTTGTCACTGTCATAATGAGTTCAGATGGGCCATCAAAATCATTAATAATCTGATGCTCTTCGGATGAATGGAAATAAATCGCTTCTCCTGCTTCGGCTACATATTCCTGATTGCCTAGCAGCACTTTGATGCGGCCACTCATCACGTAACCAAATGTTTCGGCCAGTGATGGTTCGAATCGCTTAAATTCTCCATCTTTTTGAAGAATCAGCTTAATCGGCTCCATCTCTTTTTCATTCGATTCAGGCACCAGCCACTGGATTTCATATCCTCTTTCCTCATCAAGATACTCTGTTTGATCTTCTTCTCCATAGACAACCTTCTGTTCTCGCTTATCCTCATCAAAAAAGTCTTTCGGAGAGCATCCTAACACTTCCAGCAAGTGAAAGAGTGTTTCTATGGAAGGTGAGCTTAAATCCCGTTCCAATTGGGAAATATACCCCTTGCTCAAATCTGTTCTTTCTCCAAGTTCTTCTTGTGTCAATCCCTTTTTCAACCTTAAATTTTTAATTTTCTTCCCAATTTCCATCCTCTTAATCCTCGATTTTGTTTATATTTAGTAAACTTTCAGTAAATGAAGTTTACTTTTATAAAACTGTAAGTTTACACCTAGTTTCTCATTATAATGTATATATACGAAATCTCAAGCAAAAATTATACTTTTCAACGCCTTGACAGCAATAAGAAATTACTGTAAAATGAATGATATTCAGTCATTATTATTGGAGGATTTACTATGCGGGTAAAAAGTGATGGCAAATACAATAAAATTCTTCAGGCAGCGATCGAGGTAATTTCTGAAAAAGGGCTCGACCAAACCTCAATTACTGACATTGTTAAACGGGCAGGCGTTGCTCAGGGAACGTTTTATTTGTACTTTCCTTCAAAAAAAGATTTAATTCCTGCCATCGCAGAGGATTTGCTCAGTTTGACACTAGAGAAAATTAAGAGTGAAACAAAACAAATAAATGGCTTTTGGCAGATTATGCGAACACTTATCGATGAAACGTTTGAGTTAACGAAGTCTTACAAAGAGGTTATTATTTTGTGCTACTCTGGCCTTGCCATTGTGCATTCAATGGAAAAATGGGAAACAATCTATACTCCCTACTATGATTGGCTAGAGGAAGTTTTACAGTCAGCCGCCAGCAAGGGAGAAATCATTGCTGACATTGATATCAATTGGACGGCTCGTCTTATTATTAACTTAATTGAGAATGCTGCCGAGCGCTTTTATATCGCTGAAGAAAAAAGAGATTTAGCCGCCTGTAAAGAGGAAACCTTTTCTTTTCTACAGCGCTCCCTTTCCCGCTAAGTATCGAAACGCTTTTCCAAGCGTTTCAATTTTTAACAAAAAATGAATGACATTCATTCATAACTGAGGTGCTTACATTGAGTTGGTTTATTGTATTAATTGCAGGTCTATTGGAAATCGTATGGGCGACAGGTTTGAAGCATGCCGATTCTCTAACGGATTGGGCAGTCATCACCGTGCTGATTGCTACTAGCTTCCTTCTGCTCATCCGTTCATATAAAACGATCCCGCTGGCCGCTGCCTACACTGTCTTTGTCGGCATTGGTACAGCAGGCACGTATTTTATGGGAATTTATTTAGGAGAACCGTTCTCCCTCATCCAGTTAATATTCGTTGTCTTGCTGCTTTCGGGAGTAGCGGGTATGAAATTATCCACATCAACACAGAAAGACCAAAGTCGAGGTGAATATCAATGAGTTGGGTCTTTTTAGTTCTAGCTGGCTTTGAAGAAGTCATTGCAACGATTGCAATGAAATATGTAAATGGCACAAAGAGAAAGTGGCCGATTGCTGTCATGGTGATTGGCTTTATCTTCTCCTTCTATTGTTTATCAAGAGCGATGACAGATCTTTCTGCAGGGATTGCTTACGCTGTCTGGACCGGTATTGGTACAGTCGGTATTACTCTCGTCAGCATTATTTGGTTTAAAGAGAAATTGAATAAATTTCAACTTCTCTCGCTTCTATTTATTATGCTGGGTGTAGCCGGATTGAAATTTACTTCTTAAAAAAAGTGTCAGTATCAAGAATGCTTTTATGCACCTTGATACTGACACTTTTTACTTAATTTAGAGTCAAGTACAAAAAGCCTGCTGGGCAAAAGTGCCAACAATTGAACACAAATGAGAAGGGCTTGAAGTATTTTTATCCTAACTGCCTATTTCTTTATGCTTCATTAATCCCATCAGCCAGCCGCCGATTCATCAAAATTAAATTCCGGTGGAGCTTTTGTAAAGAATTTAGTCGCACTTAAAAGGTAAATAAATCCGACTGCCATCCAGGATAATCCGAGTGTCATAGCAGCGGTATCCAGTTTGTACCACAAATAAGCATTAAGTGAAAAGCCAATAAAAGGAACAGCAACATGACTAAACACAGAGCGCATAGTATGACTTTTATTTCTTTTGAAATAGTAAAAAACAACAGACAAGTTTACGAATGCAAAAGCCGTAAAAGCTCCAAAGTTAATTAACGATGTGGCTGTGTGTAAGCTGAGAAACAATGCTGAAGACGCTAAAATTCCCGTTAAAACAATATTTAAGACCGGTGTTGCCAGCTTGGGGTGGATATAAGCAAAAACTCTTTTAAATAAAATGCCGTCCCGTCCCATCGCATACAGTAAACGCGAGGCGCTCGTTTGTCCAGCCAGACCGGATGCAATACAGGCTGTAAGTGCCCCAGAAAGAAAAATAGCCTGAAAAAGACTTCCACCTATATAAAGAGCAATATTTGGAGAGGCTTCCTCTATGTCAGGAGAAATTTGCACCAATGCCCCTACACTAGGAAATAAGCTCTGCATAAAGTAGGAAACTGCCAAAAAGAAAATGCCTCCAAGAAAAGCGACCAGAAAGATGGCTCGGGGAATATCTGTTTTTGGTTTGACTGCTTCCTCTGACAATGTAGTAACAGCATCAAATCCTAGAAACGATAACATTAAAATCGATGCTCCTGCAAAGACGGTGGAGAAATTTATTGCTTCTGAATAGAAAGGATTAAACGAAAAGTACCCGATATTCCCTACAATAATAGAACGTGCTGTCAGAAAAATAAAAATAGCAGCGATTAACGCTTGGAAAATTACCATAAGTGTATTAGCAGAAACCGCGATCTTCACACCAGCAATATTCATCGTCGTAATTAAAATAACCATTCCAAGAACCCAAATCCATGAAGGAACAGTTGGAAACACAGCCGAAAGGTAGATACCGGTAAACATTGCATTGATCATAGGCAGAAAAAGATAATCAAGCAAAACCGCCCATCCTACAAGAAAACCAAGACCAGAATTTATTGTTCGTCTTGTATAAGTGTACGCCGAGCCGGAGGAAGGATATATCTTGGCCATTTTGCTATAGCTGAAAACGGTGAACAATACTGCAATCATAACAAGCACATAGGATGCAGGAACGTGGCCATTTGTCAGTTCAGAAATGATACCAAACGTATCAAAAACTGCAAAAGGTGACATGTAGGCAAGCCCAAGAACTAAAATATGCCTTAATTTAAGTGTCCTTTTCAATTTACTCTCATTCGTATTCATACTGCACTCCCTCCCATACACGGAAACGTTTTCATTTCTCATGAATAATTGTTATTTGGGAAACTTAATTACGCGGAGTATAATGGTCATTTAACCATTCCATTAATATTCCATACTTTAAAGAAGCCTCGTCTTCAGGAATATAATTTTTCATGATGGTTTTTACAGTAAAGCCATTTCTCAGCTGGAATGTGAGTACAGGATCGTAAATACTTCCTTGGATCACGCATTCAACATATTTATCTACAGGCATTTTATCAGCGTATTTGTAATAGTGAGGAATTCGGCCTCCAAACATAATACTTCTTAGATTAAACTGCCGACAAATATTTCTGCGTGTTTCGTATAATCGCCTTCCAATCTTCATTTGACGGTAATCGGGGTGAACGGTAACGTCAATTCCATATAAATTTATCCCATTCGGATTATGATTTTGAATAAATCCTTCATCTGATATTTCTTTAAAGGAATGCTGCACTCCATATTCATCAAAGTTAACAATCACACTTGAACAAGAGCCTACGATTTTTTCTTTATATTTAATACAGGTTTGCCCTTCAGGGAAAATCTCCAATTGGCTTTCCAATTGCTCCCGCCTATATGCTATTCTCGGTCCAAATACTACCTGGGACAGGTTTACCACCTCATCTATATCTTCGTATCCAATATTATGAACAGTTATTTCTGATTCCAATTTAGACTTTGACATTAACCGCTACCCCTTTTCCGTTAAATTTCATTAATATGAAATAATGGAGGATTTTAAAAAAAATAAAAGGCCTGATCTTCAGAGAAGTTTCTGCCGGTTTATCAGCTTTACAAATTGTAGGATGGACAAGCTTTGCTTGCAGCAATATATTTACTTACTCTTCTGCTTGTAGTAATGCCGCTTTCAATCGCTCCATCAATAAATCCTCCCCATCCATTTGCATAGGCTGCACCTGCTAAAAATACCCCGTTTTCCCGGCGTCTCATTTCTTCAATATAAGAGGTTAATTGGTTTGGCTTCAGCATCGACCAGGTTTCCCGGGAGAATTCGTCCGCTGCCCAATTATGGCCCGCGCTTTCAACCACTTCTATATCAGGGAGCCAGCATTGCAATGCCTTCTCTATTGCATATCGATCATTAGGATCTAAGCGATCAGCATTAGGGCCGAATCCAACTACAATGCTGTCACCTTCAACTGTATGATCCAGATGAACGGAGTTAAGAGGATACTCTGAAGGGGCATAAGCAACAAAAGGTTCCATCTCTCCTCTCACGCGTGCCCAGACTTTAACTCCTTTTGAGACTTGCTTTTCGTTTATAAAAGCTTGTTTTTCTTTCGATAGTTCCGGTCTAAATTGAATGTTATCTAATGTCGCTAATGGAGCAGTAACAATAACCGCTCTCGCCTCATAACACTGGCCATCTTCTGTATGAACTTCCACATAATCACCTGTGTGGTCTATAGAAGCAACAGCTACAGATAGCTGTATGTCTGCATCAATATCAGCTGCGATCGAATTGATAAGTGAGCGGGTTCCTGTTTTTATTTTGAATCTTGAGACCGTATCAGCAAAGACATAACGATTTCCATTGGCAAAAGCCCACCAGCGAAACATCTGGGTAAGGGCTCCCTCTTCCGGTGACCCATTAAAATCAGTTGCTAACAAGCTGCTTAAAAAGTCATATTCCTCCTGTGCTAGAGTAAAACTCTCCAGGTATTCCATCACTGATTTTCCATCTAACTCTCGCAAAGAAGAAGATTGTAAGGGACTGTGAGGAAGAGGAAGATGTTTGTTCGCTTGGCTCATCAAACGCTCAAAGCTTTCTTTTACTATAGAGTTCAACTCTTGAGGAGTTCCTGAGTGTACCTTCTCCCCCGTAATCCAATACGCTTTCTGAGCAGATGGAGCTTGGTACACTTCAAGGCCGTAACGGGTCAGCTCAGTCCATACATGAGGTTGGTACCAGTGAACGTAAGTTCCGCCCATTTCGAGATTGCTTCCTAATTGGTGATCAGTCCAAGTACGCCCTCCTAAACGATCCCGCCCTTCAAGCAAAGTGACACTGTGTCCCAGCATACTAAGCTCACGGGCTGCAACTAAACCTGTAAATCCCCCTCCAACGATAATAGCGTCATATTGTTTCGAATCAGTTTGCTGAACCATTATTTATCCCTCCGCCTCTTTGCTATCTCAATTTTCTGCATGCTTTTTAATACAAAAAACGCTCTACTTTAAAACTGGCTTTTGGTCGGCTTTTTTTAGCTGAGGGCTGCTCGTCCATTCAACAATATAATTCGCCAACACTTTAGCAACTTTAACGACACTATCCAATTCAACAAATTCATCCGGACCATGTATGTTACTCCCCCTTGGTCCAAAGCATATGCCCGGCTTGTTGTAATACTGAGTAAAACGGGCATCGTTCCCGGAGGCCCGGCCAATGATTTTCGTTGGCTTCCCTAAAATGCTAGAAGCTGTCTGGACAAATGATTGGACAAACTCATCCTCCGGGTCTTGATACCAAGGCTCTGTTGACCAGCCAAACCATTCGATTTCGGGTGGATTCTGCTGCATCCATTCATCCTCTCTCATCACTTTCTCGATCGTTTCATGTATTAGCTTTTTAATGTCTTTCCGGCTCTCACCAGGAATAAACCCAATCCGACACTCTAAGACTGCGTGTCCCGCTACATTGGAAACCCAATCGCCTGCATGAAGTGTTCCCTGATTCAAATGAACCGACTGGCCGGAGCCTTTATTAAACAGCTCAAAATGTATTTCCTTCGCTCTTTTCTGGTTAAGTGCCTCCATAGCATCATAAATTTTGTATATCTTGCCTATAGCGTTCACGCCTTCGTGGGCTAAGCCTGCATGAGCCGTCTTGCCAATGACCTTTATTCTGAAATACAAAATTCCAGCATGTGCTATCGTTACATTTAAATTGTGGGGTTCCGTTGAAATATAACCGTCTGTTATATATCCGGCCTCTAAACACGCAAGCGCTCCGCCTCCGCCTCCTGCTTCTTCTTCAATCACACTATGAAGCTGAACCGTTCCTTTTAACTGTATGTTCAAATCTATCAGTGTTTTTAAAGCGAACCAATTAGCAATCAATCCGCCCTTCATGTCCGCCGATCCACGCCCGTAAAGCTTATTTCCTTCTATCTTTCCATCCCAGGGTGGCTTCGTCCACTTTTCTAAAGGGTTGGGTGAAACAACATCTACGTGGCCGTGTAATGTAAGTGATCTTCCATCACCTGTCCCATTATACAAACCGATGATATTTTTTCGTTTTTCAAACGGAATGCCAGAATCAACAAACGCTTCATGGTTTGCAAGCTTGTGATAATTAGGAGTCACTTCATGTATTTCCAATCCAATTTCTTGATAAATTCTCTTCATATATTCTTGCATTTCTTCCTCATCGCCAATGACACTCTTTATTTTCACAACATTGCGTATGTGTTCTATTAATTGTTCTTGATTTTTGTCTATATATTGCTCGATCTTTTCTCGGTAAATGTTCATATTTTGTTTGTTTCACCACCTGATTTTTCTTTATGCGGAAAGTCCTTATTTGCTCTTCCAGCCCAATCTAATTAAAAGCTTAAAAATAGATTAAATGTTATAATTATTCTGATAACTATTGATATAAATTGGCTTACTTGCAATTTTCATAAGCATATCCAGACAATGCTTATATAGATATGCTTGTGAGAGAATTCTCTTAAGCAGCGGTACGATCGCCCATTATTTATGCTATTTGGGAAAGGAGAAATAAATCTTACTATGGATATTAACCGGCTTAGATACTTTGTGGCAGTTGTGGAAGCTCAAGGAGTTTCTGCTGCTGCTCTAAAGTTAAATATTTCTCAGCCCTCTTTAAGCATTATGATTAAGAAGCTTGAGGAGGAGCTGGGTGTTTTGCTTTTTAAAAGAGAAAACAAAAGGCTGATACTCACTGATGTAGGAAATCTACTCTATAAAAGAGCCAAAAATGTTATTACCTCAGTCGACGATATGCTCGTTGAAGTAAATGAAGCTTCTAGAGGAATGCGCGGGGAAATCAAAGTAGGCTGTTCCACAGCGGCAAATTTGATTATTATCCCGAAAATAGTTGAAAATATGCAAAAGACTGCTCCTAATGTTACAGTCCATGTCATTGAAGGAAACACTAAATATATATCAGAGCAATTGCTGTCTAATCAGTTGGATGCAGCTATTGTTCGAACTACTTTTTCAGAAGAAATTTTTGAGACATATTCTATTATTACTGAACCTATAGTAGCTTGCCTTCACAGCGAACACCCTTTTGCTAGAAAAGACCGACTGCATTTAAAAGATTTTGCTGAAGAGAACTTTTTGCTAAACACTACTACTACCGGCTCTGGCTTGTCTGACTACATCATTAAGATGTGTAAACAAGTAGGATTTACCCCAAAAGTAAAGTATTGGGGAACCCAAGGGCTACCTATGGTAATTCTGGCCAGCAAAGGAGTTGGTGTAACCTTTTTACCGAATTCTTACAAATACCTTCCATTCAGCGGGGGATTACCTGTATTTAAAGATATTGAATCTCCCTCTTTAACATCCAGTTTAGAGCTTATTACTTTAAGAGGCAGATTTAGAAGTGCAACTACTGAGCATTTTCTTCAGCAAGTAGTTCAAATTTCTAAAGAACTTAATGCGAGCGTGAATCCAAACTATCTAATGAATAATTTCATATAACTATTCAGCTGGTAACAGCACTTGTCAAACTAGCATTCTCCATACGTAATAAATCAGAAGTTACTACAAGTAATGAACTCAACAAACGAGAAAGCCACCTCTCTTTATAAAAATTAATATATTTATCGTATATCGGATTTCAAATAAAGTGAAATATATATTTTTAATGACTTTGATAGATGATCATCTATATATGCTTCATTTAAGATCAAAAGAAATCCCCCGGTACAAGGACCGGGGGGTTCTTTTTTATTGTACAGCTACTTGAGCCAATACTTCTTTAAATGTATTGATTACTGTGTCTACTTCTTCATAGCTAATTGTCAATGGCGGCTCGATACGGATAGTTTTTGAGTTAACTAGTGTACCAGCTACAAGGATGCCATGGTCAAACATGCCTTTTGATACTTCATAGCCGATTTCATCTTTATGGAACTCGATACCGATCATTAAGCCTTGGCCGCGAATTTCTAACACTTTATCTCCATGCTCAGCAGCAGCTTCTTTCAAGCCTTTCAAGAAGTACTCGCCGACTTCAGCTGCTCTTTCTGGAAGATTTTCTTCGATTAGTACGCCAATTGTAGCGATCGCTGCCGCACAAGCAAGTGGGTTACCACCGAATGTTGTTGTATGCATGAATGGGTTGTCGAATAAGTTTTTGAATACTTTTTCGTTTGCAACAACTGCTCCAGCTGGCATTACACCGCCGCCGAATGCTTTTGCAAGACAGATGATGTCAGGCGTTACTTCGTATAACTCAGCTGCGAACATTTTTCCTGTACGACCCATACCAGTTTGTACTTCATCAAAAATTAAGACAACATCATACTCGTCACACAATTCTCTTACTTGTTTCAAGTAACCGGCAGGAGGAATAATGATACCACCTTCACCTTGAATTGGTTCCAAGATTACTGCGCCTACATCTTCGCCAACAAGGGCACAAGATTCAAACGTCTTTCTCATCATGTCGATGTCACCGTATGGCACATGACGGAATCCAGGAATCAATGGAAGGAATGGCTTACGGAATACCCCTTTAGCAGTACCGGAAAGCGATCCTAAGCTTTTTCCGTGGAAAGAGCGTGTTGTTGAAATGATCGTAGAGCGGTCGCTGTACATTTTTGCCAACTTCAATGCTGCTTCAACGCTTTCTGTTCCACTGTTTGTAAAGAAAGAATATTGCAAATCGCCAGGTGTAATGTCTGCTAAAATTTTAGCAAGCATCGCACGAAGCGGATCAAGTAAATCCTGGCTGTGAAGAGCTTGACGGTTTAATTGATCTGTTACAGCTTTAACAACTTTTGGATGGCGATGGCCAACGTTATAAATACCGAAGCCGCCAAGACAGTCAATGTACTTCTTGCCGTTGATATCAGTAAAACAAGAACCTTCGTCAGACCATTCAACTGCTGCGAATTGTCCACCTTCTGTTACTGTTTTACGATAAGCAAGGAAGCCTGGGTTGACGTGGTCACGGAAGTTATCAACTGTTTCTTTTGTTACCCATTGTGCTTCTTCTGCTGTTACCTCTTGTTTTTCGATCATATCAAGTACTTGTTTAATATAATCGTTCACTTGTGCCATTTGCTCGTTGTTTTTCAATTCTGTTTTTGTACTCATTTATATCTCCACTCCTGCAATTTTTGATTAGTTTTTAAACCAGCCTACTGGTTCTACTTCTAAGTTGATGTTGATTTGTTTAATTTCTTGGAATTCATCCAATCCGTATGTTCCTAAGCTGCGGCCGATACCACTTTGCTTATAACCGCCCCAAGGAGCTTCGTTGTAAGTTGGATGGTAGGAGTTGATCCATGTAATACCCGCACGCAATTTCTTGATCACACGAAGTGCTTTCGCTCCATCAATAGTAAATACAGCACCTGCTAAACCATAATCCGTATCGTTGGCTAAGCGGATAGCTTCTGCTTCATCTTTGAATTTTTGAATCGCTACTACCGGCCCAAAAATTTCTTCTTGAACGATTCTCATGTCTTGTGTTGTATCAGCAAACGCTGTTGGAGCTACGAAGAAGCCTTTATCCAGTCCGTTCTCTGTCAAACGCTCTCCACCGAATAGCAAGCGAGCTCCTTCTTCTTTACCGATTTCAATGTAGCTTAATACTTTTTCCATGTGCTGCTGGCTGACAAGCGGTCCCATTTCTGTTTCTGGGTCTGCTCCATTGCCCACTTGAATTTGTTTCGCGCGCTCTGTGAAACGCTCGATGAATTTATCGTAAATGCTTTCTTCTACAAGAATTCTTGAACCGGATGAACATACTTGGCCGGACCCGCAATAAATACCGAACAATGCGTAATCTACTGCCACTTCAAAATCAGCATCAGCAAAAATGATATTTGGTGATTTTCCGCCAAGTTCCAAGGAAACTTTCTTCATCGTATCGGCAGCTGTTTTCATGATGTGTTTTCCTGTTTTTGTACCGCCAGTGAAAGACACCATGTCTACATCCTTATGAGAAGCAATTTCATTTCCAACAACAGGGCCCGCGCCGTGTACCATATTGATAACGCCTTTTGGCACGCCTACTTCTTCGATAATTTCCATTAATTTTGTCGGTGTAACCGGTGTTACTTCAGAAGGTTTATAAACAACTGTGTTTCCTGCTGCTAACGCCGGAGCAATTTTCCAAACACTCATAAGCATTGGGTAATTCCAAGGAACAATTAATCCGCATACGCCAACTGGCTCTCTCACAACCATCGCTTGCATTGGGTCCGCTACATGGTACGTTTCGCCGTCCGGTTGAGTGATCATACCAGCATAGTAACGGAAACAAGCTGCAGCATCTGCCATGTCACCTTCTGCTTCGCGAAGTGGCTTACCATTATTCATTGTTTCTAGTGCTGTCAGCTCTTCTGCTTTTTCGTCGATTTTGTCTGCAATTTTCAATAAGTATGCAGCGCGTTCAACAGTCGGAAGATCTGACCAGACACCGCTTTCAAATGCTTCCCTGGCAGCAGCAATAGCTGCTCTGGCGTCTGCGACAGTACCTTCAGCCGCATGAGCGATTACTTCACCAGTAGCTGGATTGAATACTTCACGTGTTTTATTGTCACTGGAGTTTGTCCATTCCCCATTAATGTACATTTTCAAATCAAGAGTTTTTACAGCCTGCGTTTCTAACATGCTTTTCATCCTCCTATTCTCCGTTTGCTTTATATAATGCAATTATCGTGCCAAGTTGAAATATTTAAAATATTTTTGAAAACTGCGTGCTATCAAGCTTTTTATTCCATACAAAAATTAGGAGTTTTATCGCTCTTATGCAATTTAGCATAATGTATGAATTTATGAATAAATTGATGAAAATAAGCATTTTTAGACACATTTTTGCCACATATAAAAAAAGCTGTTCAAAAGCAGTGAGTCACTAGCTTTTGAACAGCTTGCAATTAATAAAGAGACGCTTCATTGTCAGATTTTCTGCTGCTCATAATCTTCTGATATTTACGGCTCACGGATGACTGACTTACTCCAAGCGCCTTAGCTGCCTTTGTCGTTGTTTTATATTGCTTCATGGCGAGTACAATCAGCTGCTCTTCCACATCTTCAAGCGCCTCCTGCAGCGGAACGACCCTTGTAATAATTGGCCGTGCCTTTTTAAAATCATAACCGAGCGATAAAAACTGGCTGACAAATTCAGCATCTATCGCCTGATCATCAGCAGAAACGACGAGCCGCTCAATAATGTTTTGCAGTTCACGCACATTTCCCGGCCACGAATAGAATTCAAGCACGTTGATGGCATCAGGTGTTAAATAAAAACTTTTATCATACTTTTCATTAAGCTGCTGGAGAAAATGAAAAGCAAGTACTGAAATATCCTCTGTTCTCTCTCTCAGAGGAGGAATATGAAGCGGGATAACATTCAGTCGGTAAAATAAGTCTTCCCGGAACGTTCCTTGTTCTACCATTTGTTCAAGCTTCTTGTTGGTGGCCGCAATAATTTGCACATCCACTTTCTCAGCGACGGTACTGCCGACTGGGATAACTTCCTGCTCCTGTAATACGCGCAGCAATTTGACCTGCAAATGAAGGGGCATTTCACCGATCTCATCGAGGAAAAGCACGCCTTGATCAGCCATTTTAAAGTATCCGTCCTTGCCTTCTTTGTCGGCGCCAGTAAAGGCTCCCTTTTTATAGCCAAACAGTTCGCTTTCAAGCAAGTTTTCCGGGATGGCCCCGCAGTTTAGCTTCAAGAATGGCTTTTCTGAGCGACGTCCAAGTTGATGAATCGCCTGGGCAATTACTTCTTTCCCGACCCCGGATTCTCCTGTTATTAATACGGTAGAAGAAAACTCGGCTATCTTCTTTACCTGGAGAATAATCTTTTCCATTTTCGGGCTGCGATACATTAGTTTTTTTAGCGTTCGATCTTGATTTTTAAACGTATCAAGCTCTTTCTTATATTTCTCAGAAATCTTTTTCATTTCTTTTAATTCATCTTTTAATCGAGAAGTTTCTGTAATATCCCGAGAAGCGATAATAATGCGATCAATCTCTCCCTTTTCATTAAAAACAGGATTGCCGACTGCCAGCACCTTTCTGCCGCTTCTTGCTTCCTGAACAATCGATACTTTTTTCTTTTTTTCCATGACTAGCCTCGTCACGGAAGGACTGAACATCCCTTTCTTCTCTAGTTCAAGAAGGCTTTTCCCAAGCATGTCTTGTAAATCTGTATCCCAAAATCCACTGATTACATTTTCACTGTAACGGATGAGCTCACCTTTGCTGTTCACCACGAGCAGTTCATCATAAATAGTAGATAAAATAGCATTTAAATCCGTATTAAGATTTTTAATATCTTCAATTTCCATTGCCATATCTTCAATGGTAGGAATGTCCTGAACGACAATTAGCATTCCTTCAATTTTCTGATCCTGGGTTGAAATTGGACAATAGTCGAGAAGGACGCCCATTTCATCTGTCAGCTGCACCTGGTTTAAAATTGTTTTTCCGGTCGCAAACACACTTTCAATATGCTCTCGCTCAAATACAGACTCTGCAGGTTTATTCATCACCTTTTCAGCAGTCGACTTTATCATTTTTAACCCGGCATCGTTGCAGTTGATGATCTTCTTTTCTCTGTCTACTACAAACATTCCCATTGGAATAGAGGTAAGCAGCGTTTTAAATAAATTGACTCCCTGCTCCTCTTGTTTAAATAGCTCAGCCAGCAGTTCTTCCCGTTTTAAATAACCAATCGGCGACCCTTCTTCATCATTGATGATCGTTAACGTCTCACCGATCACCTGAAAAATAACAGGCAATGAAATAATTTTGTTCACATGATAGATTTGTTCGATCGGAATGGACTGAGACAACAGCGTTTGGAAGGTCACTTCTCTTTTATGCGCCAGACGGTTACTCTTTAAATGAACGTAAGAAGTAAGCTTGCCATGTTCACTCATAAATACAAATGGTTCTTTGATTGCACTAATGTCTATGAAGCTGTTATCCGCTTGATCTTCCACCGGAATAGAAACAATCGGATTTAATTTGTTTTCATCAATCGTAAACATTTTCGATCCCCCTCTCAGCTGTCCCCTTTCTATTATTTTAGCAAACTTTTTACAGAATAATAGAAAAAGAAGATGGAAACACCATCTTCCTCTACTAGATTATTCATCAATCACAAGCACTTACTACTAATTCTTCCTTCACGTAAGCGAGTACCATGCCGGGAATGACTTTGTCCCCTTCTTGGACTTCGAGCGATTGAATCTCTCCGCTGACACCCACTTTAACTGGAAGCATTTCTCCTTTTTCGTTCTTAATTATAAATAGCGGCTCCCATTCATAGATTCTTACGTTTTCCTTCACAAGAACTTGCTGAACTACTCCGTTATACGGGCTGGTAATCAATTCTTCAAACAATGGTACTCATCTCCTTTTCCTTATATAAGTGGGACAACCGCTTTCAAAATTATTTTTACCCTCCCCGGGCCAAATCAGCTTTTATTCCGTCGTCGCTTTTCCCATTTGCCTGCCTTTTGCCAATGATTTCCCGATCATTTTGCTTTGTATGCTTAGACGGAATCCCCTGATTTAACCACCTCATCCCTTATATTCTCTCTTTACGGCTGCCTGCTAATTAAAGCTTAATCCAGCCGCGCAATCCTGAAGCTTCAGCGATTTTGCGGATCCCTTCAACATAAGCAGCAGTTTTCATGTTAATGCCAAATTGTTCGGCAGTATTCTGAACGTTCAAGAAGCTCGCATGAATTTTCTCTTTCAATCTTTCTTCTACTAGCTCTTTTGTCCAATAGTAACCTTGGTTGTTCTGACACCATTCAAAATAAGAAACGATGACTCCGCCGGAATTGGCAAGAATATCAGGAACAACTAAAACGCCACGCTCATCAAGCATTTGAATCGCTTCTTTTGTTGTTGGTCCGTTAGCCGCTTCAACGATAAACTTACATTTCAGTCTGTCAGCGTTCTCTGTAGTGATGACTCCGCCAACTGCCGCCGGAATAAGCACGTCACATTCCTGCTCAATTAGCTCTTCATTTGTAATTATATTTTCAAACTGGCCAGTAACAATGCCAAAGGAATCACGGCGTCCAAGCAGGTCCGGAATATCAAGACCTTCAGGTTCATAAATCGCACCAAGAGCATCTGAAATTCCAACTACCTTCACTCCTAATTCATGCAGGTAGTACGCGAGGTAACCCCCAACGTTTCCAAACCCTTGTACGATTACTTTCATTCCTTCAAGCGGCATGTTCTTTAATTCACTGACCATTTGCAGTGTATATAGAACGCCTTTTGAAGTCGCTGTTTCGCGTCCTTCTGAGCCACCTAAAACAAGCGGCTTCCCAGTAATAAATCCTGGTGAATCGAATTCTCTAATATGATCATATTCATCGAGCATCCATGCCATAATCTGTGAATTTGTATACATATCAGGTGCTGGAATATCCTTTGTCGGTCCGACAAGCTGACTCACCGCCCGGACATATCCACGGCTTAACCGCTCCAGCTCACCTGCGCTCATGCTACGTGGTTCGCAGATGATCCCGCCTTTAGCTCCTCCATAAGGAAGTCCGGTAATTCCGCATTTTAAGCTCATCCAGCCAGCCAATGCTTTTACTTCATCTGCTGTCACGTCCGGATGAAAGCGGATGCCGCCTTTTGTCGGTCCGTTTGCATCATTATGCTGAGCACGATAGCCTTTGAAAATTTTTGTCTCGCCATTATCCATTTTGACAGGGATATTAACCTCCAAAAATCTCATCGGCTCTTTTAAAAATTCAAATACTTCCTCAGAGTAACCAAGAATTTCTACCGCTTCTTTTAGAATTAACTTAAATTCCTCTTGCGGATTATCTTTATGATGCTGTCCTGCTGTTGTCTTAGTCTCTGCTGTCTGTACATTCGTACCCAATTTATAACACCTCATTTTTATTTGTTGCTTATTATAGAAGCAATTTCCGTGCCAAAACTTCAAAAAATTTAAAATCTTGTTCCCCTTGAAGAGACGGGCTTCTAGAAGCTTCCTAATTTTCTTTTTACATTGCTGCTTTATGCTTATTTGCATAGCCTATTATTTTTCGCATAAAGAAACCTTTTAAACTAACAAAAAAAGCCGGGATCTGCTGGCAATAACATTTGCACCAGCGATTCCGGCTTCATCTTCTAATTTACAATTCGTGTACTTCTTCCATATGCATTTGTGGAACAGGCGAACGGAACCAGTTTGTAATATACATTAAATACAGCATTCCAATAACTGACCAGATAACTCCAAGAATAAGAGAATGAATATTCAAGTTTATCCATAAGACTACTACGATGCTTGCACCGATAACTGGGAACACTAAATAGTTAATAAAGTCTTTCGGATTCTTATATCTTTTCTTTCTAATTACATAGTGAGCAATAACAGCCAAATTAACAAACGTAAAGGCGATGAGTGCCCCAAAGTTAATTAAAGAGGTGGCTGTCTCTAAATCAAGAAAAATAGCGATTAATGAAATAAAACCTACCAACACAACATTCAATGCAGGTGTCCGCCATTTTGGGTGGATGTATCCAAAAAACTTTGAAGGAATAACGTTATCCCGCCCCATTACATACAATAACCGCGACACACTCGTATGAGAAGCCAAACCTGATGCGAGCGTTCCTGTCAGCGTCCCTGCTAGGAAAAATGCCTGAAATAGCTTGCCTCCTACGTATAAAGCAATTTCAGGTGAAGCAGCTTCCGGATCAGAGAAACGAGAAACATCAGGGAAAAACATTTGCGTGAAGTAAGAAACGGTAATAAAAAGCACGCCGCCTACAAGTGCAGTTAAAAAGATAGCTTTCGGGATTGTTTTTACAGCATCAGGTGTTTCCTCTGATAATGTGGTAACCGCATCAAACCCAAGAAAAGAAAAACATAGAACTGTGGCTCCTGCTATAAGCGGACCAACTGACATGCCCTCTTCAGCAAATGGAATAAACGAAAAGACAGTTCCTGCTCCTTCTCCATTTCCAAGCCCTTTGATAACCAGTATGACAAAAATAGCAATGACTAAGAATTGAAATAACACAAGAAAATTATTAAAATTAGCTGCCAGGTTTACACTAAATAAGTTCGCAGCCGTTACGACCACTACAAATCCAACTACCCACATCCAGCCAGGAACTTGCGGAAATAGCGCTGACAGGTAAATCTTTGTTAAAAGCGCATTCACCATCGGCAAAAACAAGTAATCAAGCAAAGCAGCCCAACCGACAAAAAAGCCGAGCTTTTTACTAATTGTTTTTTGTGTATACGTATAAGCTGAACCGGCTACCGGGTAAACTCTAACCATTTTTCCGTAGCTGGCAGCTGTAAATAGCATTCCAACTAGAGCAATCACGTAGGAAGCCGGCACATGTCCGCCCGTTTCCTCTGATACAATTCCAAATGTATCAAACGCTACCATAGGCGTCATATAACCGACACCTAACATAACTATTGCCCATAGACCTAATGATCTCTTTAATTGAACCTTTTCCTGCATATATCATTCCTCCTGTTGTAACCGCTTAAAATGTTAATTATTAAAATATTTATACAATTTTCATGCCAAAAGTACAAAAAACAACAAAAAATATTATATTTTTTTGAAAACTAAAAGAAAGCGGATAACAGAGGTGTTAACAGTTCATTTAATACAAATCACCCATGTAAATAAATGTATGATTATGAAATAACAGTAAAACGAAAACTCGTTTTATTTCTCAAATTACAATCACCCTATTCAAAAGTGCATAAATCATTCCGTTTTACATACCAATACTTTTTCTAAATAATAAAAAGAGAAGGCAGCCTAATAGCCACCTCCTCTTTCTCTTCAATAAGAGTTAATTAAATTTCTGCAAATCTACCACGTTGACGAAGAAGTTCGCGATTTAATTCCGGATTCACTTCGAATGCTGCACGGCCATGTAGCCAGAACAAGTTATTCAGCATAACAAGGTCACCAACTGGAAGTTTTAGCTCAATAACACTTTCATCACTTTCCATGGAATCAGAAAGCTCTTTTAAATACTTCGCTTCATCAATTGTTTCCGGATAAGCAAATTGGTCGATAAAGCAAATGCAAGGCTTGTTGTTATCATTGAAGAACGTAGCGCGCTGTACTTCCTGGCTGACGTTTTTGCTGCTTGGCGCTTTGTATGTGAATTTATAAGTAGCAAGTGGATGAGTTGAGAATTTCTCAAGCTCTTTCCAGTCGTCAAGGTGCAGTAAACGCGACTCTCCTCCCACTGCATTTTCTTCCTTCATTTTCATCATTAACAACCAGTCAGTTGGCTCATCAACGAATGTTCCATCCGTATGCAATGTGAACAGACGGTAGGCTTGACGAAGGTAAGAATCACTGTTGTCTGTATGAGCTACAGTAAATCTGGCATAATATTTACCTGTCATGGAGTCGAAATTCGGTGTTCCAACAATATGAGTCATCGCTGTAGAGAAAATTACATAATCATCTGTATCAAGCGTTTCTCCTTGCAGACCAATTGTGAAACCACCTGTTTCGCGGTCATGAACAATCCCTCTCAAAATGTCTTGAAACTCTTTTCCTGTCAATTGAAGCAAGTAATCAGCAACGATAAGTCGTGCGTAAGGAGTATACTCCAAATGCTGAACAGACACTTCCTCTTCTTTTACTTTTGCCAAAAATTCTCTGATCACTTTAGGTTCAAGCTCAATGTGGTATAAACGATCGCTTTGCGGATGAGATTTCACCTCATAAGCTGCTGTTTTCTGAATGAATTTCTTGCCTTGTTTTTCTAAAGTACTCATTAATAATTCCTCCTATTTGTAGAAAAATAATGTTTTTGTCTGGGTAGGAAATAAAAAAAGCCAGTTTACACCCTTTGCGTCCAAGGATAGTAAACTGGCTAATAATTACTTCATTGCTCCATGGAATTGGAGTCACAGTAAATATTTCAGTTTGGTATTTTATTTTCCACTCAAACATCGTTCTATAGTAATATTCGCGTTTTTTGAAAAGGCTATTTTCAAAAGGCAAATATTTAATTCTAGTTAACATCATTGTATGTGACCGACACATAATTGTCAATATATTTAATTATTTATTTCGAATTTTTCGCTATTTGCTGATAATGAAGGTGTAAATCATTCAAGGCAGCAGCGAGTGCATTAGCAGCTTTGCCTTTATAATATTGCTGTAGCTGCTTTAGCGGCTCCTCGATCCCGTCTTTCAGACTGACTCCCTTCAACAGTTGCCCGATAAATTCCCTGCCATGTTCCGTTGCCAGCGTACAGGAAGCTTCAATGATCACTCCATACTTGGTGTCAACTTCTGCGGTGATTGTTAATGTATCAAACACACTCTTCGCTGCCATCCCTTGCGGCAGACGTGCGTGTCCTGCAATAAACATTACTTTTGAGTTAATCATAAAAAATTCCCCTTTCCGCTTACGAACTAATTGCGCTTGTTAAATGATGTTGTTCAGTAATCTGGCTGACAATCTCTTTGCCAATTTCAATCGAAGCTGTGGCAGCCGGTGATGGCGCATTGCAAACATGGATGCTATTTTCTCCGTTAATCATATGGAAATCGTCGACAAAGCCGCCGTCCGTTTTAACCGCTTGGGCTCGAACACCTGCTGGTCCTGGCACCAAGTCCTCTGCTTGAATTTCTGGAATGAGCTCTTGAAGACTCGCTACAAATTTTGCCTTGCTGACAGAGCGCGCCATTTCTTCCAGCCCTTCACCCATAAACTTGCTTGCCAGCTTCCAGAAGCCCGGATAACCCATGACTTCAGCAAAGTCTTTTAAATTAAAGTCGGATAATTTATATCCTTCGCGTTTAAAACTAAGAACAGCATTCGGACCTGCATCTACCTCTCCGCCAATCATCCGTGTAAAGTGAACACCAAGGAAAGGGAATTTTGGATTTGGTACGGGGTAAATTAAATTTTTTACCAAGTGTCTTTTTTCAGGGATCAGCTTATAGTACTCTCCACGGAATGGAATAATTTTTACATCCGTTTTGTAACCAGCAAGCTTCGTCACCCGATCGCTGTGAAGACCAGCACAGTTAATTAAAAACCTCGCTCTGAATGTGCCTTTATTCGTTTCGATCGTAATGCCATCATTGGATTCACCAATGTTTTCAACCTTCGTATTTAAACGGATGTCGGCACCTTGTTCGCGAACAATTTCCGCAAATTTTTCTGTTACTTGCTTATAGTTCACAATACCAGCCGCCGCTACTTTAATGGCAGCCTTTCCGTTTACATGAGGCTCGATTTCTTTCAGCTCTTCTTTGCTAATCTTTTTTACATCCAGTTGATTTTGCAGGCCACGTTCATACAGATTATCCAAAAGAGGCAGCTCTTCGTCCTTCGTTGCCACGATCACTTTTCCGCAAATGTCATGTTCAATATCATACTTCTTACAAAACTCAGTCATGGATTTGCTTCCTTGACGAGCAAAGCGCGCCTTGTAGCTTCCCGGTTTATAATAAATGCCCGAGTGGATTACTCCGCTGTTATGGCCCGTTTGGTGGGCTGCCAGCTCGGCTTCTTTTTCAACTAAAAGTACCTTTGCATTTGGATACCGTTCATATAGCGCTTTTGCGGTAGACAATCCAACGATCCCACCGCCAACAATAGCGAAGTCGTACATGTTATCTTCTCCTTCATCGTTTCTCTATTTTATAGATTTTATTGTTTGGATAGATGTTCATCAGCCGACTCTAAGTCAGCCATATAAGAAATTAAATTATTTTTTGTTCGCAAAAGGTGATACTCTACTGCAGCTCGCAGCTCGGCAGGATCATTTCTGACAGCTGCTTCATAGATAAACCGGTGCTCTTTCTGCGTTTCCGAGTAATAATCCGCCAGCAGACTCGGAGCAATCGGAGAAATCCCCAAATTCTCTACAGCCTTTGTTAGCCTTGGCCAAGGGCAGCCCTTTTGCAGCAACTTATGGAAGCTTTCATTTAAAGCAATATAGGTATCATTTGTTTCATCTGACAATTGCAACGCTTCCATTTTTTCTACTATTTCTTTTAACTCCTGTTTATCTTCCTCCGTTAAAAAAGGAAGAGATTTCTCAACAGCAAGCCCTTCTAAATAAGATCTTAAATGATAAATTTCTTCAATATCTTCTTTTGTAATCGGAGTGACGATTGCCCCTTTATGTGGAACAAGCTTCACCAGACCTTCGGTTTGAAGCTGGGCTAGCGCTTCTCGGATCGGCATCCGGCTAACATTCAAAGTATTTGCCCAGTCTTCCTGGATCAGCCTCTCTCCCTTCTCGAATGTTCCATTTAAAATCGCCTGTCTTAAGTTTTTAGTTACATAACTGACGACAGTCGTTTTGTCCTTCGAGGGCTGAAAACTCATAGATAGACCCCCTGATAAGAAAGATTAACCTCATCCATATTGGATATTGGATACAAAAAATTTATCATAAAAAATATAGAATTGCAAGAATATTTTTATAAACGCTATTAAAACAACATTAAAAGGACACAAATAATAGTCACCCCTTAAACAGGAGTGACTACTTCAAATCATATTGGATACAATTATTTAGACTCACTTTTTAAAACAGCTAGTTTCTTTTGTGCATTTCTTTCTTGGACAGCAGCTAACATTGGACAGTTTTTACATTTTCCACAACCAGTTTTTTTACACATGTTTCTTTTCCTCCTCGTATTTTTATGATGGAAAGTGAAACGAAAAAAGCCAGCAATATCCCCATAGCAGAAGATATCACTGGCTTAATCTGCGCCCTTGTCTCCTTTTCTTGAGACTAGAACAGATTTGACAGTTTCTACGTATATTACAGCAGAATGGCCATTTCACTTGATCATAAAGAGGAAGTCTTTATAGAAGTGACTTTCCATGCCCGCTTACTATTCATTCAATACCCTTATCTTACAGGTGATTAACTTTTCTGTCAATTAATTTTTTATTCGCCGGAAGAAGCAGCAGCGGCCGCCCCAGCTGACATAACAGCAATCATCGCTGCTTGCTGGGCCTGTAGTACTGCTTCAATGGAAACTGCGAAACTTGTAAAGGCCGCTTGATCCTCGGAGATTTTTTCCCGCACGACGATTTGGCCGGCAATCAGAAGCCCTATGTCTCTGTACCATTTAAAGAGCTTTTCCTGATTAAGCGTCTCCGCTAATATCAATACTTCTTCTATCAATTCCTGAGGAGAAGCTGTCAAAGCCAACAGGCCGATCAATGGGTAATGAAGACCTTTCACTTTTAATCCACGGCTACGAAATTCTTCAAACCAGCGAAATGTTCTTTCAACAAGCGATTCCCAGTCATTACTGTTGCTTTGTGCAAGAATGTGGGACAGCAGCTGCAAATCATTTCCCTTCCAGAACGGTCCTTCGCTTAATTTGGAATAGTAAAATTCAATCTTATCTATCAATTCACCCTGATCTTGCCGGGCCAGGAGAATAGAGAGCGGATAATCATCCTGAGAAGTTAAGAAATAATGGTTCTTTTTCATTTTTTTATGAATTTGTTTTGCCTGTACGGCAGTCCGTGTTCTTTCCTCTGTATCTTCTGTAATAGAAACTAACGTAATGGCTGCAATGTATGTAAATGCTGTTTTCCGAAAGCCATGATCCACGAGCAACTGATAGCTGTGCTGCATCTTTTCAAACCCACTATATGGGTCATCAAAACCGGTCGATAATAAAGCAGTCATTGAATAGTTAAAAGAACCTTTCAATCCGGACAACCATCCCGAGTTTGCTTTAATATGATCAGAAAGCTGCAAAAATTCCTTCGCTGAAAATGTCCGTCCGGCGGCTGCATATTGGGCAACAATGGACAGTAGCTGGCGTTTATCGACTCCCCAACTAACTGCCTTCACCAGCTGCTCATAATCCACAGCAAACCGGCTCGCTATTTGTTTCGCTTTTTCTTTATCCATAATCCCCCTCCGTTCTGTTTATTTTCTTTACGAAAAAAAGAGCAAAAAGTTTCAATAAACTTCCTGCTCAACCTGTTGCTCCCTCTTCTAATAAACTAATACTTTTTATCCATTTGAAGAGACGCAGAGGCCAAGATCTCTTCAAAAGCTTTAGCTAATTCCTCGCCAGGCATAGTGCGTTGACCGCCACCTTGAATAAAGTGAGGCTGGCCGCCGCCTTTCCCCTCAATAAGCGGGAAAATGAAAGAAGCCGCTTTTTTTAAATCAATATTCGTCGTTTCATTCCCACTAGCCGCGGTAAGCTGGAGCTTGTTTTCATTTTCTGCTACAAAGGCTGCGACAACTCCCGCATCCTTTTCAATTGCTAGCCGCGCCATTTTTTGAAGCTCCTGTATTGTGCGATTCCGAAATACTTGAACGAGCAGCTTATATCCTTCCTTATGTATTGCTTTTTGCAGCAACACCTTTACTTCATGCTCAAGCAGTTGATCCTTCGCTTCGTCAAGTGCGGCTTGTAATGCCTTTTTCTCTTCAAGCAACTGACGGGCTGCCCCAGTCATCTTGTCCTGAGGGCTGTTCAACAGACGGGAAAGCTCTCGGATCACTGCTTGCTTTTCTCCAAGCTGCTTTAGCACCCGCCCGCCGCAAACAAATTCCAAACGAACGTGCTTGCGCTGCCTTTCCCATTTCAACAGCTTAATCGCCACCACCTCACCTGTGCTGCGTGGATGTGTTCCCCCGCAGCCATTATAATCAAAGTCCGGAATGATAACGAGTCGAATATTCCCCGTCACAGCTAATTCCTTTCTTAACGGATAGCGAGAAGCCTCCCCAAAGGTTATCCACTTCGTTTCAATTGCACGGTTTTCTAAAATAATTTCATTAGCTTTCTTTTCCGCCTTCTTAAGCACTTCCTCTGTCAAAGAGTCCGTATCTAAATCTATCGTTACTGTTTTTTCCCCCAGGTGAAAACTTGTTGTGCAAATTCCAAATAATTCCTCAAACGCAGCCGATAAAATATGCTGGCCCGCATGCTGCTGCATATGATCGTAACGGCGTTCCCAATTGATTTCTCCATTTACCTTCTCGCGCGACATTCCAAGCTCCTCTTCAAGATAATGGCGAATGACTCCGTTAACAGATTGAACGTCCGTTACCCTTATGCCATTTATCTTTCCTGTATCGCACGGCTGGCCGCCACCCTCCGGATAAAAAGCTGTGCTGTCCAGAACAGCAAATCTTCGGCCTGCTTCATCTACGCCCTCCTCTAGAACATTTGCAGTAAAAGACTGAATATACGCATCTTCATAAAATAGTTTTTCTGTCATTTTCCCACCTCATTGTCACGCTTTTCTGCTTCTACTATAGCAAAAGAGAGACAAAAAAAGCCATTTGCTAGTCAAACTAGCAAATGGCTTTTCTATCAATTGAAGCAATGGTGTTAACGTTTTAGTTAACGCCTTTCATCATCGTATGAATTTTCTTGGATATGAGATAAAGAATCAATCCAAGAACGATAGAAGCAGCACCGATGGCACCAAAATAGATAATTTCTGTTTCTGGTTTATATAAACGAACGATTTGTGCATTGATTGCTTGGGCAGATGCACTTGTTAAGAACCATAAACTCATTGTTTGGGCTGAGAAAGCAGCTGGCGCCAGTTTAGTTGTTGCCGAAAGCCCAACAGGCGATAAGCAAAGCTCGCCAATAACAACAAGGAAGAAACTAAGTACAAGCCACATTGGATGAACTAGTGTTTCTGTTCCATTTACATAGGCCGGTATGATCATTACAAGGAATGATAACCCAGCAAACAGCAGACCAAGCGAGAATTTCTTTGGTGTAGACGGCTGGCGTTTGCCTAGCTTGACCCACAGCCAAGCAAAAACAGGTGCAAATGCAACGATAAATAATGGGTTTAATGTTTGGAACCAAGAAGATTGTAAATGCATTCCTGCAAAGTCCAACTGCGTCCGTTCATCGGCATATCTTGCCAGGATAATAGATCCTTGTTCCTGGATCGCCCAAAACATAGTAGCCGCTATGAATAAAGGAATGTAAGCAAGAAGACGAGAACGCTCTATTTCTGATGTTTTCGGACTGCGGTACATCATAATGAAATAAGCAGCCGGAATAATAATTCCTAAAATACTAACAAGCAAAATAAAACGGTCAATAGTTAATAAGCCAGTTGTCATTCCAATTGCACCTAAAATAACGATCACTAAGGTGCCAATACCGATTTGAATAAAGACTTTCTTTTTTTCTTCTCCCGTCAGCGGGTTAGGTACATAAGTACCGGCCAAACCAAGTCTGGTCTTTTTTGTTACAGCGAATACAACCAAGCCTAAGAACATTCCGATAGCTGCAAGGCTAAAGCCCAAATGAAAATTATACTCCTGACCAACTGTACCAACGATTAATGGAGCGATCAGCGCTCCAGCGTTAATTCCCATGTAGAAAATGCTAAAACCAGAATCACGGCGCGCACCTTCATCAGCATAAATATCTCCGACAATGCTTGATACATTAGGTTTCAAAAGGCCCGTACCAATAACAATCAATCCCATAGAAATGAATAAAGCGGTTACACCACCCGGGAAAGCAAGGGCAATGTGTCCAAGCATGATAAGCACACCGCCATAAAAGACGGTTTTCGATGTACCGAGCAGGCGGTCAGCAAGCCATCCTCCGATAATTCCAGACATATAAACGAGTGAGCCATAAACTGCCATAACAGCGGCCGCCGTGCCTTGATCAAGACCTAACCCGCCTTTAGAAACTTCGTAATACATATAATAAAGCAGAATCGCTTTCATTCCATAATATGAAAAACGCTCCCAAAACTCCGTAAAGAACAAAGTGGATAAACCTTTAGGATGACCAAAAAAGCCAGTCTGAGGTACACTTTCGGCAATCTTCTTCTTTTGATTGCTATCCAATTTAAGATCTCCTTCCTTCTCATGCCCAGTTTATATTTGCAGTATTATCAAAAAATTTAATAGGCATAAATTATTTCGAAAAAGTGAAACTACTTAATCATATTGCGTTTAACTTAAGTTGTCAATCCAATTTTATTATTTCTAAATAATTTTAATCTTCTATCTAATTTTTCTTTTCAAAAAAAAGCATGACACAAGCCTCAGCTCGGTCATGCTTCTGTCTTTATTATTTTGTCATACCCTGAAAAATATCCGTTAAAACTGGAATAATTTGTTTTTTTCGTGATACCACACCTTCAAGGATGATCGTTCTGTCATCAGAAATCGGTGTGTTGTATGCTTTTTCCACAACTGCTGCCTCTTTACCCGCTACAATTGCGACGGAGTTGCTGTTTAAAATATCTGTGATCACGAATAAAAATAAATCGAGGCCTTTTTCTGCAATTGTGCGCTCTAAAGCCGCTTCGATGTCTTCTTTGCGTGCCAATACATCCAATACATCAATAGCATTTACCTGTGCAACTTCTACTTGATAGTCTCCCATCGCAAATACTTTGGAATCAAGTGAGACCAACTCTTCTGTTGACTTGCTTCTTAAATCAGCACCTGCCTTTAACATAGCAAGCCCATACTCCTCAGCATCAACACCTGCAATGCTTGCCAGTTCTTGAGCAGCTTTTACATCTTCCTCTGTGCATGTCGGAGATTTGAATAAAAGCGAGTCGGAAATAATCGCAGATAGCATCAAGCCCGCGATGTCTTTTTGAACAGCGACGCCGTTTTCTTTATACATTTTATTTAAAATAGTAGCTGTACAGCCTACTGGTTCAGCGCGATAGTACAACGGGTCACTCGTTTCGAAATTCGCGATTCGATGATGGTCGATTACTTCGAGTATACGCACATCATTAATATCGTCTACACTTTGCTGTCGCTCATTATGGTCTACTAAAATAACGTGCGCTGCTTCTGGAGCTGCTTTGTCAATTAGTCTTGGAAGCTCGGCATTAAATTGATTTAATGCATATTCTGTTTCGCCATTCAGTTCACCAAGACGAACAGGCTCTGCCTCTACTCCTAATTCTTTTTTCAAAGCCGCATACGCAATCGCAGAACAAATAGAATCTGTGTCCGGATTTTTGTGTCCGAAAATAAGCACTTTACTCATTATTTAACTCCTCACTTATATAAATAATAGGGAGCAGCACCTTTAGGTCCTGCTTTCACTTCACGCTCCTATTTTAACGCAAATCAACTGAAATTTCTCGTTAACTTTCTAAATTTAATTAAATTGATTGGCTTACTGAGTTTATTCTTTATTGTCTTCCTCTTCGTTGCAAGCAAAAAAGCTGTCCAAGACAGCTTTTTCTGTTTTACTTTCTCATGTTTTCTTGGTCTTTTAAACGATTTTGCTGATCGGGCTAGCGTGCTTGATTTCTAAATTCATTTTCCTGCTGCTGTTCTTCCTGCTTCTTTCTTTCTTTTTCGTTGAGATGGTTATGGTCATTATTGGCCATCGATTTCCCTCCTCTCATGTATATAAAACTCTTTTCCCTCATTATTTTTAATAAAACTCTTTTTGTATTCGACAAAGTTCTTGCTATTTTTGGATAAGCTTCAACTACAATAAAGGAAACTGTAAAAAAGAGGGTGGGATGATGGCTCAAATAGAACGAAGTGAAACAGCAACAAAACGGCCATTATGGGGATTGTACTTTTCCCTGCCGATTTTATCATGGGCACTTTATGATTTTGCCAATACGATTTTTTCTTCCAATATCATTACGATCTTCTTTCCTTTTTACCTTCAGGAAACCATCGGCGGCAACGATCAGCTTAACCAGATAGCCAGCACTTTTATTTCTTATGCGAACGCAGCGGCCAGCTTGCTGCTCGTGTTATTTTCTCCGCTTTTTGGTGTCCTCATTGACCGGACAGGAAAGAAAAAACGTTATATTATCCCGTTCACACTCATTTGCGTAGCCTGCACGATAGGTATGGGGCTTGCGGCTTCCACTCATTCACAACAGGAATTATTCGGCCTGCCGGCGGCCCTCATTTTTGTTGTTCTTTTGTTTGTAGCAGCAAAGTTTTTTTATCACTCCAGCTTGATCTTTTATGACACAATGCTGGCCGACTTGGGAACGAAAGAAGAGATCCCACTGTTATCGGGCTTCGGAGTAGCTGTTGGCTATATCGGCACCCTGGCCGGACTTGCTATTTATCCATTCATTGGTGATGGCCATTTTCACCGAGCGTTTATTCCAACAGCGATTTTATTTCTTCTCTTTTCCCTGCCGCTTATGCTCGCCGGACGGGAAACAAGACTGCCGACTTCCACAGAAAAAAAGTCATTTATTAGCGGCTATCAGGAAGTAATGTCTACATTTAAAGAAATGAAAGCTCACCGAATCATCTTTCTATTTATGATTGTCTATTTTTTCTTGAATGATGCCATCGCTACAGCGATTGCCATGATGGCTGTTTATGCCAAAGCGATTGTTGGCTTTTCTTCAGGTCAATTCATTCTGCTCTATCTCGTTTCCACCATTGCGAGCATTATTGGTTCTTTTCTATTTGGCTATATTACGAAAGCCCTTGGAGCAAAAAAAGCCGTAAACGTCGTTGGGATAATTTTGCTCGCCGCTTTGTTCATTGGCACATTTGCTGTCAATGAAGCGATGTTCTGGGCTGCTGGCAGTCTGTTTGGCGTATCTCTCGGAGCCGTTTGGGTAACATCAAGAACATTCATTATTGAACACACCCCAGAAGAAAAAAGAGGACAATTTTTTGGCTTGTTTGCTTTTTCCGGCAAGATTTCCGCTATGGTCGGTCCATTTCTATACGGCACAATTACACTTGTCCTTGCCGACTACGGAAATATAGCCAGTCGTACAGCTCTAGGCTCTTTAATGGTTCTTGTTCTCATCGGCCTTGTCGTTCACCGTCGCATTCGTATATAAAAGGGAGTCATTGCCAAGGTTTTTCAGGTATCCTCCGAGCTTGTCCATATCTTCATGTATAAGCTCTAGCAGACGACGGTTGTAGAAGATGGAAGCTGGATGGAATGTTGGAAAAATAACATATTCCTTTTCTGTCCATTCATATTCATTGCTTTCCACGTTCTTCAGCCGTCTGACAGGCTGCTTAATGAACCGGCCGTGCGCTTCGGTTACTTTTACATCAGGTCCGCATAACCGTTTCAAACCGATGTTGCCGAGAGCCACAATGACAGGCGACTTGACATGTTCAATTTCATAATCAAGCAAAGGCGCATGAGCTAAAATCTCTGCGGAGGTTGGCGCACGATTATACTTTCTCCTAACTATTTCACCTGTTCGTGTTCGCTTCTCCCCCCACTTGTATGGACGGCTTCTAACTGCACTAGTTATGTACACTTCTTCTCTGGAGACTCCAGCCCTCTCCAAGAACTTCATTAATTCCTTGCCGGCCCTGCCGCTGAAAGGAATGCCGTTATGGATTTCTGTCTCTCCCGGCGCCTCTCCGACAAGCATTAGCTTCGGTTTTTCAGGGCCCTTGCCGTAAACGAATCCTTCAACAGGATAAGGGTAAATTCTCTTTTTCCCGAGCTCCGCAAGCCACTCCGGTATTTGCATGATGCATTTCTCCTTTCCAGCTTATACTTATCATTAGACCCTCAACCAGCAGCGAGTGGCTGAGCACCTGCTAAGCGATCATGCATCCTCTTCCTTTTATGATTAATATATACCCATCCGCTGCCTGCCTACTCAAGAATTCTTTAAGACTTCCTTTGCTTGGTTACTTTAAATCAATCTGAAAGGTTTTTCCATGACTTATCAACTCATGAGTTTCCCCATCCAGCACATCATCTGTTGAAAATTGTATGGTTTCCATCTGCTTAGGCAGTTTTCTCAGCAGCAGACCAATTTTCCCCTCTCTTTTTTCCCCCTTGCGGTAGTCGACCCTTGAAAAGCTGCTTTCGCCTACAAATGTATCATCACTCGCGATAAAGCTTCTCCTTGGCACGAAAAATGTTTCTCCACCAAACCGCACATCCAGAAAGCTGAAAAATTGGACCTCCTTTCCATACTGATTAGTCACGTTATAAGAAATCTCCATGTAATACACCTTTTCTTTAACTTTCCACCCAGACTGCTTCACTGCTTCATTAAGCTCGTCCCAGTCTGCATACTTGTTTCCTTCTCTTAGCAAATCATTCCTTGTTTTATTATTAAAATAGCCTAAATACTCTTTTTCCTCGTCTTCCATATCCATCATTTTAATCAGCTTAACTTCCTTAACGTAAATGTGCATACGGTCAACAACATATTCTTTTTTTACATTGAAATAATCTCTTAATTCAAGGGTCGCCCAATCTTTCTCCCTCACTTTTTGACCGGGTTTTTTCAAAAGATCGCTCCCCCCGCTTTCCACCGTCTTCACCTTTTCGGCTTTCTGTGAAGTTACCTTTGCCGTCTCTTTTTTAGAACTTGGTAAATGAAATGACAGCAACATCGCACCTATGAATAGAGACACTCCTAAAATGAACATGATCCAATACTTTTTTTTCTTATTCAATAGCTGAACTCCTATCTAAAAAAAATAAAAACTGCTTTTAGCATAGCTGAAAAACTCAGACTTTTTAACCCTCAACTTGTATCCATAATAAAACCGCTGTAAGGAATACTTACAGCGGTTTTATTATGGATACATTCTATTGTTTCGCGAGCGGAATATCTTTAAACAATTTTGGAAGTTGGTATATCGGAACGAATTTTAGAACGGGCGATGAACTGCTGAATCAGCACAAGGGCCAGTATGCCTAGTCCAACCACATCCGTCCAGATGCCTGGAATAATCAAAGTGATCGAGCCGATAAAGCATAAAGCAGCAAGTGGCAGCGGCAAGTCCGCGATTAAATATCTTTCCAATGCGGCACTCAACCCGAGAATACCGATGATTGCTGTCACAGTTACCCAAACAACTTCAAGCGGGCTGGTGACATCCTGCATAAGGATAACAGGTGAAAATACAAAGATATAAGGAATGATAAACCCTGACAAGGCAAGCCGCAGTGCTTCAAAACCTGTCTTATTCGGGCTGGCACCAGCGATACCTGCTCCCGCAAATGCCGCAAGAGCAACCGGTGGCGTTACGTTAGCTAAAATACCGAAATAAAAGACGAACATATGAGTAACGAATGGTGCAACACCCAGTTCAAGCAAGGCCGGTGCAGCCATTGTAGCTGTAATAATATATGTCGGAATAGATGGGAGCCCCATTCCCATAACAATACAGGCAATCATTGTGAAAATGAGTGTCAGGAACATTTCTCCTTGACCAAGAACAAGGATGGATTGGGTCAGCTTCGGTCCTAGTCCAGTCAGCGTGCTTACGCCAACGATTAAACCAACCATGGCACACGACATTGCCACACCAAGCGCCGACCGGACACCGTCCTCCATCGCTCCTAGAATTTCCTTTATCCCCATCCGTGTTTCTTTATTAAACCAGCTGACAACGATCGAAAGAACAATCGCATAAAAAGCAGCATATAGCGGGGTTTTTCCGGCAATCAACATCCCGATCAGCACAATAATCGGAATGAGCAGATGGCCGCCTTTTTTGAATACTTGCCATAGGTTCGGGAGTTCTTCTTTAGACATGCCGCGAAGGCCCAATTTTTTTGCCCGGAAATGAACGATGCAAATAATGCCAAGATAATAGAGAAAAGCCGGCAAAATGGCAGCAAGGGCAATCTGGTTGTACGGCATACCCAGCGTTTCTGCCATAATAAACGCGGTCGCTCCCATGACCGGTGGAATAATTTGCCCACCGACAGAAGCAGTGGCTTCCACCGCACCAGCAAATTCCGGCTTATAGCCAACGCGTTTCATGAGCGGAATTGTAAAAGCTCCTGTCGTTACTACATTTGCCAGTGCACTACCATTAATTGAGCCAAGTAGCCCGCTTGAAACAACGGCTACCTTTGCCGGGCCGCCGGATGTGTGCCCCGCTACACTAAGCGAAATATCAGTGAAAAACTGCCCCATTCCTGAACGGTTTAAAAAAGCCCCGAACAAAATAAAGAGAATAATATAAGACGCAGATACAGAAATAGCAATGCCATAAATTCCTTCTGTTGACAGATACATATAGGTCACGATATCTTCTAGATCTTTTCCCGAGTGCTTGAGTAAGTCAGGAAAGTACTGGCCGAAAAAGGCATAAGCCAGAAATAATGCTGTTAAGATCGTTAAAGCATTTCCAGCTACACGGCGGCCCCCTTCAATCACCACAGCGATCGTGAGCAATCCAAAAGCAATATCCACCCCGCTCGGCATATAAATCGACATTCTTTCAGCAATTCCCTGATAATCGATAATCATATAACCGCCAGTCGCCAGCGCAGCAACCATCCAAATGACATCAACTGGAGTCACTTTGTTTGTTCCCTTTTTGTAAAAGGCAGGATATAAAATAAACACAAGTGCGGCGATTACGGCTGTGTGCAGCGAGCGATGGCGAAGTGCATCAAGCGGTCCAAAATAAGCAGTATACAAATGATAACCGGCAAGACCAACGCTCAGTGCAAAGACAGCCCAACGCCAAAAACCATGATCAATTTTCCGGAATCGTGATTCACTGTCATACTTTTGCAGAATCTCCTCCTGGCCTTCTACTGTCTCAGGAATCTCTTTTGTTGCGTTTGCCATTTATATGTCCCTCCCTTATTCCTTATTGCAAAACACCTTGCTCTTTAAAGTATCTCTCCGCTCCTGGATGCAGCGGCAACGGCAGTTTCTCAGCTGCTTTTTCCAATTCGATATGCTTAGCTGAGCTATGGGCATTTTGGAGTTGATCAAGACTTTCAAACAATGTTTTTGTTAACAAATAAACCTCTTCATCAGGCAAATCTTTGTGAGTGATTAGTAGGTTATTTACTTTTACTGTCTCCCTATCTTTTTTTACGCCTTTATACGTATTGGCGGGTATACTGCCGATTTCAAAGGCTGGGTATTTTTTTTGAAGGCTTTCCGTAATCTTTTTCGGCACTGGGATGATTTCTACTTCATCTGTGGCGGCCAGCTCCATAATGCCTGAGTTTGGGTAACCGGAAGATAGAAAAGCGACATCCGTCGTTCCGTTTTTGATGCCCTCAATTCCTTCAGAGAAGGATAAAAAGTCTGCATTTACATCATCGTAAGTGATGCCTGCTTCTTCCAAAATCCGCTTGGCCATAATTTCGGTACCGCTTCCAAGAGCACCAACAGCAAGATCTTTTCCTTTTAAATCTTTAAGAGTCTTAATGCCGAGCTTTTTAGGAGCTACAATTTGCATGTAGTTAGGGTAGAGCGAAGCGACAGCTCGAACATTCGAAAGCGCTCCTGCTTTAGCAAAGTTCCCTTCTCCCAGATAAGCATCTGTTACTGTATCAGCCATGGCAAAGCCTAGTTCTGCTTTCTTTCTCGAAAGCTTAGCTGTGTTTTCTGCTGAAGCTCCCGTAGTTTGGGCACTTGTCTGGGCGCCAAGTTCTTCTCCATAAATCTTGGCAAGCGCATTGCCGAGTTGAAAATAAATCCCTGATGTTCCACCAGTTAAAATCGTTACCGGCTGCCCCGCCAGCGGTCCGGCTGCCTTGCCTGTCCCTTCTGCCTTCTCATCTTTCGAAGAAGCAGAATTGCTACAGGCGGCCATCATTATAAGAACGGTAACTAAAAGTAAAATAAATCCTGTACGATATTTCATTTTCTCACCCCTTTGTCTGTTCTACTCTTCATAATGCAACATTCATACCATTTTTAAAATTCAGTTAAATTAGCTGTTTGTTTTAAGAAGCGGCAAAAAATGCCGGTTAGGAACGGCAAAATATTCCTAACCGGCATTTTTTTCTCTTATGTACTTTCTTCCCTGTAAATCTGAAGCTTGTTGCGCAGACTGCGCTCACTAATACCAAGCATTTTTGCCGTTTCTTTTCTACTTCCATGGCAATGCTTCAGCGAAGACTCAATAATCATTTTCTCGGCTTCTTTCATCGTAGCACCCAAAGGAACAGGGATGATAGAAGGAGAAAAATTAACCGTCGGCTTCACTGTCTCATTTTCAGAACGGATGGCAATCGGCAAATCAGTTTCCGAAATGACTCTTCCTTTTGTCATCGCTACAGCATACTCAAGGATATTGCTCAATTGCCTAATATTCCCCGGATAATCATAAGCCAACAACCTATTCCACGCTTCTTCTGACAGGGATGGAAGCGGCCGCTGCATTTCTTCCGCATACTTTCTGAGAAAATAGGGAATAAGCACTGGCAAATCTTCTTTTCTCTCGCTTAATAATGGCAGTTCGATCGGTATGACGTTCAGTCTGAAAAACAAGTCTTCTCGAAAAGAGCCTTCTGACACCATTTGTGAGAGGTTTTTATTTGTTGCGCTAATGATCCGCACATTTACTTTTTTCACTTCTGTAGAGCCAAGCGGCGTAAATTCCTTTTCTTGCAGTACGCGCAGCATTTTAGCCTGTAAGGAGGCGGGCATGTCGCCGATTTCATCAAGAAATAGTGTGCCGTTATCCGCAGCGGCTATTTTTCCCTCCTGGCTGCCCACCGCCCCAGTAAATGCCCCTTTCGCATAGCCAAACAGTTCACTCTCCAGCAAGGACTCCGGGATGGCTGCGCAATTTACCGAAACAAATGGGCCGTCCTTTCTTTTTCCCTGTCTATGTAAAGCCCTAGCCACAAGTTCTTTTCCTGTCCCACTTTCTCCAAAAATAAGAACGCTTGAGTCAATATCCTTCACTCGCTCAATCATTGAAAAAATATCCCTCATTGCTGGGCTCTCGCCAATCATCTGATCATAGCCTTTAATCTTCTCAATGGTTTCATTCAATTCCCGGATTTTGCTGTACAACGTCTGATGTTCAAGCGCTTTTTCAATCAATAAATGCAGCTCATCAATATCGAGCGGCTTTGTAATATAATGATAAGCTCCCTGCTTAATGGCTTCAACAGACGATTCAATTGTGCCATAAGCCGTCATCATAATAACGGATATATGCGGGTAAGTCTTTTTCACTTCAGCCAATACGTGCAGACCGTCCGCTTCCCCAAGCCGCCAATCCAATAGCATTACCTGCACCTGATTTTTCTGCAACACGTCCATTGCATTCTCTACTCTTGTAGCTGCCATCACTTCATATTGATTTTCAAGTGCGAATCGCAGCGATGCCCCGATCGCCGGCTCATCATCCAGGATTAAGACAACAGGCTTCATTCTTTCTCCCCTTCTTTCTGTGCGGCAGGCAGTGTAACGGTAAAAGTCGTCCCCCTCTCCTTCTCCGTCTCCACTTGCATATCACCGTTATTTTCTTTGATCCATTGATAGCATAGGGCTAATCCGAGCCCGACTCCATGCGGCTTTGTCGTATAAAAAGGCTCAAAGATATGAGAAACGCTATGTTGATCCATGCCAATTCCAGTATCTGCTACTTGAATCACTCCCATGGCCTCCATTCTTTGAATCTTTACCGTTAGCTGCTTCTTCGGTACCTTATCCATAGCATCCAATGCATTTAACAGTAAATTCAGCAGCACTTGTTTTAACTGATCAGGATCACAAATAATTTCCACTTCCGGTTCCATCATTAATTTCAAATGCACATGGCTTTTTTTCAATGTTGGTTCAATGATTGCCACCACAGATTGGATAAAAGCAGCAGCCGGCAACCTTTGTTTTTGCGGGTGCTTAGGCCGCGCATAATCAAGAAGTGATTCAACAATGGTATTCATCCGCTTTAACGCTTCCGGTACGTATTTAACAAGCTCTTGGCGAAATGACTGATCTTCATACTTCTTTGGCAAAAGATCAATAAAGGTTTTCATGGAAGTAAGCGGATTGCGAATTTCATGAGCCACCCCCGCAACAAGCTGTCCGAGCGCCCGCATTTTCTCCTGGGTTGCGAGCTTCTCCTCCAACATCTTTGCCTCTGACCGATCAGCTAATGTCAACAGGCAGCCGTTTTTCTTTCCGCTTTCTTCATATAATGGAATGAGACGGAATAAAATAAACCGCTTGTTTCCATCGGCTTCAAATACTAGTTCTTCTGAAAATAACTGTTTGTCCTGATTATCCTCGAAATATTTGTAATGCTGAAGAATATCGGCAATTTGCGGCTGCCCAAAAATATCCTCTGTTTCGACATATTCTTTCTCTTGAAGACCGAGCATAGCTTTTGCCCGTTCATTCAAGCTTGTCAGCTGCAGGGAATCATCAAATGTTAAAATCCCATAATACATATGATGAATAATTTGGGTCTTGAAAGCATAAGCTTCGGAAATAGCGCGCTGCTGGACTTCTAATTGATCATTTGCTGCTGCCAAGGCCGCTGTTCGCCTGGCTACTTCTTTTTGCAGCCGCTTGTTCCATAAATAAGTAAAAATCAGAACGGCTACAGCACAACTGCTGAGAATCAGCAAGGCAATAATCCAATTGCGCATTTCTTTCAATTGACCGTCAGGATATAGACCAAACCACTGTGAATATAAAGTTTGATAATCCCCGTTCTCCTGCATGTTCATCAATGAGTGATTGATGAGCGAAAAAAGTTCTGTTTCTCCCGGACGGACGGCCGCCGCAAAATCAGAAGGCACGCCGATATGTTCAAGCACTCGATATTGATCCTGTTCACCTGATTGCTTTAAATAAAACTCTGCCGTCCATTTGTTTGTTAAAAAGGTATCTGCTCTTTTTAGCAGCAAGAAATTAAATGCATCTTTTGGATTAAATGCTAGTTGAAATTCCACTCTTCTTATATTCAGCAATAGATCAAATGACGCCGGCTCTTCCTGCATAACAATCGTTTTTTCCCGCAAATCTGTTAAGTTTTTGATCTCTGTGGTTGCTTCCTTCGGTACAACAAGAACATCTGTCATCGTAAAATAGGACTCCGAAAATTGAAAACGCTCGCTCTGCTCGGCGGAATATCTCATCCCCATAATGGCATCTACTTTACCCGCTTTCAGCGCCTGTTCCGCTTCATAAAAGTTCATTGGATAAAATCGAAACTCTACTCCTGCTTCTTCAGAAATAGAGCGAAAGAGCTCTACACTGAAGCCAGTAAACTTTCCTTTTTTATTGATATAAGAGAAAGGAGGCAGATTTTTTTCTCCTGCAATCCGATACACTTTTTTGACGGGCCGCTGATCTACCTGGCTGGCAGGATGGTGAAGTAAACTAGCCGAAGCGAAATGGAGGGAATAACTCGAAAGCAAGAGGAAACCTATAACTAATATGGATAATCGAACTGAAAAGGGCATATCCTGCTATGTCTCCTTTAAAAAATCTTGTCCATATTGTACCATATAGGCAACACAATAAAATTGAAAATTAGAAATCTTGTCTTTGTTTCGTTACACAATAAATTAGCCGGCTGCAAAATACAGCCGGCGATCAATGTTTCTCTTATGCTTTTGCTCTTTTCGGCCAAATAAAGTGACTGATAGCAATTAAAAAGTCGATCCCTAATACAAGTGACCATATTTGCAATATGCCGCTTAACGCTTCTGTTCTAGAAGGGTCTCCAACCAGAAAAACCAATCCTACTAACAAGGCTGCACCAATTAAGTAGGCTGCTACATGCCGAAGCCATCCTGAGAAATAATGTTTGGCATATTCCATTCCATATCTTTTTGCTGGTTTTGATCCTTGTTTTACTACGTAATACAAAAACCTCTCATCTGCCCACTGAATCATGCTTTTTCCAAATCCAATGGAGACACCAATATACACAGCTGCAAGTGCGTGTGCCTGAGTAGCCGTTGCACCTCTCATTAAATCCACCCCAGTAGCCACCACTAAAATTAAGTCAATTAAAGGTGTTAAGGCTAATAATAGCAGCCCAAGTTTTTTCCGTTTGAACAAGTAACGAGCTGTCAGTCCCATTATAATGACTAGCCAAAATGCGACTTCACAGGCAATAATCAGCCCAACAATCACACCATAACCCCTCTCTTTTTAATACAATTGTATTATTTAAAATAATTGTAACACCTCTTTTTTTATAATACAACTGTATTATAAAATTGCTTGAATCTTTTTTTCCTGATAAGATATAGTTATGCCAAAACTAGTTGATCACGACAAACGAAAAAAACATATTGCTGAAGCCACATGGCGAGTCATTCTGGAGCAGGGAATGGAGGGGGCGACTGTGCGAAACATCGCTAAAGAAGCTGGACTCTCCCTCGGGGCCCTGCGCCATTATTTCTCTACGCAAAATGAGTTGCTCATTTATGCCATGGAACTCGTTAAAGAGCAGGCAGAGGCAAGAATTAATCAAATTGTAGTAGAGGATTTGCCGCCAAAAGAAATGATGTTGAAGATCCTGATAGAGCTTGTTCCAATCACTAAAGAAACGATGGCAGAAATGGAAATCTGGTTTGCCTTTATTGCCTATAACCGTCATAAAGAAGCAGATTTTAACGTCTTGCACGATGGCATTTTTAATGGCATCAGCCGGATGATTCACTACTTGCGTGAATCAAAGCTATTGAAGGAAGGACTGGATGTCAGCATAGAAACAGAAAAACTCTATGCGCTCGTTGACGGGCTAGCTCTTCATGCTATGCTGGATCCGAATAGAACCAGTCGGGAACGGCTTATCAATGTGCTAAAAAGCCATATTGATTCCATTTGTGAGGACATGGAAAGTAATGTATCGGGAGGCCATGCAGATGAAAAAGAAAAATAATGGATTATCTATTCAGCAGCTGAATATCGAAGATTCGGAGATAGCTGAAAAAGTATGGACTATCCAAATACCTGCCTATGAAGCAGAAGCAGAACTCATCAAATTCTGGGACCTTCCTCCTTTGAGAGAGACAGCAGCCTCGCTGCAGCAATGCGGAGAAACTTTTTATGGCGGATTCATCAACGGTCAACTGGCCGGAGCTGTGTCTTTTAAAACTACAGTGGCAAAGCTTCATATTCATCGTCTGATGGTTCACCCTCATTTTTTCAGGCAAGGAGTGGCCCGTTCGCTTCTTCATCATGTGGAGCAGTTAGCGGCCGGTAAAAAAGATATCCTCGTCTCTACCGGAACCGATAATTCTCCTGCTGTCCAACTATACAAGCATTGTGGATTCAAAGAAATCGAGAAAATCATAACTACGGAGGGACTTTCACTTACTTTCTTTACGAAAGAAAAAAGGCTGCCTTGAAAATTTTTTCAAGGCAGCCTCTTTTTCTATAAGACAATATCTGTTCCTGTTACGCCTTCACGCTTCCATTTCAGAAGTGGCGGATTACTTACCTTTACTTCTTGTTTGTTCTTCCAATACTCTTCTTCTTTCCCAACTGGCTCACGATTTTTCACGTCGTCAATCAACCATTTTTTCTGTGCTCGATCGTAGGACAATGAATACGTATTAACGGCCTTGAAAGAAGTATCCTCAAATTGCTGAATGTCACGGTACTTTACTTTGTTATGATAAGCGATGAGGGCCGTTACATCAGCCGACCAGCGCCCATCAAAATAATGAACAGAGAAGTCATCCATATTAACGACAGCACCATTATATTGCGCATGAATTTCATCAATATATCCTTGTACTGCTTTAAAACTCTCCTGAAGTGTAAAAGACCCTTCAAGAATAGTATCTGTCACGTTTGTCAGCTTACTTTTATTAAAGCCAGACGTTTGGTATACAGCGATATCATTATTAAAAACATCCATTGCCTTGATGACATCTTTTTGGATGCCTCTATCAGAGCTTGCCAACGCGTTGCTGTCAATAACCACACTGACTTCCGGGCTGCCCCATACGTCCTTCTTCTCTTTTTTCTCAAAGGTGCCAAGTTCATTCATCAATTTAACTTTTAAATTGTACGTCCCAGGGATAACAGGGCCGTAGTTATTGTCTTTTTGCTTCTTAATTGCTTGGTTCGACTTGCCGGCAGCCAGGCTGATTCGATCGTCTTCATTTTGACCGGTAACTTTAATAGCAGCCGTCTTCACCTTCAATTTGTATTGAGGGAACATTCCCCACTTCTTTCCGTCCTCTGTCAAGGTAACTTGTTGAGTGGTTGTTGTATAATCATCCTCTTGGATTTGTTCATCAAGTCCCTCTTTAATCACGTCGTAGCTGCTGCTATTTTCTTTTAAATAGGTAATAAGCGCCTGAACGGATGTTTTGTTTACAGAAGCCTGCTTATTATCTGGTACAATCATATCTTGCAGCAGAGCCGGATCATCGTTTGCAACAGCTTTCTTTAATGTTTCGACCGCTTTTTCTGGTGCAGTTGCCTGCTTCAAAGCAAAAAACAAGCCGCCGATGACAAGAAGTAGGATCACAGCCGGAATAATAATCAAGCTTTTTTTATTCATAGCTTTCTCTCCTGTCTAGTAAGCTCTTCCTTCAGCAAACGCCTGTACAAGGTAGTCAGAATAGTGGTCAGAAGTATTCACTGTCCATTTTCCGTCTTTTTTGATCATGCTAATTTCTGCTCCGTTTTGACTCTTAGCAACTTCCAGGGATTGAACAACTGTATCGAACTTGGAAAGTGCGTATTGCTTTTCTTTCTCTGTGTCATAGCCGCCTGTATTTTCCCGGTACTCTTTTTGATAGTTGTAGAGCTTATCGTAAAGATCATCTGTTGAAACCGTAGAATAGTCGAGCTTTACAACGGCCTTATCACCTGCTTTTGCCGTTGTTTTAGTCTGCACTTCTGCTTTTTCTCCCAGAACAGTCTTATAACTGCTATAGTACTTATCAATATCCGCATCGGTTACCATATCTGGCAAAGAAAGATCCAACTGCTTTTTAAATTTGCTTTTAGCTGTTTCCTGAACATCTTCCTTATCAGCGGTTACTAGCTTTTCATAATCACTGTTGTCTTTTCCAAGGTAAATAACATCGATGTAAGCAGTTAATGCTTTAGCAGGATCTTGAATTTCATCAAAACTTTCTGCATATTTCTTTGTGTCAAGGCCAAGCATAATTTCATCCGCTTCTTCTCCTGGTTCGGATAGACGCGGTTTTACACCAATTTCATACTTTTTGTCTTTTTCAACATTAAAGTAAAAAGGAATGGTTTTTACTTTGCCCGCACCAATATCACTGCTTCCTCCGTCTTTAAGGTCTATTCCGCGCGCATATACACTTTTCTCTGGGCTTAACTGCTCATCCCCATCATACAGGTATACGCCATCGTATGAGGATACATTAATAGTAGACTTCGATTTATTCTTTACTTTTAAATCAACAGCGAGCAAACCGGTTTCCTCGCCTTCGGATTCTCCGTCATCTCCTGCTAATATATATTCAGCTTTTTCAATAGTAACTTCAGCTACCTTGCTTTCGCCAGCTCCTCCTCCGCTTGCTTCTTTGGCATCTGATCCGCCGCAGCCGGCCAAAGCAAGCATAATAGCAAACACGAGTGCCAATATACTAATCTTCTTTTTCATTATGTTCTCCCCTCTATACAAGTTGCTTTTTCTTAGATTTATCTTCCTCTATTCATGATAAAGAATCATTCTAAATAGAACAAGATGGAAACCATGGGGAGTTTTTACTGTTTTGGCTTGATTATTTCAAAGTTCTAAGGCCTATTTAACTAAAAAAAAAGCTTTAAGAGAATCTTTCTTCTCTTAAAGCTAACAAATTTTCTCAATTAAATAATCTGTCTGCCTTGCTGCGATAAAGCGAATAAAATACCATGCTGCAAACTGCGGAAACAATTAAAGGAAGACAAATGGGAGTTAGACGAAGCGATAGCCATACTGATCTCAGGTGATATACCGACAAGAATGGTCTCTGTACCGATGAGTGAGGCCCCTGCGCTCAATTTCCCAATAAAATCTACCGTTATTCCACTTACATCTTTTTCCAAACCTGTCAAATCAAGAACCAGGTACTGTGCCTTATGCTTTGGAAGATTTGTTAATGTTTTTTCGATTAATTCCTGCGAACGCGCTTCATCATATTTTCCAAGCAACGGCACAACAACAATGTCTTCTAGCACTGGAATAATCGGCGAAGAAATCTCCTTCACTAATTCATTTAGCTCTCTCGTTCTCTCTTCAACTACAGCCTCTAGCTTTTGAATCTCTTCCGCTTCTTTTCTTCTCGCTAACGTGTGAATATTTTGATCCATAGAGTGCTGTGCAGGGAAAAATTCAAATTCACATGTCTCATCGTCTTTGATTTCACTTTTTATCACACGATAAGTCATATTTGTATCAAATAAACCAGATAAGAGGCCAGAAAAATGACCAGGAATAAAGCACCCAGGTTCCGTTTTCCCTTGCTCTATATTGATTCTGTATTCCCAGCTATTTTTAATTTGCAGATTAGCCAACTTCTCCGCTTCACAAAGGCGATCGACAGTCAACTTTCCCCATCCAGCCGAAGCATATGTAATAGGAAGAACCTCTGCTACTTGCTCGATCGTTAATTGCATCTTTTTAAAGTATTCGCTGACAACAAGCCCTTGGCGAAAACCAGTCGCTTCAAGTACAACTTGTGCAGCTTCCTCTCCGGACACCTCTTCAATTGTATCAAAAAATACTTTCATGGCGCTCGTAATCCAGAAAAGAACAGCATCGCCACCGCTGTAATCGAAAACTCCATTTTCAACATCCCATTTAAAATCAATACCGTCCACATTGATTTGTGTCTTTGTTACACGATCCCGTGTCATTCACGAAGTCTCCTTCCAACCTTTTATTTATAAATAAAACTGCTGTCAGCTTTCTTTTTGCCAGTAATCATACTATCCATTATACCTGTAAAACTCTCTTGAAGGTGTACGGAAATTATTGTTACTTCCCTACCGTTATATCTTATAAATTAGGTCAAAACAAGGAATTTGATTTCCTTCAAGATACCGGGTCCTAGCTCCTTCCTCTCTGACTATTCTACACAAGAAAGCAGGCTTGATTTCATCCTCTCTACTGCTTTCTCGCCTTTCAGGTTTGTAAATATTTTGTAAAAATCTTGGCATGTCATAGATTTATTCGAAGGAAGACATTACAATCAATTATAACTTTCGATATCGCTTTTCGTAATTAGCAAGCGGCAAAAGGAGGTACCCTTAAGTGGAGGAAAAAATACTAAGAAAATTATTTTTAGGTTTTATTCACATTCACATTTTACATCATGCGAAGGAACACCCGGTTTTTGGTGCCTGGATGGTAGAGGAATTACGGGAACATGGCTACACAATCAGCCCGGGTACCCTCTATCCCATCCTTCACTCCATGGAACGTGACGGCCTTCTAACCCGGGAAGACCGTCTCGTTGAAGGGAAAATCCGTAAGTATTATACAACATCTGCAAAGGGATTAACCACTTTAAAGGAAGCGCGAAAAAAGGCATATGAACTGTTTAAAGAAATTGGAGACTAGCATAAAGGAGTTAGATTAATTGACTATAATTAACGAAAAATCCAATGAACCCGGACTGCTAAACATCTTGCTCGTCTCTCTGCGGCTGGGATTCACTTCATTTGGTGGGCCCATTGCCCATTTAGGCTATTTCCATGAGGAATATGTACGACGCAGAAAGTGGCTCAATGAAAAAGATTACGCCGATTTGGTAGCATTGTGCCAATTTCTTCCTGGCCCAGCAAGTAGCCAAGTTGGCATCGGCATTGGCGTCATACGTGCAGGTATACCAGGAGGCATCGTGGCTTTTATCGGCTTTACCCTCCCTTCTGTCCTTGCATTGATACTCTTCGCTCTTGTTCTTCAGAATTCGGAGATTAAAAATGCCGGCTGGGTTCATGGCTTAAAATTAGTTGCTGTAGCAGTAGTTGCCCATGCTGTTGCTGGAATGGCCGCAAAGCTGTCACCTGATTTGTATAGAAAAACTATCTTATTGTTCTCTTTAACCGTCACTCTGCTTTGGCAGACAGTTTTTGCCCAAATCCTCCTTATTTTAATCAGTGCGCTAGCAGGTTACCTACTGTATAAACAATCAAGCTCCTGTGATCAACTGACACCGTTGTCCTTTCCTCTATCCCGCAGGTTCGGAGCCATTTGCCTTAGCCTTTTTTTAGGTTTGTTAATCGCTTTGCCCCTGTTGCGGGAAGCTCTCCCATGGAATTGGCTCGCTATGATGGACAGCTTTTATCGGGCCGGCTCGTTAGTATTTGGTGGAGGGCACGTTGTTCTGCCTTTACTTGAGAGAGAATTCGTTCCCGGCGGGTGGCTAAGCGAGGCCCAATTTCTAACCGGATATGGAGCAACCCAAGCAGTTCCCGGTCCACTGTTTACTTTTGCTGCCTATATTGGGACTGTGATCAGCGGCTGGAAAGGCGGTCTGCTCGCGACATTTGCTATTTTCCTGCCGGCCTTTCTGCTTATTTTGGGGTCTTTGCCTTTTTGGGATTCCCTGCGCCGCAACCAACACGTCCAGGGCGCTCTTATGGGAGTGAATGCTGCTGTTGTCGGTATTCTAACTGCCGCTCTTTATGATCCTATTTGGACAAGCGCTATTTTAAAACCTAGTGATTTTGCTTTGGCAGCTATTCTCTTTAGCATGCTAGCTTATTGGAAGCTGCCCCCATGGATTGTGGTGCTGGCTGGTTCTATTGGAGGCTTGATCTTACCCTTTGTTCATGTTTAACATACATTGACAAAAAGAGGAGATGTCGCGAATGGATATTCAATTTGCAAAAGATTACAAAGAAAATGAAGGATGGAGAAACAGCTTCTTTAAGCTTGCGTACTCCGTGTTCGGCCTTGAATTAAAAAGCTGGTATGAAAAAGGCTACTGGGGCCATCGTTATATTCCATTTTCCTATGCTTTAGGCAATCAAATTATTGCTAATGTGTCTGTTAATGTACTGGATACAATCATTGAAGGAAAGAAAAAAAGTGCCATTCAAATCGGCACTGTCATGACTCATCCTGATCATCGAAATAACGGTCTTTCAGCTAAATTGATGAACCGGGTTTTGCAAGAATACGAGGAACAATGTGACTTTATCTATTTGTTTGCAAATAAAACGGTATTGGATTATTATCCGAAATTTGGATTTATCCGAACAACTGATTACCAGTTTTCCATGGAATGGTTCCCAACGGGACAGAATCCCGTTTCTATGAAGCAACTCGATGGGACAAACTCTAAAGACTTGAATTTCATTTATCAATTTGCAGCAGAACGCGTGCCGGTTTCGCAAGTTTTTGGAACGGTACAAGCAGAAGACCTGTTCATGTTTCATTGCATGAACATCTTTCCGGAACATATTTATTACTTGCCGGAGAAAGACATGATAGCCATTTTTGAAAAGCAAGGACAGCAATTAAAAATTTATGACTTGATCAGCAAAAAAGCATTTAATATAGAAGAAATTATAAGCAAGCTAGCAGGTGAAAATACAACCGAGATTTCTTTTTATTTCACTCCTGATCTAGAAGACAGCAAACTGCGCAAACAGGCCTACACGACAAAAGATCAGCTGTTTGTTCGTACCAAAGATAGCTTTTCACTCCCAGCAGTTTTTCAGCATCCAATCACTTCCCAGGCATAGTATCTTCTTAATAATTTCTTATTAGCAGCAAAGAATCTTTTCCGAAAAACAAAAAAGCCCAATTGCGGGCTTTTTTGTTGTTTAGATCTTCTTTTTCCGATTCTTAATCTTCATCAAGCTTTCATATACAATCGGTACAATGAGCAGAGTTAACAGCGTAGAGCTTGTTAATCCGCCGATAACAGTAACACCAAGTCCTTTAGAAATCAGTCCGCTTCCTTCGAGTCCAACCGCAAGCGGAGCGAGAGCACCAATTGTTGCAATGGCTGTCATGAGAATTGGACGCAGCCGTGTGCCGCCAGCCTCCAATAACGCTTCTCGTGTAGATAAGCCTTCCTGCTCTTTGTGAATCACACGGTCAATAAGTACAATCGCATTTGTTACGACGATGCCAATCAACATTAAGGCACCAATCATAGCTGAGACACTCAATGTTTCGCCAGCGATCAACAGACCGACAAGACCGCCAATAATTGTGAATGGCAAGGAGAATAGGATGGCGAATGGAGCAAGCCCTCCACCAAATGTGATAACAAGAATTAAATAGACAATCGCTATAGCGGCAAGCATGGCTAGACCGAGCTGCTTAAATGAATCAGCGATATCTTCTGTTACTCCGCCCATTGAAATCTCAACATTGGAAGGCAATTTAATTTTATCCACTTCTTTTTGGACATCAGCTGACACTTTAGCTACATCCTTGGAAGTGATCTCCCCGCTTACCTGTGCATAAATGCGGCCATTGCGACGGGTAATCGTATCAGAAGTGCTGCCTTCTTTTACTTTTGCGATTTCCTTGATCGGCACTTCCATGCCAAGTGGTGACTGAACAGTCTTCTTGGTTAAATCATTAATTGTTTTATAATCTTCTTTTTCTGATTCAACATATACATTGACTTCTTTTCCATTTTCTTTAATGGTAGTCAATACTTGATTCTGTCCTGCACCTGAGAGCTCCATGCCAATTTGTGCGGCCGTTAGACCAAGCTGACTCAGCTTTTCCTGATCCATAGCGAGCGTGTATTCATCATACGTATCAGATAAGCTTGTTTTGACATTTGTTAACGATTTATTCTCCTGAAGAACCTTCTCTAGCTTTGTAACAACTGGCTCAATATCTTTTGCTTCCTCACCATAGACAAGGAGAGTCATAGCATTGCTTGAGCCCATTCCCGAGAAGTCTTGGCTCGCCCATTCCCCTTTAGATGTCAATTCTTGAAGATCATCGATAACCGCTTCTTTTTCTTTATCAAACCCTTTTGTATCGGGATCATATTCAATGAAGAACATCGCTGAATTAGAATCTCCCGGGTTCATCGGGTTTTCCCCACCAACAGAAAATTGGTACGTTTTCACCCCATCGCGATCTTGCAGCATACCTTCTGCCTTTCCGGCGATCTTTTCTACATCCGCAAGCGTCTGTCCAGGTTCTGGTTTATACGTTGCTATCACCATTTTTTCTTCCTCGGACGGAAGAAAGCTAACACCGATGACCGGTACTAGCGCCAGACTGCCGATTAACAGCAGGACCGCTACAGCTGATGTAATAATCTTATGATTTAGAGACCAGTTAAGCACCTTTTTATAAAAGGCAGCCAATCTTCCCGGCTTTTCTTCTTTATGATTGGCGCTACCTTCTAATTCCTTCTTGAACAAAGAATGGGCCATCATTGGCACGATCGTAATGGCAATCAATAAAGAAGCAAGCAAAGCAAAAACAATGGTTAAAGCAAATGGCAGGAACATTTCTCCGACTGGCCCTTTCACAAGACCGAGTGGCAAGAAAACAGCAATCGTAACAATCGTCGAAGAAGCAATAGGAATGAACATTTGCTTCGTAGCAGCCACAATGAGTTCCTTGCCGCGCAATTTTTCGTCTTTCAGAGACATGCGGCGGAAAATGTTCTCAATGACAACAATAGAATCATCAATAACCCGGCCGATCGCTACGGTCATGGCACCAAGTGTCATCATATTCAGCGTGATATCCATTTGCTTCAACAACAAAATGGCAATCAGCAAGGATAAAGGAATCGAAACGACTGAGATCACTGTCGTACGGAAATTACGCAGGAACAGCAAAATAATAATAACAGCAAAGAAGGCTCCAAATATGGCTTTGCTTAACATCGTTTCTACGGATTGTTCGATTGGTTTTCCTTGGTCGAAAATCGGCGTCGCCTGTAGGCCATCTATTTCTTTCTCCAGGTCATCCAACTTATCTTTTACTGCATTTACTACATCCACTGTATTCGCATCAGCAGCCTTAACAATTTGCATACCGATGGATGTTTCACCATTTGTCTTAGATATTGAATCTGCTTTGCCATTTAACTTCACATCGGCAATGTCCTGAAGTTCCACTGTTGGGATTGCTGCTCCCGGTGCCGGGTTGGCTGCAGCTGCACCTTGTGGCTGTCCGCCGCCAGCTCCAGCTGGCATTGCTGGTATTTTCATTGCTTTTAAATCTTTCAGATTGGCAATTTCTCCATCCACTACAACGGATTTCTCCGCATCTTTAAACGTATAAAGACCGAGCGGCATAGTCACGCTAGAGCCTTTAATCAGGTTTTTAACAGTTTCCTCATCAAGTCCGTATTTCTTCATCTTTTCATTATCAAACTTGATGTCTACTTCATACACTTGACTACCTGAAACTTGAACAGCTGATACTCCCTCGATCCCCTCAATTTCTGGCAAAATTGTATCTTCCATTGTTTTTGTCAGCTCGGCCAATGACTGCTTACTGTTGGAAAGGCTTAGCGACATAATTGGAAATGCATTAATACTCAGACGGGATACATCGGGATCATCCACACCCTCAGGAAGTTCTATCTTACTCAGTTCTTCCTGTACTTCAGCTTGTGCTTTTTCCATATCTTTATCGAAATCATACTCGATCTGTATAGAAGAAGCATTTTGGAAAGATGATGAGCTTACATTTGTAACCCCATCCATATTTTGTACTCTCTTTTCGATAGGTTCTGATATTTTTTCAGCTACCTGTTCTGGCGTAGCGCCAGGATAGATGGTGGTAACAGAAACGAGCGGTGTGTTAATATCCGGTATCGTCTCTAGCTTCATGTTCATTCCGGCATATAACCCTGCAACTGCCACAATAATGGTCATTAGCCAGACAGCAAACTTATTTTTCAAGGAAAACTGAATGATTTTTTGCATGCTTTTTCTCCTTATTTTTTCTTATTGACTTCGGACTTTTCTTTACTATATAATTTGACTGTTTAAATGTAACTGACCAGTCAGTCACAAGTCAATTGCTTTTACTTTTTTTTTATAAAAGTTGAAAAAAGTTTTACAAAACCGTGAAAATAAGCATAATAACTATAACTACTATTGAGTGTAGATAAAGTCTGCTTTTCATAAGAACAGCCTGAAATAACAGTGAAAGAGGGAGCCCGTTGAAGGAGAAAGAAAAATTAGTTATCGAGACTGCTATTAAGCTCTTCGCTGCAAAAGGATTCGCCGCAACGTCCATTCAGGAAATTGCTGATGAAGCCGGCATATCAAAAGGAGCTTTTTATTTATATTTTAAATCCAAGGATGATTTGCTCTATTCCACCCTTCAATATTACTTTAATATTATTGAAAAAAGGCTCTCTCTATATGAAGATCAAGCCTTGTCGCCGCGAGAAAAATTTGTATATCAATTAAAAGAATTAATCGGAGCATTAAGCGAGCATAAAGAATTTATCATTATGCAGGCTCGTGAACAGGCGATCCCTTTAAATGATACCGTGAAAGAACTGCTTTTCCGCATGCATATGGAATCTCAAATGTTTTATCGGGAGGGCTTGCTTTCTATTTATGGCGAAAAGCTCGAACCGTTTGTTTGGGACTTATCTACGATGCTGGACGGGATTTTCCACTCTTATATAAAGGTCATATTAGTGGATGCAGACAGCTTTAACTTTCAGGAAATTGCTGAGTACATTATGAGAAGAATGGATAGCTTGGCAGAGGGGCTTTCTACTGATCTTCCTCTCCTTTCCGAACAAACAGTCACTGATTTGCTGAATAAAACAAAAGCGATCTTTTTGCCAAGCAACGGTACCCTTCACACGATCTTGCAAGCAATGAAGAAAGAATTAGAGAACATGGATGATAAAAACGGCTTGGATGTGTCATTGGAAGTACTGGCAGCAGAAGCAGCTAAAGTGAACCCGCGAATTCCCGTGATCCAGGGAATGCTTTCAAACTTTCAAGGCATCAAGACATTTGATAAGTACCGTCAGGAAATCGCAGCATTATATAACTTCAAATTGTAAACATTCGAAAAGGAGCTGCCAGACAACCGGTTACTGACCGGCCTCTGAAGCAGCTCCTTTCTACTATCTTCTATTAATTTGAAAACCAGCCTACTGGCTCAACAGCCAGGTTAATATTAATTTGCTTAATTTCCTGGAAATCCTCAAGTCCGTACTTTCCGAGACTGCGGCCAATCCCGCTTTGCTTGTAGCCTCCCCAAGGCGCTTCTACATAGGTTGGGTGATAAGCGTTAATCCAAGTAATACCAGAGCGAACCTTTTTAATCACCCGTAATGCTTTTGCCCCGTCTTGTGAAAATACGCCGCCTGCAAGACCAAAATCAGAGTCATTGGCCAATTGAATCGCTTCGGCCTCATCTTTGAACTTTTGGATCACGACGACTGGCCCGAAAATTTCCTCTTGGACAACGCGCATATTCGAAGTGACATTTGTGAAAACAGTAGGTTCAATAAAGTAACCTTTATCAAGGCCATTTTCAGTCAGGCGCTTTCCGCCTAAAGCTAGCGTCGCTCCTTCCTGTTTGCCAATCTCAATATACTTCAAAATGCTTTCCATTTGCTCCTCCGAAACGATAGCTCCCATTTCTGATCCTTCTTCAAGACCAGGCCCTACTTTAATTCTTTTTGCCCGCTTGATAAATCTCTCAACAAATTGATCGTGAACGCTCTCTTCCACGAGAATGCGGCTTCCGGCAGAACAAACTTGGCCGGCTCCAAAGAAAATTCCAAACAACGCATAATCGACCGCTGTTTCAAAATCAGCATCAGCGAAAATAATGTTAGGAGATTTTCCGCCGAGCTCAAGCGAGATTTTCTTTAAGTTGCCTGAAGCAGCCTGCATGATGCGGCGGCCTACCTCTGTACTTCCTGTAAAAGAAACGACATCTACATCCTTGCTTTCAGCGATCGTCTGGCCAACGATAGATCCTTTGCCCATCACCATATTAGCGACGCCTTTAGGAATACCCACTTCTTCAAGGATTTCAAACAGCTTCATGGCTGTGCATGGTGTTACTTCTGCCGGCTTGAAAACGATCGTATTCCCTGCCGCAAGTGCCGGAGCAATTTTCCAAACACTCATTAATAATGGGAAATTCCATGGAACAATCAGACCAGCCACTCCCACCGGCTCACGTACAACCATTGCCTGCACTGGCTCCGGTACATGATAAGTTTCACCGTCCGGCGTTGTAATAAGACCAGCATAATAGCGGAAACATGTAGCCGCATCGGCAACATCGAACCCAGCCTCTCCCTTTGTTTTACCGTTATCTCTTACTTCCAGCTCAACAAGCTCATCATACATTTCTTCAATTTTATCCGCGATCTTGAAAAGAAACTTTGCTCGTTCCTGTGCACTCAAATCAGACCATACTCCGCTTTCGAATGCTTGTTTTGCTACTTGAATCGCTTCTTCTGTTTCTTCTTTCGTTGCCCGTGGAGCTCTGGCAATCAGCTCTCCATTTGCTGGGTTAAACACTTCATTCGTATCCGGGTTACTTGCTGTTCTCCATTCCCCGTTAATATAATTTTTCAATTCTAACACTTGTGTTGTCACAGTCATTTTATTTTCCTCCCATGATCACTTTTATAGATTTAGAACGAGCTTTCCTTCTTTCGCTCTTGAACAGCAAGTTAAGATTGTGTTTCTCTCTTTTCTTTCTTCCTCTTTATAAAACAGGTCGCGATGATCCACTTCCCCATTTACCACTTCTACTTCACAGCTTCCACATCCGCCAACTTTACAAGAATACGGGGCATCCACTCCTGCGCTCAAAAGGGCCTCTAAAAGAGATTGATCCGCCTCAATCTCCAGAAGCTTGTTGCTGTTGGAAAGTTCAACAACGAATGGATGATTTGGTCCATCGGCTGCTGCTGCAAACAATTCAAAGTGAACGGATTTTTCTGGATAACCGTATGACTTTGCTGCCTTCCTGTATTCTGTTACCATTGAAACCGGTCCGCAGAAATACACATGTGAACCAATTCGGTGATCTTTCATCGTTTCTGGAGACATTTTTGCAGGCTGCTCTCCCCTGGAAAAATAAAAGGTGCATTTTCCCGGATACTTTTCATTTAAGTAATCATAAAAAGCACAAAGCTCTTTTGTTCTGGCGGCATAATGCAATTCAAAGCTTTTTCCTTCCGCTTCAAGATCGGCCATCATCGTTAAAAATGGAGTAATGCCGATACCAGCAGCATAAAAAACGTGGTGCTTCGCCTGAAAGCTGAGCGGAAAATGATTTTTTGGAAAGCTTACTTCCAGACAGTCTCCTTCTTTCACACGATCATGCCAGTAGACAGATCCTCCTCTCGAATTGTCATCGCGGCGAATAGAAATGGAATAATGCGAGCGGTCTGTCGGATGACTGACGAGTGAATAATTTCTTTCAATTACATTCTCCCCTGCTTTTATAAAGGTGGTAACATGCGCACCGCCTGTAAATGCAGGCAATGGCTTTTGATCCTCCGGGTGCAGGTAGAAACGTTTAACGGTCTCTGTTACCTTCTCGATTTTCCCGACGTACATCTTGATATTCCCTGCTACTCTCATATGAATCACTCCTATCGTTGTATAAAGTTTTCATCTATCTTGATTAGTTCGGGATAAATGGATAACCAATATAGCCTTTACGTACTTTCGAAAAGAACGGTCCCACTTCCATGTGGGCATCACAATGAGAACATTGGACTTCTGGAGCTTCATCAATTTCACTCAAGCTATAACATTTCATACAGTAGACATATCGCCTTTTCGGTCCGTAAACGACTACCTGAATTTCTTCCTCCGTAAATCCCGCTTCTATCGCTGCCGTGAAGACCGCTTCTGCATTATCCCAATCAGTCGCAATATAAAGCTGTGTCCCCATCTTTTGATTAAGCAGCACTTCCTGAATCTCTTCTCTGTCTCTTTCTTCTGCCATTTCAAACGTTTCATAGTCTACTTCCTGCTCAATATAGTTCAAAAAATGTTTGAGCTCGTGATCGGCTTTCTGATCAAAAACGATGAGATACTTTCTTCTTTCAGGCTGTATAGAAAACTTTTCAACAATTGCTTCTGAACGATCAAAAAACACAGGACTGTTATACATACTTTTTCACCATCCTCCAGATAAACTTTCTTAATTTACTTTGATGCTTTCCACTAAGTTCTTTAAATACTCGACTGAAGGAGCCAGGAAAGGCGCCATTCCTTTGTATTCAGCCATCGGCTCTGGAATATCTTGCAGAACGCTGTACGTTAAATCGAGCCATTCTGGTCTTTTCGCAAGATCCTCTAATGGAAGAAACTGTGTATTTAATACAAACAAAATGGCATTGCTGCGCGGCATGCGATAAAACTTCTGCTCTTCTACACGAAGATGGACAAGTTTTCCTGCATTTTCCGCGTTTACCTTTAATCTTTCTGGTCCCCAAATGTCCATCGTTTCATAGTTTACGTCCCAGCGGTCAGCCATCAAATTCCAGTTGATTCTTGTCCATGGCGTACCCGGTTCAATGCGAAGTAAAAATTCTCTTACTCTTGCTACAAGATCGACTCCCGTCCTTGAAACGAAAGGAACAGGGCCATGAATTTCATCAAACGACATTCCCTTGTTCCAATGAGGGGAAAATAAAGCGGCGTACGATTCTTGAGCAACTTCTAAATAAAAGTTGTCATCCCTATGCACCATTAACACGAAGTCTGTATGAAAATGACGGCCGATAAAGTCAAGAGGCTCATATGGGATGCTCGTTTCATCTCCAAAAATGAAGGTTTCGGTTTCTCCAAAAATTAGATTTTGGAATGTCCACTTATCGCCATCTTTTTCAACTTTGAAGTATTCCGGGTATCTAGTAACGGCCATATCGATCAGCATTTCAGCTACTTCCCATTGCATTTCTAACGTATGAGGGAAGGATTGAAAGCGCACTTCCGGCTGTTCTTCTAGCAGTTCCCGTTTCTTCAAGACTTGTATTTTGTACTCCGGCGTAATTTCAACACAATTTATATTCTCCAGCTTCTTTAAGTCATTGGAATAACGGTAGTTTCCACTTGTAAACGGAAAAGGAAATTGATCGAGATTAGTAGATTTAAACATAGTGAAGTCCTCCTTCAATATAAAAAGATAATTAATAAAAAATTTCTATCAGCTGCCTGTTTCTTGGAATAGTTCTTTTAACGCTCCATCTCCGAAAGGATTCCTCGGTTCTTCTTCCGATTTCTCTGATGTGAATAATCGGGTAAATAACTGTAAGTATTCTTCCCTTTTGCTGCCGCTTGTCTCTGCTAGTATTTCTTTCATTTTGATAACAGGCTGATGAGTCATCTGGCTGGCAATCATTTTTGCATACTTGTAGATGACTCGCTTTTCCCTCTCTGAAAGACTCGGCAGTTTATTTTCAATCTGACGGAAGGCTTCTTCCTGAATCTGCACCGACTTCTTCTTAAGCTCGCTGATCACTGGATTCACTTCCAGCAAATGAATCCAGGAATAGAAGCTAGCTACGTCCTTTGCAATCATGTCAGTGATCTTCCGGGCTACGTCTCTCCGCTGCTGAACATTGAATTGAACAATGCCATTTAAATGGTCAACATCAAACAAGTAAACGTTTGCAATAGATGATACAGAAAGGTCAACGTTTCTCGGCACCCCAAGATCGACAATATGCAGTGGGCGTTTCTTTCTTGTTCGGATGATGTTAGCCATTTCTTCATACTCTATTAGAAAATGGTCTGTCTCTGCTGCGCAAACAAGAATATCTATCTCCTTTATGACAGCTAACCGCTGATCAAATTGGCAAGCAGTTCCGGAGAACTGTTCCGCCACTGCGATAGCCTTCTTGAACGTACGGTTTACGATAAATAAATCCGTGCAGCCGGCTGCTATTAAGTGCTTAATGGCAAGCTGACCCATTGCTCCTGCTCCAAGAACGGCCACCTTCTTTTCTGCCAGGCTGCCGCATTGCTGCTGCAATAACTGAACGGCAGCATAGCCGACTGATACAGGCTGCTCACTAATGGCTGTTTCTGTATGAGCCTTTTTTGCCATTGTTATAGCCTGTTTAAACAAGCGGTTAAATACTGGCCCTGTTCCGCCTGTTTCCATGCTTTCAAAAAACGCTTGCTTTACTTGCCCCAGTATTTGTGTTTCACCAATGATCATAGAATCAAGGCCACAAACCACGCGAAACAAATGACGAACAGCTTCATGCTCCCGTTTAACATAAAGAGCTCCGGCTATAAGGTATGAATCTGCGCCTGCTTTTTCGCACAGACTTTTTTTAAGAATGTTTTCTCCTACCTGTAGAAATTCTTTTTCTGTTAAAGCATAGATTTCCACTCGATTGCATGTCGTCAGAATCACACATTCGTGGATACCAAAAATATTTTTCAATTTAAGAATAAGCTGCTTTCTTTCCTCCCGTTCAAAAGCAAGCGATTCCCTAATAGACAGCGGCGCATTGTCATGATTTAACCCTACGACCAAAATAGACACTTCATCCCTCCCTTTCTCATAAGAAGCCGTTGAAAACTTTAGCTACGAAGGCGAGAAATATTCACAAAACTATTCTCATTATTCAGAAAGCAAAAATCATGCCAACTTACAAAAAGAGTTTAATAGCTACTTCCACGCCTTGCTTTCCTTTTTCACATTCATTTATAAAATAAATATTCATATATGAAATCAGCTTGTTACATACTGTCTTTATATGGAAGAGCCTCTTTTACAGTAGCTGGTGTAAATTTACTCGCCTTGCGATCTACTTCATAAGCAAAGATGTATTTAGCCGAAATATAATAACAGATACCTGCGGCAAAGTAAGCAGGAATGCCAGCTGTGATATAGTGAAACCATCCACTTGCTGCGTCAAGAAGCGGGTTATACAGCAGCCAGTAGGCAGCCGTGCCGGCAATAAAACTTGTAATAGCAGAGGGATTCACTCCGCGCCAATAAAAATAGTTGCCGTTTGTATCGTACAGGTCACGAATGGATACTTGCTGTTTTTTAACAAAGAAAAAGTCTGAAATCACGATTCCGCCAAATACAGCCATAATATAAGAAATAATTGTAATGAAAGAATTAAACGCGTCATAGAAGCTGGAACTGAGCAGCAACAAAACAGTCGGGATAGCCGTTGCCATAGCAAAGGACCACGATTTCTTGGGCAGAACGGTTTTGAAGCTGATCGCCTGGGAGTACATTAAAAAAATAACCGCCGTTAAATTACCGAGTGTAAGCAGGACAAGCCCAATTAATCCAATCCATGTGCCGCCGATTGCAAACATCCAATCTGTTGGATCAAGAGAAGCTACAACCAGCGCCGTAAGCGCTCCCAAAATGGCAGCTACGTTTACGAGAACACCGTAGCTTAAAAAGCCTGCTTTGTAGGCAGCCTTTTCAGTTTTTGCCAGCCGGCTGTATTGGCCGAGGTAAGGAAGCCAGGAAAAACCCAATCCAATATTTAATTCAAGAGCAGTTGCGAACGAACGAGAATGCTCTTCATATGGTTCAGCAGGATTTAATGCAAAAATTTTATCGAGACCCTGTCCTACTAGTAAAATAGAGATTAATCCGAACATCACTAATAAAATGGCTGGCACACCAATTAAATTAAATTTACGGATAACGAGCGGACCTTTAAATGTAACGAAAAACGCAACAGCAAACAATAGAATAGCAAAGAGCGGCGCCCCTGTTGTTCTTGTTGTAAAAAACTCAGGAAGATGAAACAGGCTAGCAATTTCTACAACTGCCTGGCCGGCCATGAAAAGAGCGACTGACATATAACCGATTGTTAATACCATAAAAACAAAATAAAAAATATTGGACCCCAAATAACCAAGCGAGCTACGGAAACCAATAAAAGTATCCACCCCGTAGCGGGCAAAAAGAATAGTGATGGGTACAATCAGCAAAACCGGCAAGGCATTTCCGAATAAAATGGTCGCCATGGCTTCTTTTGCGCTGACGATCATGCCTGTATAACCGCCAACAAGCAAACAAAAACACGAAACACCGATGCCAACCTGGATCAATACCAGATCCCAGAGACCGAACACCCGGTCATTTTTCTGAGCGGGAAGAAAGCCAAAAGCGACATCTTTGGAGATAGCTGATTTCTCGTTACTCATAATTTACCTCCTGACAGTTTTTCATTTTAGTTGTATAGTAAAAAATAAAACTTGCATTCAAACAATGACACTTATTAAAAAAAGAACGATCGCGCCAACAATAACAAATGAACCGCCTGCATCCATCAGCTTCATTTTTTCAATTCGAGTGTTTGCTTCTTCAAAGTCATTAATCCGGCTGTGAAGATCTGTGTATAAATTTTTGATAAATGGATTCTGGGAATTCATATTTTCTTGGATAAAACTTTTCTTGTTCAAATAATTCACTCCTTCTTATGATCGATGTTTAACTAATTGCAAGTATTGTACCAAGCGAAAATTGCAGTAAAATAGCCATTTAAAAACAATAGTCAGATTCATTTTCGAAATATTAATTCAATTTTGAAATGTCATTTCTCTAGTCAATTATCATTTTTATAAGGATGTGCATGAAATGAAGAGTAACCAGTTTGTATCCTCCCCTTCAGCAGACACGCTTCACCAAACGATACATGCGTTAAAAACCATGCTTCTATCCATTTATAATGAAATTCTTATCACCGATATAAACGGTATTATTTTAGAAAGGGCCGGCAGCATTAATGGATTGTGGGAAGCCTCCCCTCATCAGATGGTCGGCTCCAGCCTGTTAGAGCTCGAAAAGAGAATATTTCTTGAAGAGCCCTCAATGAAAGACCTATTAAAGAAAGAAAAGACTTCTACCCTGCAGACATCCTGGAATGGCAAGAAAATACTGATGACTATTATTCCGGTATCGACTGCCGATAAAAGTGAATTACTCATATGGGCGCTCAGAGATCTTAATGAGGATCGACTAAAAGAAGCCAGTGAAACAGATTTAAATAACATGGCTGCAGCAAAACTTGCTTCTCCACTTGTCGCTCACAGCCCGAAGATGATCGATGTCCTTCATACAGCTGAAATGGTATCCGTGGTATCCTCCACTGTTCTATTGTTAGGTGAATCAGGGGTAGGCAAGGAAGTGATTGCGAAAGCGATTCATGAAATGGGGTCTCGGAAAAATGAACCATTCGTGGCAGTTAATTGTGGCGCAATCCCTGAAAACCTACTAGAAAGTGAATTATTTGGATACGAAGAAGGTGCTTTTAGCGGGGCAAAAAAGAGCGGCGCACGCGGAAAATTCGAAATCGCTGATAAAGGCGTTCTCTTTCTCGACGAAATTGCTGAAATGCCGCTTGGGCTGCAAGTGAAATTATTGCGGGCCCTTCAAGAAAGAGAGATCACTCCGCTCGGGGGATCTCAACCAAAAAAAATTGATATTCAAGTGATTGCAGCTACAAACAAGTCGCTGGAGCAAATGGTAGAGGACGGCAAATTCCGAGAGGACCTTTATTACCGTTTGAATGTTGTTCCCATTCATATCCCTTCACTAAGAGAGAGAATCGAGGAAATTCCTCATTTTATTTATTATTTCACTCAAAAGTATAATCAGATGTACCGGAAGCAAATTAATATCCTTCCCGATGCCGTTGACCTGCTGTCTATCTACCCATGGCCTGGCAATGTCCGGCAGCTTGAAAATATGATCGAACGTATTGTTGTCACAAGCAGAAAAACAGAAGTAGATGCCCCTGCCATTCATCATCTTATCCCTTGGAAAAAAGAAATCGTTAAGGCACCTCCTGTTTTTGAGCAGCTTATGCCTTTACAGGAAGCGATAGATTTTGTGGAAGAACAGCTTATTACAATGGCCATGGATCAATATAAATCAGTAAAGCTGGCTGCTAGGGTACTGGACATCAGCCAGCCGACAATGAGTAGAAAATACAAAAAAATACGAGAAAAAATTCACCATGCCAACCTTTCTCCCTCCAATAAAAGAAGGATTCTTGAAGAACAATTGGATAAGCGGCTGCGTTCCATTGCTATTGTCACAGCAGCTATTATTCAGCCGGAAGAAATTGTTCAATTAAAAACGAATGTATCCCCCTCCAATCCGGCTTATCAAAAGCTGCAAAAAAAATTGACCATGATTCAAGAGCAAGAGGGAACCATTCAATGGGTATACATTTTCGAATTTTTAGATGATAAGAGGATGCTTACGCTTGTGGCTGATGAAGGGTTCGTTATCCAGCCGGGTGAAATTTATGAAGGTCCAAGTGAAATCATGGAAGTGGCAACTTCAGCAATGAATGGAGAAGCGACTGTCACATCAGTATATGAAGACCGCTATGGAAAATGGAAAACTAGCTTCGCCCCTATTACAGATGAGACTGGAAGAGTGGTGGCGCTTATCGGATATGACTATAGTAAAGCCTATATTGATTCAATGTTAAAAAAAATGGGCGATTTATTAAATATTTCAATATGATTGATGAATGCATTTCTCCGAGTTTAAAGAAAATGGCAGCTGGGAATGATATTGGCAAAGGAGGAGTGAAATGAGAAAATTCATTTACTTATTAGCCGTTATGACAATTATGCTATTAATAGCAGCTGGTTGTGGATCCAAAAAGGAAGAGGCAGCTGAGCCTGCTTCAACAAACACAGATGAGCCTAAAGAGCAGGTAACGACGAAAGAAGAAGAAGAAGAGGCAAAGGAAAAGGAAGAAGAAAAACCTGCTGATCTGCCGAGCGGTCTTGAAGAAGTATCCATTTCTCTAAAAGAGCTGCAGGGCAACGTCGATACCGTGCCACAAAATGCTGAACAGCTACAAACTACTGGCAAAAAGGTAGAAGAAAAATGGGATGATATTGAAGAACAAGTGGAAGAGAACTATCCAGACGATTACAAAAACATTGAGGACAGCTTATATCCGCTGATTGATGAAACGAAAAAGGACAAACCCGATGCTGAAAAAATGAAACCTTTAATTAAGGAAACTGTAGAAAAAATCAACACTTTTAAAGAAAAGGTATCATCCTCTTCTTAAGACACTTTCCTATAAAAACAAAGCCTGTCCAATCACATAACGAGTATTGGACTAGGCTTTATTTTTTATTTGGAAGCTTGTTCTGCTGCTTGAATAACCGTTTCTACATAATACAATGCGCCTTCTGAGCTTATGATATAGTCAGGCTTTGGCTTTCATAGATTGGCCTTGTGACCGGCAATATGAGCATCGCTCTTTTCTCACTGCTTCCAATCGTCTTCAGACTGCCAACAAATCATTACTATGACTTCCTCTTCGCCACGTCTCACTTTCTTTACCATGACTGTGCGATCTACAAATCCAGGCTGCTTTTCGACGATGTCTTCACAGCTGAATCGTTCTACCACTTGCTTGGAATGGCCCTCAATTGTTTTAATCGTTCTCATTTGAACAAACACATGAATCGTTTCCAATTAAAATATTTCTCCCTGTTTTAATTGATAATGATTTTCACTCCTGATATTTCATCTCTATTTTTCTCAAAAAGAAAATTAAAATGTTGAAGCTGTCAGCTCTTTTCCTTTTCCAGCAAAACAGTGAACAGCCGGCCAAATCTTCTTAGAGAAAAGTTGCTATATTTTTGCTTTTCATATTGCCCCTTCACAAATTCTAAAAACTTAGGGGATATTTGTCTGGAAGCAATGATAGGATAATAAAGCCTATAGGCTTCTTTTAAATGCTCCCATCGTTGATCATTTCCCGGTTTGACGTATTCTGAGACATCGATCAGCTTTACTCTATTTTCCTGCAAGATAATATTTTTCAAGTGAATATCTCGTGGGTTTAACCCTGCTTTCCTCGCCTCACTTATTGCCTGGTCAACTTGTCCAATCACTTCGGGAGAAATATATGTTCCTGTTACGAGACAATCATATAGGTGAATTCCTGGTTCAAAACTAATCACAATAAATCGGCTTCCTGAACCATAAAAAACAGGGAAATATGGCAGTCCGGCAAGCTTCTCATAGGCACGTACTTCATTCTCCTTCTTGTGCTCTTTTCCCTTAGCATACACTTTAAAAGCATATTTCGGATTAAGGGAGTGAACAAACACGGCGGCGTCAGTTCCTTCCCCGATACATCGCAATTTATCGGGGACACTCCTGACCTTTACGGGTACATTCCCTTCACCTGCTTGTACCTCAATTTCTTCAATTAATGGAATGGCATCTTTCCAATGAAATTCTTTCACAGGATATTCTCTTCACCCTTTCACGCTATTGCTATCTAACAACGATTATTTTCTTCCCTATTCTTGTAAGTATATGCAGCAACTCTTTTCTGTTATCATACAATCATGTTATTTTTAATCATCTTTGCCTTTTTTTCGGCTACTTACTCATACGTACAACAAAAGAAAAAGTTCTCTAAAAATTACTCTAATGAACTATAACAGCCAAATTTCTTTGTCAGATAAAAATCCCCCTGCAACTAATGAACGATTACAGGGGGACTCTCATCTTTTATTCTACTAATTTAGCTTTCTTTTGTTGTTCCTCTGTTAATTTCACACCGAGAATATCAGCTGTTTTCTTGTTAACAACTAGCTCCAGGTTCTCAGGAACACCTACTGGAATTTCACTTGGCTTTTTGCCTTCAAGGATTTCAACAGCCATTTTTCCTGTTGAGTAGCCAAGATCATGGTATTCAAATCCGTAAGAAGCAAATCCGCCCCGTTTGACTGAATCACTTTCTCCGACAAATGCTGGGATCTTCTTGGCATTTGCTACTGTAATGACTGATTCTAAGGCAGAAACGACCGTATTGTCTTTTGGGATATAGAGGACATCCGCTCGTCCAACAAGCGTTTCAGCTGCTTGTTTTACTTCTGAACTGGCGGAAACTGTTACTTCTACCGGCTCCAATCCGTTTTCTTTCATCGCTTCTTTTGCTTTATCCACATTAACAACGGAATTCGGTTCCCCCGAATTATAAATCACGCCTACTTTTTTCGCATCAGGGAAAAAGTCTTTAATAGAAGCAATTGTATTTTTAATGGCCTCCGGGTGTGTATCAGATGTGCCTGTTACATTGCCCCCGGGTTCTTCCATACTTTTAACAAGCTTGGCACTTACAGGATCTGTAATTGCTGTAAAAAGAATAGGAATATCTTTCGTTGATTGTAAAGCTGCCTGCGCGCTCGGTGTAGAAATAGCTAAGATGAGGTCATTTCCATCATTAACAAGCTTTTGCGCAATGGTCATGTTATTGTTTACATCTGCTTGGGCGTTCTGATAATCAAGCGTTAAATTTTTCCCTTCTTCATAACCAGCATCTTTTAAAGCTTCGATAAATCCTTCCCTTGCCCCATCTAAAGACGGATGCTCAACGAGCTGTGTAATTCCTACTTTTGCTTCTTTCTTCTTTGGCTCGTCCCCATTTTCAGAGCTGCCGCCGCTTTCCTTATCACCCGAATTACAGGCCGTCAATACGAGCAGCAAGCCGATCAGTACTACCATTAGCCACTTTTTCATTTGTTCTCCTCCTAGGCTGTCCAAACAATTTTATTTTTTAAATATTTTGTCTATTTCGATAGTACCATGCCTTTAAGGGTGGAGACAATAATTAATTTAAAGTAACTATTGGAATTCATCCGATAAGCCCCTGTGAAACGAACAGGATGATGGTAATCATTCCAATAAAAAATCCTCATCTGAATAGATGAGGAGAATACCTATCTTTCTCATACTGACTTATGAATGAATCTTGCTATAGAAAGGTTTTTCTGCCATCTTGATAGATTCTGTAGGACAGCCTTCAAACGCCTCTTCTGCGTCATCAACTAGCTCTTCGGGAATTTCCGCTACGCCTTCGTTATCATCTAAAACTACATAGGCAACTCCTTCCTCGTTATAATCAAACACATCCGGCGCAGACGCTCCGCATGCCCCATAGGCAATGCAAGTATCTTGGTCAACCATTGTATACTTTGCCATTTAATCGCCCTCCTCTTGTCATAACCTAAAGGCTTTATGTTCTTATCTCACAGTTGAAAGCAGGGAAAGAAACAGATGGCAGCAGAATGTTGTCCGTTTTCACCTCATACAGCCCATGAGGAACTAACCGGAGACCCGGAAGAAAATCGCATGTTAAAAACAGCAAAGTGTATAAAATATTGTGGAAAGGAAATCCGCGCTCCTGCATGGCCGCCAATAACTGATTATGATAGCATACTGCCGTATCAAATGAAGAGTCCGTTGTCATCATCCCTGTAAATGTCAGCGGAATTTCCAACACCACCTCGTCGCTATCAACGATGACTATTCCACCTCCTATTTCATGCACCCTGGCTGCTGCCTTTGCCATTGATTCATGATTTCTTCCAATGACAAGCAGCTCAGTTGTTGTATTGTAAGTGGACGCCAAACCATCCAAATCGACCGCAAATCGCTCAAGAACTGCTTTGGATACCCACTCGCCGTCTCTATCCATTAACACAGCTTGCACAAGTCCATCATGAATAGATAAGTCTGCATAGCCGCTGACAGAAGGCAATTCTGTATCTTTTCTCTGTGTAATCACGTTGCTGCGGAAATACACAACGGGCACAGGCTCACTCGGAAACATATGCGGGTACCTGTATAAATTTGTGTTCTCCAGTCTTTCTTTGGAGAAGGCGAATGGTTCTCTGACTACATACTCATTCCAATCGATTTCTGGCATCTCCACTTGTAATTCTCCGTGTTCAGCTACTACTTCCCCACGGGCAATGACTACATCCGGACGGAAATCAACCAGATCCGGGAGAAGAAGAATATCCGCTTTTCTTCCGGGAGCGATCCCGCCAATGCACTCATCAAGGCGTAAATAGGTGGCCGCATTGATGGTAACCATCTGAATAGCCTTCATAGGTGGAATAAAAAGAAGGCAAAACTGCACTGGCAGCTTTGCCCCCGTAATAAAATACATAGAATTTATATAAGTTTTAGCGCTTCCGAAATAGGCACATCTCCTGAAACAAGATCGAAAGAACGATTAAACGTATGGCCTTCGCTAAGTGAAGCGACTACTGTTCTAGCTACATCCTCGCGTGGGATCGAGGCGCGTTCCAAGTTCTCCGCGGCTGCTACTTTCCCCGTCCCCTTTTCATTCAGCAACCCGCCCGGACGAATAATTGTGTACGTCAGGCCGCTTGATTGCAGTACTTTATCTGCGTAATGTTTTGCTACATAGTATGGTTTGATCGCTTCGTTCCAATTCTCTCGGCGGTGAGCTTGAAGGGCGCTTACCATAATAAAACGGCTAATGCCGGCCGCCTGGGCAGCCTCAATCGTCTTCACCGCTCCATCGAGGTCAATCAAAAGCGTCTTATCCCAGCCGGTTTGTCCACCTGAACCAGCAGTGAAAATAACTGCTTCACAACCTTTTGCTGCCTCTGTGATTTCTTCCACACTTCCCTCAAGATTCGCCACCGCCGCTTCTACCCCAGTCTTTTCAAAAGACTCAGCCTGCTCCTCACTTCTTACCAATGCTCGTGCAGTATGTTCTTCTCTTTCTTGAAGAAGCTCGACAACCTGCCTGCCAATTTGGCCATTCGCTCCTATAACTAGTACTTTCATTCACGCATCTCCCTTCCCTTTGGGTTTATTGTTCCAAAACACAGAAAATCAATCAATTTTAACGCTCGGGTCTACCGCTTTTTCTGTTACTGATTATAAAGAGAAAAATACAGGCCACTCAATAAAAGAGTGGCCTTAAGGTCAGGATACTAACTTTAAACCGACAGCAGCTCCAAGTACCATCACGATGAAAACAATTCTTCTCCAATCTTTCGATTCGCCATACAGCAGCATCCCTAAAATTGCACCGCCGGAAGCGCCAATACCTGTCCAAACAGCATAGGCTGTCCCCATTGGCAATGTTTTCATAGCTAAAGCGAGAAAGAGGAAGCTTGCGGAGAAGCCGACTAGCATAAGAACGAACGATTGCCAGTTTTTATGTTTGTGGAGGCTATTGATCATCGCTACACCCGTCATCTCAAAGATACCCGCAAGTACGAGATACAACCAGCTCATGAGGCTCGCTCTCCTTCCGCTTCATCTGTAACAAGCTTCAAGCCGATTACCCCGACAAGCAGCACAACAACCAATACCAGTTTTGCCACTTTGACCGGCTCCCCGAAAAAGATGATTTCTGATAGAACAGTTCCTGCCGTTCCCATACCAACAAACACAGCATACACCGTGCCAACCGGCAATTTATTTCCCGCCGCGATTAATAAATAAAAGCTGACGAGAATAGCCACCGCCGTTCCTGCCCATTCCCACATATTGTCGGCGTGCTTTAAGCCAACCACCCAGAATACCTCAAAAAAAGCAGCAATGAATACTTTTATCCATTCCTTATTCATTCGTTCTCCTCCCTTTCAAAAACAGAAAAACCCGAAAGATTCCACAATTATATCGTGGCAATCTCCCGGGCTTTTATCCCTCCGTGTCACAGAAAGACTCTGTGTGCCTTCTCTCGGACCAGACCGGACGCATCCGCGGAACCCTAGAAAGCATGGATTATTTAAGTAATTATGCTTTTAACTCTAGCAACAAACGGTCGAATGGTCAATCATTTTTTGGAAGAGATCATGTCGGCTCGGGCATTCCCTTCCAACCTTTTTTATCATCATCTTCAATAATGCCAAGTGTAACGTCTGCAACTTCTGGTTCCCGGAGCAGCCGGTCCATGACTCGGAACTTAATATCGTCTGCTTGTGCAAGCGAGAGACCTTTTCTCAGTTCGACAATGCCATCAATGTGATAAACTCGGCCTTCCTGAATAATGCGCATTTTGTAAATATCGACTACGTCAGGATCAGCCAGCAGCATATCCGCCATTTTATTTTCGACTTCCTTCGGGGCAGCGACACCGATTAGGCCGACCATGTTATCATAGCCAACACGAAAAGCAACGAAGACCATCAATAAACCAATCAATATCGTAATGGCACCATCTGCGGCGAGCAAGCCAAAAAATTGTGCCGCTACAATACCGATTAAAGCAAGAAACGCTCCAGAGGTTGCTACTAAATCCTCATAAAACACTAGCCGTGTAGCAGGAGACGCTTTGCCGACGTTTTTAAAAGCGGTGACAAGAATATTTCCTTTTTTCTCTACACGTGCTTCTTCAGCAATTTCTTTCATCGCTTTAAATAAAATAAATCCATCGACGGCAATCGCTGCAACGAGCACAAAAAAATTCAACAGAAAATCAGATGATTCCGCTGGATGCTTTAACAGCTTCCAGCCCTTCATGATCGTTTCATAAGCCATAATCGTTACGACAATGACGGCGACCATACAAAAGATATTAATAAGCCTACCAAAGCCAACTGGAAATCTTTTGGATGGCTTCATTTCTGCTAAGGCGCTGCCAAAGTAAACAAACCCCTGATTAACGGCATCCGCCAGCGAATGCATGGCAGATGCAAACATCGTGCCGCTTCCACTAAAGGCAGCGGCCACTCCTTTTAAAATAGCAAGTACTGTATTTCCGATAGCCGCAATGCCTGACGACGTATTTCCCTTTTTCAGCAATTGAACAAACCCCATATTTCGCCTCCTTATTTTTTATTGATTTACCCCGAATCCCCCGTTATTTATCCATTAAATTATAAAATGTCCTTTGTTACGGCATAACAGTTATTCCCCATTAGATTCTCAGCAGAGGCAGAGTGAACAAAACAAAAACCCCTGGAGATTATACATTATTATGTTAATCTCCAGGGGTTTTATTCTTCGGACTATCTAACAATGATTACACTTTGAAACGACTGACAACTTCCTTCAATTCTCCAGCAATATTGTTCATCCGCTCGGTTGATAAGGCGACTTTGGTCATTTCTCTCTGCTGTTCAGTAGCTGAAGCGCTGACCTGTTCAGCAGAGGCGGCTGTTTCCTCTGAAATGGCCGATACACTCTGAATCGATTCAATGGCCTGCTCTTTAAATTCCATCATTTCCCTTAACTTCGCAGATAGTTGAACAATTGATTCACCAAGTTGGTTGGCTAGCTCAGCATTTTCCTTAAATGAAGATTCTGTATTGGAGACAGATTGATTCTTCACTTCCATCAATTCAATGTTTTTGGCAATAACAGCAACCGTTTGCTTGGATTCTTCTAATATTTCATGGACAGTTTTTTGAATAACGTCGGTCTCTTCGCGTGATTGCTCCGCTAACTTCCTTACTTCCTCCGCGACAACGGCAAAGCCTTTTCCATGTTCACCGGCACGGGCCGCTTCAATGCTGGCATTTAAAGCAAGCAAATTCGTCTGGGCTGTAATGCCGTGGATCGAAGCAATGACAATATCAATGTTCGCAATCTTTTTGGATAATGCCTGAATTTGCTCTTGCACTTTTTCATTCATTCTATCTGTATCTTCGTTGTGCTCCCGCAGCAATTTGACTTGTTTCATTCCTTGTTCAGTTGACTGTCCCGACTGTGCTGACAGCTGATTGATTTTATCGGAAAGAGTTGCCAATGCATCGATTTGTGCAGACAAGTCAGCCATCCGTTGGTTAGCATCCTCTGTGTCTATTGACTGCTGTGAGGCACCCTGGGCAATTTCATCTATGGCAACCGCCACTTCTTCACTTGCAGCCGAAACCTCTTCAAATGCCTGATGTACTTGGGAAGTAGAATCATTCAATTCTACAGAGGAGCCCTTAACAACATAGATCGCTTCATTTGTTTTATCGAGCATATCATTAAAGGCAGAGGCCACCAGCCCAATCTCATCCTGACGAATGTGTGATGGGTCTACTTTTTGTGTTAAATCACCGGATGCGGCTGTTTCAATCGACTTCCTCAAGTAAGTTAAAGGCTTCAACTGTCTGTGAATAAACAGAGAGGAAGCAGCAGCCATTAAAATAATCATTAATACTGCCGCTATAATTGTTAACAGTAAAATGGCATTAAACGTACGTAAAATACTAGACTTGGGCACAACCGTCTGAACAGACCAAATCTCATCTATTCCTTCAACTGATACAGGAGCAAACGTATTAAATGCTTTTTCCTTCAGTTGCTTTGAATCGACATATAAAGTCGAGACCTTTCTCTCTCCCAAATCAGACCGAACCTTCTTCCAATCTAATTCTTCTTCCATGTTTGTTCCAATTAATTTTTCGTTGATACTGTTCGCTACTACAAAACCTTGATCAGTGACGATACTTGCATAACCGCCGTCCGGTTTCATGCTTTTCACTACGTCATTCAAGAACTCAATAGAAAAGTCAGCTGTCATGACTCCAATAAATTTATTTTCTTTTGAAAATAAAGGCACAGAGATGGTTGCCATTGGAATGGTCTGGCTTCCAGCCTGGTAATCGTATGGTTCCGTTAAAACTGGCCGTCCCTCTTTCTTAGGGATTTGATACCAGTCTCCATCCCCTTCTGTTTCGTAACCATTAATCGCCTCGGTATGAATAGTATCTCCTTCTTTATATAAATAAGGGATGAAACGATGCTGCTGATCAATAAACGTTTTATTCACCGTATTTTCAATAGGAACTGCATTGCTCTCGAGTATGAGTCCCATCCCAAAAATACTAGGATTTTCAGTAAGATTCTTCTTGACCATTTGCAAAGCAGATTGAGCTGTCATCTTTTTTTCATCATTTAAAGCTTCAAACATATGCTTTGCAGTCATTAAGGTTTTGCTCGTGTGTTCAAAGCGCTGGCTCAGACCAGCTGCGTACAGTTTCGCATGTTCATTCGCATACTCTTCGGAATCTTTTACGCTTTTGTTGTGTAACATGGTATTCGTTACAATAGAATACACTACAAAAAGTAGTAAAAATAGCCCAATAATTAATCCGGATAATTTCCAAGCAATGCTTTTTGTTTTTTTCATCCGCTTCTCTCCCTTTCTCATAAGATGTCCCCTTGATTTAATCGGCTTAGTCCAATAATAGTTAAGATATTTAATTAATTTTTTACAAAAATACGCGAAAAAAGTACTATTTGGATATTCCAACCATTTTTTGTTGAAATTCTTTTTCTTCCGTAAGTCTCATTCGAGATATAATGTAACAAAAGATCATAAAAATACATTTTTTTCCTGAAAGGAGAATGAGATGAAACAGTTATTAAAATGGGGAATGTATATCAGCTTTCTCTTATTGATTGCTGGGTGTACAGAAGCGGAGAAAAAACAAACGCCCTCAAGCACGAGACTTACCATTGAGCCTTATAACCTAACCGAAAGAGAAAAAGAGCTAATCAGCAAAACAGGAGCGGATCACATTGAATTTTTTAACTTAAATGGCACATTGAAAAAAGGAGACGACATCCAATATACAGTTGTTTTGTATAAGGACGGAAAATTTGAACAAAATATGCTCGTCTCGTTCGGCGAAATAAAACACGCATTCCGGGATAAAATCATCTCTTTTGGCACAAGTGACTTAGACAGTGAAAAGGGTTTCGTCAAACTGCTTGAAGGATTACCAGATGGCTTGGCTGCAACAGTATTTGAACACAAGATGACGGCCTGGTCATTCAACAGTTTGATTCATGAAAAAATCACTTTAAAGAAAGACAAGCCCGTTTATCTAGCCGGCTGGTCTGGTACAACTAAAAACAGCATGGGCTCTCTCCACAGTGACCACGGGGAGCTGCCTCGAGGGCTGAAAGAAACAGAAATCGCGCTTTACTCTATAAAGTCGAATGGACGAATGCACAGAAAAAAGACCTCACCGATTAAGAAAAATCTCTCATCATTTCACCTTTTTTTGCAAAATAGTTGAAAAATAACGAAACCTTCTTTTATAAATATTCGTACTACCTTTTGTGAGAAGGAGGAATTTTTAATGAATAACCACGAAATTGATTATAAGATTTATGGCGATGATATGCAGTTTGTCGAAGTCGAGCTTGACCCGCGCGAGACAGTTATCGCAGAAGCAGGCAGCTTAATGATGATGGAAGATGGAATCGAAATGGAAACGGTCTTTGGTGACGGTTCATCTAATCAAGGCAGTGGATTAATGGGCAAGCTGCTTGGCGCCGGTAAACGGGTGTTAACCGGAGAGAGCTTGTTCATGACGATGTTTACAAATGAGGGACAAGGAAAAAAACATGTTTCCTTTGCTTCTCCCTATCCGGGCAAAATTATTCCAATGGACCTGAGTGCGCTAAATGGGAAAGTTATTTGCCAAAAAGACGCTTTTCTGGCAGCGGCAAAGGGCGTATCTGTCGGTATTGAATTGCAGCGCAAATTGGGCGTGGGCTTCTTCGGTGGCGAAGGTTTCATTATGCAAAAACTTGAGGGTGACGGCATGGCGTTTGTTCATGCTGGCGGGACAATTCATCAAAAAACATTAGCCCCAGGTGAAGTATTGAAGATTGATACTGGCTGTCTAGTAGCCATGACAAGTGACGTTACTTACAATATTGAAACAGTACGCGGTGTGAAAACCGCTCTATTCGGTGGCGAAGGGCTATTCTTTGCTACACTCCGCGGCCCAGGAACAGTCTGGATTCAGTCGCTTCCATTCAGCCGTCTAGCCAGCCGTGTCTTCGCTGCGATGCCGGCAGGTACTGGCGGCAAAGATGAAAGTGGAATCGGTGGATTATTTAAAATGTTTAGCAACGATTAATCGGCGAAAATGGCTGCTCGATCATTTGATTAGCCTCTAAGCTGGTTTATCTAAAAGGAAAAAGGTTTCCGAAAGAATATTTTCCGGAAACCTTTTTCCTATTTTTATCTGTGATTACAGGCCATTTTTTATTGCCTTGGCTACCATAACAGTCCGCTTTGCTTGATGCTTTACAGCTTCCTCAACATCTTCTTTCATTTTCCCTTCCTGATCCACGGAGACTGATGTACCATAAGGATTTCCACCTGCAGCAAATACTGCTTCTCCAGTGTAGCCAGGCGCTGCGATGATCGCTCCCCAATGATACATAGAGGTGTATAATTGCAGGATTGTTTGTTCTTGTCCGCCATGTGGATTTTGAGCAGATGTCATTGCACTGACTACTTTGTTCGCTAATTTTCCTTTAGCCCATGCTCCACCGGTTGTGTCCAAAAATTGCTTCATTTGACCGGGTACATTTCCGAACCGGGTCGGAACGCTAAAGATAATGGCATCTGCCCATATAAGATCGTCCACTGTCACTTTAGGAACGTCCTTTGTTTTTTCATGGTGAGCTTTCCAGGCTGCATTTGATTCAATCGCCTCTGGTGGAGCGATTTCCGGCACTTTCAATACTTTTACGTCAGCACCTGACGCTTTGGCTCCTTCTTCCGCCCATTTAGCTAACTGATAATTTGTACCTGTTGAACTGTAATAAACAATCGCTGTTTTTACATTTTCCATTCTTTTGGTCCCCTTCCTAGCTTGATTCTGGATCATACCAGACACTTTACCGTGTGGGCCTATTTCCAGATAGCTATTCTCAAAATTACCCTTCTCATAAACGTCTAAAACGGCCCTATTCAAAAGATTTGATAATAAATATCTCTCCTAAAGGCCATTCAAAATAACCTTTACCCTCTTTTATTTTACAGACAAAGCAGTTCCTTCGTTGCATTTTCTATTTTGTCAGTTATGCTATTATTTGGAATTAGAAACATAGATTCCTATAGAAAGAGAGGTGAAAACTTGAAAACACTTCGACTTCCCGTGCTGACCATTTTGATTTTTCTAGCCTGCAGTCCCTCGGCTTTTGCTAAATCCTATACCATTGATAAAGTCGACATTCGCGCATGGATTCAACCAAATGGCGATTTGCTTCTCAACGAGGTATTTAAGTATACGTTCAAGGGGGAATATAGCCGAGTAAGACGTTCAATACAGACAAATCATCACCAAGGAGTCACCAATTTTCATGCATACGAACTGGTAGATCCAAATGCTAAACCAGGGTTTGTAAACGAACAAGACTTGCGGACGCTTAACGTATCACAGGAAGATAATAGTTACTACGCTTCCCTTTCTGCTAAAAACGAAAAAAAGACCATCTTTTACGTTTATCGCTTGAAAGGAGCAGTAAAATCGTATGAAACGTATAGCGATCTCGTTGTTCCTTTTTTCGGGACTGGCAGCAATCATGATCAAGACCTTCATCATATAACGATTGATTTTGTGTTCCCACAAGAAATAGAACCAAGCCGCTACTATGCTTTTTTGCATGATCGCGAAGAAGGGGATATTCATAAGGAACCACTCGTTGTGCGCTTTACTACACCGACTTCCGCCATGTATTCTCTTACAGAAACAAGGCTGCTGTTTCCTTCTGCAGTCATGTCTGAACAGAGAAAAGCAGCTGCCCCAGCCACCTTGGAAAAAGTACTCGAACAAGAAGAAAGACAGGCAAAGCGAATAGCTGAGAACGAACAGAAACGGGAACAACTACAACAACTTCTACCTTATTTAACAGCACTAGCCGGGTCTAGTTGCCTTGCGATGGCTATCTTGCGCATGCGTCACCTGAGAGGAAGCGGGAATGTAAATAAGCTTATCCACACAGATCCACTCGTTTTGTATTTCATCCATCGCCTTGGAAAAAAAGACCGGTATGGTTATTTTGCCGCTTTATATTCACTTGTTGAGAAAGGGGCTGCCAAAGTAAAACTGGATCAAGCGGCCAAGCGGTTTCAAAATGATCCCGACGCTCCCGATCATCAGCTTTTGTTCACACTAAAACGTACGCCTGACCTGCTCGCGCCGCATGAAAATCAACTCATTTTATGGCTTTTTAAAAAGCTAGGAAAGAAAAGCAGGACCTCCTTTGCCATGATGAATATAGCCGGAGCAACGAAAAAAGAAAAAGACAACCATCGCCAACTGCTCAGTTACCGAACGAAACACTCTTTGTTCAAAGAAGGAGAAAAGGAATGGTTTCATGCCGCCCTTCAATACATGAAAGAAGAACGATTGATGGGAGACAAAGTGATCCGCCTTCTTGTCCCTATACTGCTTGCAGTTATCTACTTAATCGTTCTTTATAGTTACATGCTGGATTCGCTCTCCACGGCAGCGATGCTTATTTATTCCATCATTAGCCTTGGATTATTTTTGCTGGCTTGCCGGAATCCTGCGCAAAGGTGGCGTTCTCTGCTTTCTTTGCTTGTATCGTTTCTTGCAGCTCTCATGCTATACGATCCAGCCTTGGTGAAACAAATAGCTCTTTTCATCGCCGCAAGTACTTTACTCTATCTCTTTACGCCGCGCATGACATTATCAAGTGAAGCAGCGGCTCTCTATGCGGATATCCGGATATTCCGCAAGCAAATTAGGAAACATGGAATCCCCGTTTCCCTGCCAGAAACTGAGCTTGATAAATGGGTTATCCGATCATTAATCCTGAAGGCCAGACGACATCATCCTTTGCTTAAAGAAGCAGCAGAAGTCAAAACAGCGTTATTCTCAGCTGCACCACTCACTTTTCTTTTGTCAGCAGATCACAACCCTGTTTCTTACTTAGAAGACACATGGAAATGGAGCAAAATAGCAAGTTCAGATAGTTCATCCGGAAACAGCTCTTTTGATGGAGGCGGATTTTTCAGCAGTGATGGAGGGGGCGGTGGAGACAGCGGCGGTGGTGGCGGAGCGGACTGAACAAAAAAAGAGATCCAAAAGCAGCTGCTTTTGGATCTCTTTTTTTGTAAGCAAAGTCTGTTTGCCAGCAGCCTTATTTTCGGCATAGGAAAAAATAAGAAAACACTGCTGCTAAATGACAGCCAACCATAATGATCCCCATCGGCAGCGTAGTGTGACCAGCGCCAATGCCGGCAAGCGGAGCAGCGACAGCACCAAAAATATAAGGCATCAGTCCGAGAAACGCTGATGCACTTCCTGCTGTTTTCTCCTTATTATTCATGGCCAACGAGAAACATGTGGTCGATACTACCCCTACACTTGATACCGCAAAGATCAACGGAATAAGAACAGCGATGAGATGAGCTTCTATCGCAAGCATAGCAAGCATCAAAACGCTTCCCGATAACGCCATCAAAAGCCCTGCCTTCAATAAAGCCGATTCGCTGACCCTCCCGGCAAGCCGGCCGGTAACCTGAGTAGCGATGACGATTCCCAGGCCATTAATGGCGAAGCATAGACTAAAGGCTTGCGGTGATAATCCAAAAAAATCCTGCAACACAAATGGTGACCCCGCTATGTAAGCAAACATGGCTGCCATCACAAACCCTTGTACGAGGCAATAGCCCATAAACACTTTATCAATCATTAATACTTTAAACGTAAGAAGTGTCTGTTTTAACCCTCCTGCGGATTTGCGCTCAACGGAGAGCGTTTCAGGCATGCCGCTAAAAACAGCAAAAAAAGTCACTGCTCCCACTATAGCAAGCACTCCAAACACACCCGGCCAGGATACAAAAGAAAGGAGCTGTCCTCCGATAACTGGAGCAGCAATCGGGGCTACACCGTTAACAAGCATAGTTAAGGCAAAAAACTTCGTTAGTTCCGAACCTGAATAAAGATCCCGAATCACCGCGCGCGAAATAACAATTCCTGCTGCTGCGGCAGCTCCTTGAATAAACCTCATTACGATAAGGCCCCAAATAGAGGGCATGATTATACATAGAATAGAAGCAGCAGTAAAGATAATAAGGCCGGCCATCAAGGGTTTTCGTCTTCCATTTGTATCACTCAAAGGACCAGCAATTACTTGACCAAAAGCTAGACCAATTAAAAAAGCAGTTAAGCTAAGCTGGGCAACAGACGCCGATGCATGTAAGTCCTTCGCTAGAGTTGGCAAGGCTGGCAAATACATATCTACCGATAAAGGCCCGAATGCAGACAGCAAACCAAGCAAAAGAACCATCCATAATCGATTAGGCTGCCTTATCGCTTCCTGATCTGGCAATTGTTGTAGCGCAGATTGTTTCACCCTTTCTCCTCCTTATTTCTATGACAGCAAATGTGCCACTTATTTTTTTCCATCATACACCATCTCATTTTTATACTCTAGCGTTCTTCCATAGTTTTAAAATAAATGGGCCGATCTGACCCACAACCAGAAAGCCTCTTTTACAATGTCGCGTTCTTATGCTCGGATAGCACAATATTTGTGGATGGTGTCCCGTACGGCATCGATTGATCAATAAATCTTTCGAGGGTTTCTACCGATTGTGTCGCAACTTTTGCGATATAGCTGATTTCACCTGCCACTCGGTAGCATTCAAGCACATCCGGATGGCTGTAACAAAATTCCGCTAATTTTTTGCAGTCATTTGATTTAAATAACACGAGCGCCACAATTGAACGATCGAGTGTTTTTAAATCAAACAAGGCTTGATAACCTGTGATAACTTGCTGCTCCTCGAGCTTTTTAATTCGCTCAGCTACTGCGGGTGCCGATAAGTGTACATGTGCAGCGATTTCTTTTGTCGTCACTTTGGCATTTTGTTCTAGCTGTTTTAAAATTTCATAATCAATATGATCCATAGTCTCTCCTTATTAAATGAAGTATTTGTATGAATTATCCATAAAAACAAAAGCAATTTCAAAGAAATACATTTGTCATAATATTCAGCAGGCGATCAAAATCCATTAAACTGAAGTGAGAAAGTGAGGCGATAGTCAATGAAGAAAGTATTATTGTTATTAGCAAATGGCTTTGAAGCATACGAGGCCAGTGTGTTTACAGACGTACTTGGATGGAATCAATTAGAAGGTGACGGCTCTACAATGGTTATTTCAGCAGGACTTCACCCAGAGCTACAGGCGACATGGAACTTTAGAGTCACCCCAGAAAAACGATTAGCAGACATTGATTTACATGAATTTGATGCATTAGCGATTCCTGGCGGGTTTGAAGAGGCGAATTTTTACGAGGATGCATTTAGCGAAACGTTTCAAGAGGTCATTCAACATTTTAATACACATAAAAAGCCGATTGCTTCTATTTGTGTAGCTTCTTTAGCGCTTGCGCATAGCGGCATACTACGACATCGCAAAGCTACGACCTATAATCATCCCTCCAGTAAACGTTTAGCACAATTAGCCACGTATGAAGTGCAAATCTCAACTAATCGCATTGTGGTAGATGAAAATGTGATTACTTCATCAAATCCCGGTACAGCCATGGAAGTTGCCTTTATACTTCTAGAAATGCTGACTTCTAAAGCCAATGCTGAGAAAGTTAAAGAATTAATGGGTTATTAACGAAATGACTATTAGCTGAAATGTTTGCCAACTTTTTATCACGCCTGCTGCTACTCAGATGGCACGAAAAGAAACCGTTCTGTATTCAAAATGGTTTCTTTTCGCTTATCATACAATATAACTGATAGGCTAGTATAGACAACGTCTCTACCTAGCTATGATTCATTCTTTCTGCCTAATTTCGGAATAGTGTATAATGAGAGCGAATATACCGGGAAACAGGAGTGGCAAAATGAAGACGATTGCAGATATTGCCAAACTTGCTGGCGTAGCAAAAAGCACCGTATCCAGATATTTAAACGGCGGGTCAGTGAGCGAGAAAACAAAACAAAGAATCGAAACAATCATCAAAGAAACCGGATACACACCAAATACCTTTGCGCAAAGCTTGAAAGCAAAGAAAACAAACATGATCGGTACAATCGTCCCCCATCTCGATTCGTATGAAACATCCCAAATCCTGACTGGCATCGATAATGAATTACGAAAATGGAATTGCCACATGCTCGTTTCTAATACCAACCAAAACATAGAGCGTGAAATTGAAAGCATCTATATGCTGGCAAAACAAAAAGTCGCTGGTATTATTTTATTGGCAACACAAATCACCGATGCGCACTTACAGGCATTTAGTGAAATTAATGTTCCCATACTATTAGTTGGCCAGCAGCATGAGGAAGTATACAGCCTTATCCACAACGATGAAGAAGCTGGTTATGCTATTGGAAAATATATTATTGAACAAGGGCATCGGCGTCTCGCCTTTTTAGGCGTCAGCGAGGATAACACAGCCATCGGCGTGAATAGAAAAGAAGGCTTTAAGCGGGCAGTTAGAGAAGCGAACGGGTGCGAGGTCCACTTTTTTGAAACCGGCTTTACTATGGAAGAAGCAGCAAAAGGAGCGCTGGCAGTTTTTGAAAGCTACTTCCCTTCCGCTCTGATTTGTGCGACGGACGATATTGCTATCGGTGCAGTGAAAGCGGCCTATAAGAAAGGCATGCACGTGCCCGCCAACATATCTGTCACCGGGTTTGGCGGGTATAGCATTACAGAGATGATGAACCCTGCTTTAACAACAGTTAAACTTCACTTTGTCGAAGCCGGAGAAACAGCGGCCCGAAACATTATTAAATTAGCTAACGGAGAAGAAATTCCCAAGCTCACGTATTCAGGTTTTGAGATTATCCCAAGAGAAAGCGTCGACAAACGATTTGTCCCTGGCTGATCACTGCATTCATGTATGTTTAATAAACATGCGCTAAAAGAGAAAACAACTATTCTATTGAAAAAGAATAGATACCTTTTTAAAGCCGGCCAGGGCTTATTTTTACCTCTTCTTTCGGAACCGGTTCCTCATTTTTGGAACAAAAATCGATTTTTTCACTATTTTTAGGGGACCGGTTCCAAATACAGTTAAAATAAGGCTTTTAAAAACAACGGATCGCTGTAGCTTTTCTCTTCCTTCCTGTTTATGAAGGTGGGCTGTTTAACCAGGTGGGTGAGTACCATTTTTTATATAACGCAATTCGACAAGGTAGTTTTGGGCATTTTTATTCTAAAATATTAATCATGCATTAACATATTAATCTTTATGCATCTTCTTATGTATTTATATACAACCAGAATGCATAAATTCACTCATATCAATCTGTCTATTATTCTTGATTTTGTGTTTTTTCTTCTCTCCCTTGCTAAAAAATGCTGGGAAATAATCCTTTTTCCCTTCAACTTCTCAGCAAGTTTTCGTTGCTTTCTTTTCTTATTTGCTGCAAAATTTTTTTGCTATTTTCATATTTCGACTTTTTATTTTTTACATTTTTCGTCATTTGTAGAGAGAGCCGCTACCTCAATTCCACCTAAAAAGCCGTTGGCAGTCATGTATATAATGACTGCCAACGGCTTTTCTTTCTATTATGATTCTTTTCTTTTAAAAGGCCACCAGACTCCCCGATCAAAGGAAACCGTAATAGCCGGGATAAGCAGTGGCAAAATAATTAAACCATAGAGCAGCAGCCCGGTGATCACGATCGTAGCAATTTGCACAAGACTGAGCACTCCTGATGGCATCATTGCCCCAAACGTACCGGCAAGAATAACAGCCGCTGTAATGATAACTGTACCCATTTTAGCCATTGACTTGACCATTGCCTGCGGGATAGTCACGCCATCTGCTGCTTCTTCACGGAAGCGGTCAAGCAGGAAGATGGAATAATCAACACCAAGTGCTACAAGCATGACAAAGCCGAAGAATGGCACAGCCCAGCTAATACCATCATAGCCAAGCCAATTAACGAAAATTAGCTCTGATACGGCTACAGACGTAAAATAAGTAAGCAATAGTGAGCCTATCATATACAGTGGCATGATAAGAGACCGAAACAGGGCGGTTAAAACAACAAATAAGCTAATAAGCATAATGGTTACGGTGCGGGTAAAATCTTCAGAAGCAATCTCTTTTAAATCACTGTTCATGCTTGATACTCCGCTATACGCAGTCTCCACCTTTTCAAAAGGTGTGCCTGTCACCGCGCGCTGTACGGCTGCCTTCACTTTTTCAACCGTTTTAATCGCTTCAGTTGAATACGGATCGTCGGAAAGAATTACCTCAAGCATCACACCTGTTTGCTGATCGATTGTATACCGGTCCAGCACTTGCTCAAAGTCTTTATTTTCAAGTGTCCCCTCCGGGATAAACATTCCCGTATCCCGCAGCCCTTTCGATTCGCTCATATTAGTCATCATTGAGGAAACGGTATTCAGGCCCTTTTTTACTTCTGATAAACCATTGTTAGCAGATCCAACACCTTCCGAAAGCTTTGTTAACCCGCCTTTTAACTGGCTGATTTGACCTGCGGAGTTTTCTAGCTGGCCGGCAGCATTCCCAATCCCCTGCTGTACTTGGCCAAGCTGCTGTTGGAGCATGCCCAACTGTTGAACGGTTCGCGGAATATTTTGTGATTGCTGAAGCCCTTTCGAAACGAGGCCAATTTGTTCATTAATTTTTCCAAGCCCTTTGGCGGCTTCACCAAGACCTCCCGCTCCCGCAGATGCTTGATCTCCAGCCGGCAGCTGCTTCGTCACTTCATTAAGTCCATTTTGTACTTTTGTTAATCCGCCCTGGACTTCACCAAGCCCCTCTTGTGCTTTCGTTACACCTTCAGCTAGCTGACCAAGCTGCTGATCAACGTATAAATCTTCAATAACCTTGCCGGTCGGGCGAGTGATGGTACGCACTTCTTTGACGCCCTTCACTTTTTCTATCTCCCTGCTAATGGATTCTACATAAGGAACCGTTTCTTCTGTTACTATATCTTTCTTGTGCTTCAGAATCACTTGTACGGGCAAGGAATCTCCTTTTCCAAAGCCTTTTTCAATCGCATTCAGCCCTTTAACAGATTCATAGTCACTGCCAATTTCCTCCACGGTGTTATAAGACTGGTCATTATCGTACGTAAACAGTAGCGGAACGGCTATCACAGCTACGACAAGCATAGATAAAAGCGGCCGTTTAACAGATAACGAACTGAATAAGATCCAAATCTTGCTATCGTGATGAGCAGCTGATTTCTTTGAAGGCCAGAACAATTTATCCTTCAGCACCGCCATAAAGAACGGCATGATTGTAAATAACACAAACAGCAACACGATGATGCCAACAGCGACGCCAACAGCTGATTTAAAGATAGGAAATTGTGCAAAACCGATGGCAGAAAACCCGATAAATACAGCTAATCCGCTGATTAACAATGTTCTTCCCGCTGTTTTATATGTGTTTACTATCGCTTCCTCGACTGTATGTCCGGCAAATAGCTCTTCTTTATACCGGCTCAGCAATAAAATACAGTAATCTGTTCCGATACCGAAAAGAACAGCCACTAAGAAAATTTGGGTATAGTTTGATACCGGGAAGCCAAACCAGTCAATAAAAAAGGCGACGAATGATTGGCTGAGCAAGTACGTAATGCCGACAGCAAGCAGTGGGATAAATGGCGTAACAAATGAGCGGAATACTGCCAGCAGCAAACCAAAAATCAGAACAACTGTAATGACTTCTGTTCGCTTCAAACCTTCCTGAGCACTCACGTTCACATCATGATTAATGATCGCCTCTCCCGTCAAATAAACCGTTCGATCTTTTGGTACCACTTTTGAACGTATGTTTTCCGCAAGGTCATTCACTTCTTCATCTGTGCCATCTACTGTGATTGGAACGAGCACTGTTTTTTTGTCCTCAGACACTAGCTGCTCTTCCAAATCTTTATTCTCGAAAGGATTAAGTACCTCCTTTACAGGAGTACCCAGCTTGTTTAGATCATCTACTGTTTGGGCTATCTCCTTCCTAGATGCTTCATTAAGCTTTTCCTTTAACGGGAAAACAAGCGATATTGTTTCTTCCCCCGCTCCTGCTTTCTCTAATATCTCGGTCGCCCGCTGAGAAGCAGCATCATCTGGCAACTGAAATGTGCCTGCTTTCTCCGCCTGTTTTGTTAGGTTAGGTGCCAGGACAAAGAGAACGGCTGTCAATACAATGATCCCCACCGTAATAGGCCATTTCCATTTAATCACTTTTCTCATTCACTACACTCCCTTCACTTTCAACACTTCCTTCAGCTTGCGGAACGTTTTAACAAACTGTTCAACCTCCTGTTCTTCCACCTCATCAGACAGCAGCTGTTCAATGTACTCATATAACACTTGATCCGACTGCTGCACAATGGCTTTTCCTTTCTCCGTCAGCTCCACAAGCTTTGTTCGCTGATCCCCTTCTGCTTTCCCTGTTCGAATCAATCCATTTTCATCTAGTTGCTTTAGACGGTGGGAAATGGCACTCTTGTGAACTCCCTGCATGGCTGCCAACTGTCCTACAGCAATGAGACCATGCTTGTTGATAATTTTCAGCGACTGCATCTGCTCCGGTGAGTACTCACGCCATAACGGATTATCCACTGATTTAATTACCCTTTCTGTCCCGTAAATGATCACTTCCTCGAACAATTCCACCGCTTCTCTTAATTGTTTTTTCACATTAGTTGCCCCCCTAAACATTATATAAGTTTAGGGGCTCAACTAATGAATGTCAATGTAAAAGCCTGAAGATAAGCATTAACAGCCGGTTAAATACAAACGGTTCCTCTATACATAAAAAAGAGAACTTTAAAAAGTTCTCTTTAAAATGCGGACAAATCCTAACATACTCGTTCTGAAGCCGCTTATTTTTAAATGTATGAAGCCTGTCAATGCCGCCTGTATCATAAAGCAAAAATAGTGTTAGCTTGGATGATTCTCCTGCTTTTTGGAATAATGTTTTATCTGTCTTCTTCTGCTCTTATTATTTTGGCCGTTCCAAAGAAAAAATTTCACCTACTTTAGCATAATCAGCCCCTGCTAGCCGGCTAACAGCTTTTAACTCACTATAATTGATTTTTCCTTTGTTATAAATCTGCTCCTCAAAGTGAAAGAGAACAACCCTTCCAATTAACAGATCAGTTGAAGGAGCATCTTCCCCTCCCAATTCAAAGGCCTGTTCCAGCACACATTCCATTCGAACACCCGCTTCTTTCACACCCTGTACAGAAACTTTCGTGCTCTCGATTGGTATTAAGCCGGCCAAATCAATTTCACTTTCATCAGCCGGAAGCATAGCTGCCGTCTCATTAATTTTTCCTACATTCCTTTCATCCACGATATGGACAACAAACTCCTTTAACTGTATCGCATTGCGGGCTGTGTCTTTTTGCTTCTCTCCGGCTCTCTGGATCGCCAGAGATATCAACGGCGGATTGGCAGAAACAATATTAAAATAACTGAAGGGCGCACCGTTTAATGTTCCATCCTCTGCTATTGTCGTCACAAAAGCAATGGGCCTTGGGACAATGCTACCAATCAAAAGCTTATAATTATCCTTTATGCTGTTAGCTGCTGGATCAACTGAGATCAACGTAATCACTTCCTATAAAATTTTATTTAGTCTATCATTTTCGTAGCGCTAAAATAATATGTAAATTGCTGTTGACTCTCTCGTTACGTCATACTTTATATTACAAATATAAGGGAGGCAACAATCATGGTAATGAAAATTAAAGAAGTCGCTGATATGGCAGGAATTAGTGTGCGCACACTGCATCATTATGATCAAATTGGACTGTTGCGTCCAACCCATACAACAAAAGCGGGCTATCGCTTGTATACAAATGAAGACCTTGAGATGCTCCAGCAAATCTTATTTTTCAAAGAACTCGGCTTCCCTTTAAAAAAGATAAAAGAAATCATTGACAGTCCTTCATTTGACCGCAGGGAAGCGTTGGAGCTGCATCAGAAAATGCTAATTGAAAAACGCCGCCGGCTTAATCAGATGATTGCGACTGTCGAAAAAACCATTCAACATATGAAAGGAGACATTCAGATGTCAAACAAAGAAAAATTTGAGGGCTTTGATTTTAGTCAAAACCCTTACGAACAAGAGGCCCGAGAACGTTGGGGCAACAAAGCAGTAGACGAATCAAACGCTAAGCTAGCCAGCATGTCTAAAGAAGAACAAGACGACTTATCTAAAGGGATGAATGCCATCTATATAAAGCTTGCGGCTCTCCGCAATGATCCGCCTGAGTCCAAAGAAGTACAGACAGCTATTAAGGAATGGTACTTGTTTTTGAATAAGATAGGCAGCTATTCTCTTGATGCATTTAAAGGGTTGGGCCAGATGTATGTTGCTGATGAGCGATTCACGAAAAACATTGATCAGTTTGGGCCGGGGCTTGCGAAATTTATGTGTGAAGCAATGGCCATTTATGCTGACAACAATAAAAATTAGCCTTTGCAGATAAGACTATGTGGGATCAGGTGCACCTTCGCCTGATCCCTTTTATTTGCCGAACAACCTGCTAAAAAACCCTTTTTGCTCTTTAGAGGATGATTCTGGTTCTGATTCCGGCTCTGCTGTTGCTGCCGTTTCTTTTTGTGCCATATTATTTGTTAATATCCCCTTTTGTGCCGCTTCCTTTAGCCAACTTGGAAATTCATTTAACAAAGCATCATAGAGCTCATTGTCAGAAATTTTCTCAATCTCTTCGATGTGAAGGAAATTAGCATTGTCCGTCTCTCGTCCTTCTAGTGTGTCTAGCTTTTTTAAGAAGTCGAAATTGCCATTGCCAATCCCAACAAACTGCCAGAACAATGGCTTGTCCGCTGATCCTTCGATAAGGGACTTAATATTTTTCCGGCAGCCGCCATCATTGATGAAAACGATAAAGGCCGGATCTTTTGCAGTCTCTTCCTGCAAATACTTCGTCAAAACATCTTTCATAACAGGCAATTCCTCATTCCTGCCAAATTTATGCACGCTATCATCTTGCAAAATTTCTCTATCCACATACCCTTCAAAATCTTTCTCTGTCACCGGCTCAAGGCGTGAGAATTCATTATCGTATACCCAAACATCCAGCTTTCCATCATCGTCAAATTCCGCAGCCACAGCTAAAATCCGTTCCACTACCTTTTGAACTGTACCTTTTTTGTAGAGTGTTCTCATCGAACCTGTAATATCCAGCACTAAACCGACACGTGCTGTCACCGCTGTTAATTGTTTTTTCTCCAGAACTACTTTTAAGCTCTTTTTCTGCAGATCAATAGCACCCATTTTATTCCTCCTTCTCACTTTTATTTATTAATTGATATTCCTATCAAAATTGTACAGAATGTTCCATCACATTTAAACTGCTAGCTTCTTTTCAATTGAAAAAACTAACATTTGCTATCTCGCTGAAAAATTGTTTAAATAGTAATGTATGTTTAAAAATAAAACAAAAGGCTCTTTTCTTTTGTTTTATGACTCGAAATCATTTTAAATAGAAGGCGGTAAGAACATTGATTACCACAAAACCATATAGAGTTTTATTATATTACCATTATGTTTCTATAGATAATCCGGAAGAGTATGCAGCAGAGCACTTGGAATTTTGCAAAGAACTTGGGTTGAAAGGGCGCATCCTAGTCTCTCATGAAGGGATCAATGGAACCGTATCAGGAACCGTTGAACAAGCAGAGGCATACATGAGCGAAATGAAGAAGGATCCTCGTTTTGCTGACATGGTATATAAGATTGATGAAGCAGACGAGCATGCATTTAAAAAGATGAAAGTTCGTCCGAAAAAAGAACTTGTGACCCTGCGCCTGGAAGAAGACATTAATCCTTTAGAGCTGACGGGTAAATACTTGGAGCCTAAAGAATTCTTTGAACAAATGCAGCAGGAAGACACCGTCGTTCTCGATGCCCGCAACGATTATGAATATGACCTTGGACATTTTAGAGGAGCCATCAAGCCTGACATCCGGAATTTCCGTGAGCTTCCAGACTGGGTTCGTCAAAATAAAGAAAAATTAGAAGGCAAGAAAATTTTAACGTATTGCACAGGCGGTGTCCGCTGTGAAAAGTTCTCCGGCTGGCTATTAAAAGAAGGCTTCGAAGACGTCGGACAACTGCACGGCGGAATTGTCACCTACGGAAAAGATCCTGAGGTGCAAGGGGAATTATGGGACGGCCAATGTTATGTATTTGATGAGCGCATCAGCGTTCCTGTTAACCAAAAAGAACATGTAATTGTCGGCCGTGACTATTTTTCCGGTGAGCCTTGCGAGCGCTATGTGAACTGTGCTAATCCGGAGTGTAATGAAAAGATTCTAGCTTCAGAAGAAAATGAGCATAAGTATTTACGCAGCTGCTCTCATGAATGCCGTGTCCATCCACGCAACAGATATGTAGCTGAACATGGAATTTCTGAAGAAGAGTGGCAAGAAAGAGTCAAGCAGCTAGAAGAACAGCAATAAACACTAAAAAGCGTCCCTGCTAAAAAGCAGCGGCGCTTTTTTATTGGAGATTTCATTCTTCATTGCAGTTGTGCTTGATCACTTCATTGTTTTAAGTCTTAATTAATTGGCACGTGCTTTTTAAAAAGAAAAACTTCTTTCTGCGATCAAAATGGCAAAACCGCTGATCATGGCAACTAAAGCAGCCATGATCTACAAATAATGACGGCTTTAATTTATTCTTCACATTAGTATAAGGAAACTGGAATTTCTTTGACCCCCCGAACAATCATCCCCGGCCTCCACTCCAGTTTATCTGGGTGAACGCTGAGCTTCATCTCAGGAAAGCGCTGAAGCAGGCTGTTAATGGCAATCTCACCTTCTAGACGAGCAAGCGGTGCACCAAGGCAAAGATGAATGCCTTTTCCAAATGCCAGATGCGGACTCTTTTCTCTTGTAATATCAAGAATTTCCGGGTCCTTAAATTGAGCAGGATCATGATTAGCAGAATTGAGGGCGATAATCACCACTTCACCTTTTCTCATTAATTTTCCTTTGAACTCAAAATCCTCCCCTGCCCAGCGGGAAGTACTAAATTCAACTGGTCCATTAAAGCGAAGCAATTCCTCGATCGCCGTTTGAATTAAATCGGGATTGTTTTTTAGCTTTTTTAGCTGGTCGGGATGCTCCAACAGGGCAAGAACCCCATTTCCAATTAAATTGACAGTCGTTTCATGGCCAGCAATAATGAGCAACGAGACAACTCCATATAGCTCTTTTTCCGTCAGTTGATCGCCTTCATTCTCCGCGTGTATGAGTTGGCTAATCAAATCATCGCCCGGATGCTCTCGAGTCTTGGCAAACCACTCACCAAGGTAGGTAACAAACTCTGTCATATGCTGATACATGTTCTCTGCGTGTTCTCCATTTGACCCTTCAATTAACGAGTTAGACCAAACACGAAACTTATCGCGGTCTGCTGAAGGGACGCCAAGCATTTCGCAAATAACGATAATCGGCAGCGGAAAAGCAAAGTCATCAATTAAATTCATTGTTCCCTGGTCGGACACCTGATCTAAGAGCTCATCTGTAATTTCTTGAATTCGTCCCCTCATGCCTGCAATCATTTTCGGCGTAAAGGCTTTTTGAACTAAACCGCGCAACCGTTTGTGGTCAGGCGGATCAGAAAATAACATATTTTCAGTAAACACACTGCCATGATCCATATTGCCGCCGAATAGTTTTGCAAAATCCTTAATAAATCGTTTATCTTTTAAAGCCTCAACTGCTGCTTCATATGTTGTAATCATCCATCCGTGCTGCCCATCAGGCAAAGCGATGCGGTAGACAGGATCTTCTTCTCTTAATCTTGCATAAGCAGGGTATGGGTTCTTGGTAAATTCTTTTGTAAATGGGACTAAGTTGTCATTGCCTTGAGAGTTATTCATTTGTGATAAAACCTCCGCAATAGTAGTTTTTACAAAAAATTACTGATTTACTAAACCATATCATAGGATGAAGAAGGGCTCAAAATTTAAGAACTAAAAAAACTTTGCCCTCATAGACAAAGTTTTTTAAACACAGTTATTCTCATTGGAGTTGGAAAAAACTATCATTCTAGAATCCATTACTACAGTTCAGGTGCTTAGTATGCGGGCCGGCGTATCTCTTTTACAAGCAGGACAGCCGCAACAAGAAGAATAACCATCACAAAAATAACAGCTACAGTTGAAATAGTAGAAATAAACAGGACAAGTCCTGCTACCTGAAGGACAGCCATATTCACTCCAATAAGAAAGCCTCTTTTATTGTCTTTGCGGCCAGCAATAAACATTTGCAATGTAATTAGATTAACAAGCAGAAAAAGACCGACTATTCTTATAAAAGTAGCGGAAAATATTCCTTCATTTTCCCCTGCACCATATAATATAAATGCCGCAATGGGAACAACAGACAGATTAATAATGAGAAAAGCCAGCCCCCACGTCAACCAAAACAAAACTTTATTCATGTTAAAAACTCCTCTTTTTATGCTCCAAGAGATGAAAATCCTCTTGTTTATTTTGAATCATTTATGATCGAGACTCAACCATTAAGCATGGAAATTTCTAAAAAATACAGGCTGCCTTGACAAAACTTTCTTCAAAAAGAAGAATAATAGGAAGAACATCGGGATAGGAGCGGCTAAAAATATGCGTGTGTTTGTCTATATTATTATCTTCTTTTCGTTTTTTGACTTGTTTACACAACTGCCGATTATGAGCCCCTTTGCAGAAAGCCTCGGTGCCACACCGTTTTTAACAGGGCTTGCTGTTGGCATGTATTCTTTCTCTAATACAATCGGAAATATCCTCTCCGGCTTCCTCACCGATAAAAAAGGGGCCTTTCGAGTATTACTGGCTGGCCTGTTATTTACAGGAGCGGCTTTATTACTCTATCATTTTGCTGTCGATGCCTGGTCACTGCTCGCTATTCGCTTTATACATGGGATGCTCGCTGGCTTGATCGTTCCTGCTGCTTTCACTTATTTAGCGAACGCAGCAAAAGAAGGAAAAAAAGGAAAAGGGGCAGCTATTTCTGGAGCATTTGTTGGTTTAGCAGCCATTGTCGGACCAGCATTCAGCGGCATCGTTGCCAGCCGGACGAGTGAAACGACTGTTTTAACCGTTACCGCCTTGGCTCTGCTCCTGTTAGGTGTACTTGCATTCTTTCTGTTGCGTACCAACAGGAGAGCTAGTGAAGAGAGTAAGCAAAATGAACAAATGAACGTGAGGGATTTCTTTAAAAATGCAGAAGTAGTGAAAGCATTTATCGGGGCATTCCTACTTATGTTTTCTCAGGGAGTGCTCGCCTATATGCTGCCGTTGAAAGTCATTCTTCTCGGCTACGATGCCCAGACGAGCGGAATGCTTTTAAGTGTCTTCGGGATCACAGCTGTTATGATCTTTCTTTTACCTGTTAATACAGTATTTGACCGTATCCAACCCTCATTCACGCTAGCATTTGGAATGGCAATGATGGGAATAAGCCTCGCCTTGGCAAGTCAAATTGAAGCCATTCAATTGCTTTATTTATGTATGGTACTATACGGTATTGGCTTCGCCTTTCTATTTCCTTCTCTTAATTCACTGCTCATTGGAGCCGTCACTCCTGATCACCGCGGAAAAGCCTATGGATACTTTTACGCCTTCTTTTCATTCGGTGTCGTTGCTGGCTCAGGAGTAATCGGCTGGCTAGCTTTTACAATAGCCCAAGGCTTTCTTTTTACTGGTATTTTATTAGTGGTTGCCGCTGTTGGCAGCTTGTTGAAAGAACCGCCCGTCATGAAAGAAAGTCAGTAAAGAATAAAGCGGACACCAGCATTCGCTGCCGCTACAGCAAATTGGGCGAGACCTGCTCCAGCTGCCAATCCCGTTAGGCTTCGTAAAAAGTTGTTGCTTGAACGCAATTTCCACTTTTGTGTGAAGCCGTCGACGAGCAACGGGAGGCAGGCGGCAACAGCTGCGACAAGAGAGGGCAGGAGTGGCCATAACGGCCCATAAATGGCTAGAGGCCCTGACAAAAGCAAGCCGATTAGCAAAAACATGCACCGGAAACAGACAGGGAACTGCCTTCCTTTTACAATTAGCGACCGCTCCGGCTTACGATGGCAAGGCATAAAACTTAATGTAAGAAGATCCATAAAAAAACTTTTCATGGTGAGCAATCCGGACTGCAATCGCAGTCTCCATCCTTGTCACAATCAAATCCTTTGAAGCTAAATACATTCGGCGGACAATCACAGCAATCTGATAAGTCATCCCTCTTCCCCTTTTTTCTTCTGTACCGGAGCACCGTAAATACAAATAACGCAATGCCGAGTATAAGCCAGCCAATCAAGATCATTCTTTCACTATCAGTTGGATTGGATACGAGTCCGGTAATGCTGCCAACCAGACAAATAATTGTTATTAAAAAGCTTAGAAAAATCATGTTCTCTCCCCGCTGTCCCTTGATCTATTTATCTATATGAACAACTCCAATTTGACTTTATCTCTTCCTTGGAAAAACTGCAATTAGTTTTAGAGGAATTAAGATACACTTAACTAAAAAACAGTCCTGAGACGGGACTGTTTTTTAGTGCAGATAAAGTCTGTTTTATATGTTTGCAGGCGGATTAAAGACGTTTGTCTTTCCTGGCGAGAAGCGAATTGATCATGGAATCATGAGCATCGCAGACAAGCCAGCAACAAAGAAATCGAGCGTTTGCCAACAGCTTGAAACAGCCCTATCCTGGGACTGTTTCATAAAACTATTTTATTTCCTCACCGACGATTTTTGCTTCTAGTTCAAGTTCTACTCCGAACGTTTCCTTTACTTTCTGGCGGACCATTTCAATGGTTGCAATATAATCAGCTGCTGTTGCATTGTTTTTGTTAATGATAAACCCAGCATGCTTGGTTGAAACTTCCGCTCCACCGACTCCTTTTCCTTGCAGACCGCTATCCTGAATTAATTTCCCGGCAAAGTAGCCTGGCGGCCGTTTGAATACGCTGCCCACAGATGGGTACTCCAGTGGCTGTTTTGATTCCCTTTGGAATGTAAAATCATCCATTTTTTCTTTAATTTCCGCCTGGTCACCAGCTTCAAGCGTAAAAACAGCTTCAAGCACGATATCTTTATTTTGACTGATAATACTTGTACGGTAACCGAGTGCTAATTCATCTTTCTTCAACGTGCGAAGCTGGCCTTGCTGGGTCACTATTTTGACATGATCAATGACGTCCTTCACCTCACCGCCATAAGCGCCAGCATTCATCACCATCGCTCCGCCGATGGAACCTGGAATTCCGCAGGCAAATTCCAGTCCAGCTAAACTATGCTCATACGCTAAACGGGAAGCATCCTTAATATTTGCTCCCCCTTGAGCAATTAGCTGATTTCCTTCTACGCGAAGGGCTGCCAAATGCTTAAATTGCAATACAATTCCCCGAACTCCACCATCCCGGACAATTACATTCGATCCGTTTCCAAGCAAAGTAAACGGCAGTTGATGCTTTTCCTTTAAACGAATGACCTCAGCCACCGCTTCATATGTTTCAGGCATCACTAAAAAATCTGCTTTGCCGCCGATCTTTACTAATGTATGATCCTTCAACGGCTCATCACGCAGTACGTTTCTTTCACCACAAATGGTGACCAATTCTTTATAAATGTCTTCATTCAGCATATGTTCATACCTCATTACGTTTATCGTATTATTAAAAAATCCACCAGGAAGATACTGTCCTTCCTCTCCTCCATTCTAATCAAAAAAAACTATTTTGGAAAGGGAGACCGCCTTCCTACTTCGATCAACTCCTTTCTAATTATGGATGAACATCTCTTTTACTGCCTTTTTAACTTTTCCAACAACTGAAGCAATGATTAGATTCCGCTTATACTATATATTGATTAATTGATTCTTTCATGCCTTCTTTATCAGATGTTTTCTTTGTTTCATTATCTTCCTTTATGAGAACTTTCAAATTGCTTCAAATCCACCCGCCCATCTTTCGTAAACGGAACACCTTCGTCTTCCAGTAATAACCGCTGCAATTTCCGGGAATTATCATCTGGTACAACTATCTCCCCTTTAGCATTAACTACGCGATGCCAAGGCAGTTTGTACTTCCTGCTCATGGAATGTAAAATCCGAACCACCTGCCGGGCTGCACGCGGACTGCCAGCCATGCGGGCAACTTGTCCATATGTAACAACATATCCAGAAGGAATCTCTTTTAATATGCGGATCACCTCGATAGTAAAGGGTCGTAATGGCCCGTCACTACTCATTCAATCACCCCCACTTTAATGTCTTGCTCAACGGTTCGCCTGTAAAAAATTGTACAGCAAAGAGGCACGGTCTCAAAATGAATGCTGATGATTCGTTATTATTTTATCAGTTTTATTTCCCAAGAAATCTGCTTGTGAACTTTTATTTGTAATCCTCGACTGGTTATAGAGCTATTTTGTTCATTTCATCTATAATCGGGTACAGTAAGAGAAAAAGGAAAGGAGGCGTTGCTGGAATGAGACAGTTATTGCGATTCCTATATGGGATTGGACTTTTTGCTGCGGGTATTCTTCATTTTACACGAACGGCAGGGTTTCAATCGATCATCCCCCGTCAAATCCCTTTTAAAAAGGAGATTGTTTGGATTAGCGGTGTAATTGAAATGTTGTTCGGCGGACTATTGCTTTTAAACAAAGCGGTGACCGCTGTTTCAAGACTGCTGCCAACTTTTTTCGTTGCTGTATTTCCCGCTAATATTTATATGGCCGTTAAAAATTTACCGTTAAACGGAAAACAATTGCCCAAGCCGTTGTTATGGGGCCGTCTGCCGCTTCAATGGTTGCTTATAAGAGGAGCTAGAAAACTCAACCAATAAAAAAACTCTGTTCACTCCTTGCAAGTGAACAGAGTTTTTCTACTTTGAAGCACGATTGGTCTTTTTACTATTTGACAAACAAAAACAAATGTTCTATATTTTAACAAAGGAACATTTGTTCTCTATTGATAAGGGCTGATAAATAAAAATTGTGTTTCCCTTCCTACCTACTAATCAAATAAGCTAATTTATTCGAAAGGGCTGATTAATGATGCAATTGTATTTAGTTAACAGCATTAGAACCAATAATTTTAACGATGATCAAGTAATGGAGAAAATTAAAACGCTGTGGGAAGAGGCTTCCCGAAGTCTGGTAGACAATCAAAATTGTACTTATGGGGTTTATTATGATTATGAAAATAACTACAAAGGAGATTATTCATTAGGTGTCGGTATGGAAAGCAACGCAGAAACCGTATTAAAGATTCCTGCGAATGAGCTTTATCAAGTATTCAAAGTGGATGCAGCCGATGAACAAGGACTATTTAAGACCTGGAGCAAGATATGGGATTTAGAAGAATCAGGCGCCCTGCACCGAGCTTATACGTTTGATTACGAGAAATACTATCCCAGCGGAGAGATTGAAATACATATTGCAATAAAACAAGCACATCCCTAATCCAATAGCTAATTCTGTTTCTAGATTGATCTACAAACCAAATAGAGCTTCAGACAATACGAAGCTCTTTCTGTTTACCTATAGATGTAGTCGCCACACACTTACGTCAGTTTATTTTTAAAAAGCTCATTCGTCTTGGATAAATATACAAGCTCCTCATGTTGCTCTATTTGCTTTTCATATTCAGCATATTCACTTTTCTCAAGAGGCAGGCAGTCTATATGCTTATCATGAAATGGAAGAGATTGCTCGACCTGCAGAAAAAACGCTTCTTTTTTACAATGAGGGCAAGCCTGATCCGTATTCGCTAGCCTATCCTCTTGAAAAAGCAGCTCGTAGCGAACCAACTCCCTTTGGTATGTACGACTTAACCGTCCACAGTGGCTACACTCCCCTAGTTGGTTCAGTTCATTCAGCTTTGTCTTTATATTTGCTCTGGCGTCCAAGTGGCCAATGAAACGCTCCAGCGAACGATAGATCGTCCATCCGGCCATAGGCATTCCAATCAAGTAAATTAAAAGTGTTATGAACTGGTTCAACTTTATCTTCTCCTTCATTCAATAGATAGCGGAAGATCCAAAAGGGCTGTCCTCATTCATAATGGTTGTCTTTATTTAACAAAGATTCTGCCTTCATCATATCATATTCCCCTTCCTAAAAAGTAGGGAACATAAAACAAAAATTGCCAGCCTCCTAGAGAACTGGCAACCTTTGTCACTTAAGCAAGATCCGATACGCTTCTTTTAAGCCGGTCACTTGTAATGGGGTGTAAAGCTTGATTCATTCTTTCCATATCTTCTGAAAATACTCGATCTTTTTCTATACTTGGAACTATGCTGCGCAGTTGCTCCCACTTGTTACGAAGTTTTGGTGCTACTTTTTCTATGCCTTTATATTCTACCGCTTGCATAGCACAAATGCATTCAATAGCGAGCACACGGCGGACATTTTGAATAATCATGCTCGCATGACGGGCAGCGGTTGTTCCCATGCTAACATGGTCTTCCTGATTTGCGGAGGAGGGAATCGAGTCCACGCTCGCCGGGTGAGCCAGTGTTTTGTTCTCCGAGACAAGAGAGGCGGCTACATACTGCATAATCATAGCACCAGACTGGAGGCCAGGTTCCGGACTTAAGAATGGCGGCAAATCATTTAACTGTGGATTAACGAGCCGCTCAATTCGGCGTTCAGAAATATTGGCCAGTTCCGCAACGGCGATTTTCATAAAATCCATTGCTAGTGCAATGGGCTGTCCATGAAAATTGCCACCCGAGATTACGAGATCTCCTTCTTCAAAAATAAGCGGGTTGTCGGTGGCTGCATTCATTTCAATTTCCAGCTTTTCTTTCACATAATCAAGCGCCTGCCATGAAGCTCCATGTACTTGAGGAATACAGCGGATAGAGTAAGCATCTTGAACGCGCTTTTCACCCTGGCGTGTAATTAGCTGGCTGCCTTTTACCCATTCACTCATACGCTGAGCTACAGCAAGCTGTTGCGGGTAACCCCTTGCTTCGTGAATAGCTGGATGGAAAGCATCAATAATCCCTTCCAATCCCTCCATCGTCATAGCGGCAATCCATTCGCTATCATAAGCGAGCTGCTCGGCTTCCAGATAATTAATAACGCCCATCGCTGTCATAGCTTGCGTACCATTAATAAGTGCCAGCCCTTCTTTCGCTTGTAAAACAATCGGTTCAATACCTTTTTGCTTTAAAACGGACGCACAATCAACAGGTTCACCATTTTCCCCGTGCACTTTCCCCTCGCCAATTAGCACAAGAGCAAGATGAGAGAGCGGTGCCAGATCACCGGATGCTCCTAAAGACCCCTGTTGAGGGATGTACGGATGAATCGATTGATTAATAAGCTCTCCCAATGTTTCTACTAGTACCGGACGCACCCCAGAAAATCCTTTTAACAAGGCATTCAAGCGAAGTACCATCATTGCCCGGGAAACAACTTCCGGAAAAGGATGGCCGACCCCGCAGGCGTGGGAACGGATTAAGTTCAGCTGCAAGTCCTGTACGTCTTCTTCATTAATGATGACGTCACTGAATTTACCAAATCCTGTCGTAATCCCATAGATTGTTTTTTTCTCCGATACAATCCGATCGACCGCCAACCGGCTCTTTAGTACTCGTTCCATACTTTCAGCCGAAATGGCTACTTTCTCTTGATCAAAACAAATTCTTCTTAGCTGTTCAATTGTTAAAGAGCCTCCTGTTAATTCCACCATTTTCTTTTCCTCCTTTTAATTTTAAAACATAAAAAGAGGCGACGATGGCATATAAAGAATGAGCCATCATCACCTCCTAACGACTAGTTACTATAGGTCATGATTCATTGTATTCAATTAAACTTTTTACTGACACAGCCCGCACAGAAGGTTGATGCAACTAATTGCCCGCATCAGCTGCCTTCATTGCTGCTTGTGCTATTAATGTGTGGATGTACAATCGCTGGCCTCAGATCTTGTTGAACGGAGTAAGAATGCTTACCTTTTAAGGCGTACAGCCTAGTGAGGAGCAGCAAAGAACTTGTATGTGCAACCACCTAATTAAATGTGATTAATTCCAAGACCGATCGCCTCATGCTCTAACCCTTTTACAGGTGCGCCAATCGTGCCGTAAAAAGCGACGGCAATCCACTCTCCTTCGTTCGCTTGTTTATACGGCCTTCCCCGTACAACAGCAAAGCGAAGTCCGACCGTTCTCAACATTTCACCAATGGCCAGCCTGCCTCTTGTTACCCCTTCCAATGCTTCGAGAATAGCGTGATATAAAGCGTGGGTTTCCCTGTACACATCTTCCTCAATTAACTGATTTCTTTTTACTGCTGTCTCAACAGCCGAAATCACTTTCTGCGTGTTCATAGATCCTACTTTTCCCTGGCAGAAAGATACTTGATCAAATGCCGAATCAAACATGCGGCACTCTGTCTCATCGAGCATCGCGAGCAAGGTGGCAATTTTACCGATCTGTATCGTTTGTGACATTCAACCACCACCCAAATCTGAAAATAAAAAATATTCATTACTCACTTCCTATTATAATCTTAGTTGAAAATATCCGTCAATCATTAATTGGAAAATTTTAGCATACTACCATGTTATCATATTATCACGATAAAGCATGGCTAAAACAAAAAACAAGCGAAGATAGCTGCTTTGAGCGTCTATCTTCGCTTGGTCTCTTCATCATTTCAAGTAATCTACCATAGATTCGGCTTCATTGTCATAAACCAGAGCATGAGCATTAATAAAAAGATATAAATCCATACAGACCGATGCAGCTTATTTACAAGCATCTGCTTATCGGCCCCCGGCTCATCAAATTTTCTCAATGTCGGAGAAAAAGCACGGGCGAGAAAGAATATAGAGCTGAACATGATAATAATTGTCATAACAACCCATGACGTACTCCATGGCCACGGCCCATTTATGATCAGCAAGGCTCCAGAGGCCACCAATACGTGTCCAGCGTGTTTAACCAGCCTGACAGAAGAAGTAAATACGTATATGTAGGCCTGTTGCGCATCCATCCCAGCTGTCTGCATTTTCTTAATTAAGACGAGCAGAACAAAAAATGGACCGATGGATGCGACGGCACTAAGAATGTGTGTATACAGAAGAAGCTGATAAACGATATTCATTTCTTAAAATTATTTCTGCACAGGCTGAAATTCATGAACCCATACCTTCATGCTTGGCACCCAAGGCATGCCGGGATGCATAGATAAAATCGATTCCTTGTATTCTTCGAGGCTTTCATATCCTTCTTGCCTTGCCTGCTCATCTGTTAATTCTCCAAGTGACTGCGAATACACACGCTCAATAACAAACTCCTTGCCTTCAAGCGTCATAATTTCACCAATATCCGCATATCTGCCATTACGGCGTGTAGCTGTTTTCTGTCCTTTTAACACTTTCTCAACATCCGCCGGAACTGTTACCAAGCGCTCAATCGTGCACGTTTTTGGGGGTAAATTTGTATTTTCATTTTGATTAGTCATTGGTACACACCACCTTTATTGATAGAATATCCCTTTATTATACTTTATGTCTAGAGAACTGTAAAAACAGCGACCTCTCTCTATGCCCCGCATGTTTGTTTTCGATACACGAATGGGTAAATTAGCCAATAAGGAAGTATTCATTACAAATGCACGGTAAAACCAGGTGCTTCCTTGTCTTAAACATATGAAAACATGAGGGGAACTCCCTCTTTACTAACTTATCCGTTAAAGTGTATGGTTGCATAAAGAATCCGATTTCTGTTGATTTTTAAAATTACGATAAAAAATACAAAGGAAGAAGGAGATCGCATGCCGAGAGCAACTTTGAAAGAAATATTGGACTCCCTATCATCCATGAGCATCCGCATCACTTCTATAAGAGACCGGTTGCAATCTGTTGAAAAGAAAATAGAAGAACTTTCCTTAATAAACCTGGCCGACCGAAAACATAAAAAGTCTTAATGGAATACAGTGAAAAGAAAACTATTTAAAGGCAACCAGCAATGGGGGCAACCGCATAAACGGCCTTAAAAACATTGCCGGAGATTCCCTTGGCTAGACGCCCGTAAACTTCTTTCAGCAATGTAACCACATATATGCTGGTTAATTAAAAGAGCGAAGCATGATATACTGAAGGAAATATTTACTAGGAGGGTGAATAATGAGGTTAACTATTTATCTCGCTGGGGAAATCCACAGTGCTTGGCGTGAGGAAATCAAACAGAAAGCTGCAGCGCTCAAACTCCCTATTGACTTTGTCGGCCCAATGGAAGACCATGACCGTTCTGATTCTATTGGTGAAGAAATTTTAGGCAAGCAGCCGAACGCCATTTTTCGCGACGCAGCGGCATCCAGCTTTAACAACTTGCGCACAGAGGTGCTGATGCAAAAAGCTGATCTTGTCATCGCTCTATTTGGAGAAAAATATAAACAGTGGAATACAGCGATGGATGCAAGTGCCGCCATTACTTTTGGAAAGCCCCTTATTTTAATCCGTCCAGAATCTTTGCATCATCCATTAAAAGAATTGTCGAGGAAAGCCAGTGCGACCGTTGAAAGTGTAGATCAGGCAATGAAGGCACTTGCTTACATATTTGATTAAAAAATAAAATGCCTGCTCAGCAAATGTCTGGACAGGCATCATTTTTCCTCTTTAAATAATTGATTTCATTTCTTTTTTCAAATAGGCTAAAGTTGCTGCACCCAGCACTTTCGCTGCCACCAGCATGCCCCGCTCATCGATATTGAACTTTGGATGGTGATGAGGGTAGCTTGCTCCCAGTTCCGGATTTTGAGCCCCAGTAAAGAAGAACGCTCCCTTTACATGCTGGAGATAGTAAGCAAAGTCTTCCCCGCCCATTTGCGGCTCGCATTCATTAACTGCTGTCACACCGGGAACAGTTCTAGCAATGTCCATGACGAATTCGATTTCTTCCTTCGGGTTATCTGCTGCCGGATAACCCTTTTCGTATGCATACGTATATTCCACATCTCCGGCGACACAAGTGCCCACTATGATACGCTCTATTTCCTGCGCAATAGACTCACGTGTACTTTCTCTAAACGTTCTTACCGTGCCTGATAGCACAGCCGTATCAGCAATAACATTAGGTGCATTTTTCGCCACAAAAGAGCCAATGGAGAGAACAGCCGTATCAAGCGGGTCCACTCTTCGTGAAACAATTTGCTGGAGGTTACCGACAAGCTGAGAACCTATTACCACACTGTCTTTCGTCTGGTGTGGCTGTGCGCCGTGTCCGCCTTTTCCTTGAATTTTTATTTTAAAGAAATCAGCCGCTGCCATGATTGGGCCTGGACGGTATTCCACTGTTCCTACCGGTGCATTCGACCAGATGTGCTGACCAAAAATCACATCTACCCTCTCAAGGCAACCGTCTTCAATCATGGCAATCGCTCCCCCTGGAAGCACTTCCTCAGCATGCTGGTGGATAAATACAACATTCCCCGCTATTCCATCTTTCATTTCACTTAATGCTTTTGCAAGTCCAAGCAGTGTCGCTGTATGGCTGTCGTGACCGCACGCATGCATAACGCCGTCTACCTTTGACTTATAAGGCACATCGGTTTCTTCCTGGATCGGCAATGCATCAAAATCCGCCCGCAATGCGACCGTTTTTCCAGGCTTGCTGCCGCGCAAAGTTGCTACGACGCCGCGTCCACCCACTCCTGTTCGTACTTCGGTCCCTAATTTTTTATGATATTCAGCGATGTATTTCGGTGTTTCTACTTCCTGAAATGATAATTCCGGATACTCATGCAGATAACGACGGATAGCTATCATCTCATCAAATACCTCGTCTAATAATTGATATAATTTTTCCACCTACCCCACTCCTTTTAAAAAATAAAATCGTTTTATCCTGTTAAAATCAGGATGCTTGCCATAATAACGGATGCGACAATAACCGTTGTGAAGCCTCTGATAAGCATGGGTATTGGGATTCATATTTCATCTAAAATCGCCGGTCTTTTACTCTCGCTTCTCCCTGCTCTCCGGCTAATTTCAGCACGAAGAATAAAATCATCGGGAAAGCTAAATATAGTTGTGAATACAACTGGGATTTCCTGTTAAAATTTCCCACTTAAACAGCTTGGAAACACCATAGCCACCGACTATAATGCCAAATGAATAGGCCCGCTCCATCATTTTATGTTCATAAAAGCCGCTATAAGCATCCATCAGTTCAGGAAGAAGAGTCCAGTTGCTATCATTCATTTTTGTCCATTGGTCTAACCCGGCGTGCAGGCACTGCCAATAAAGAATGGCAGAAATAAAATTACTTTACTCTGCTATCCTTTCGTCAGCCTGCTCTTCTTGTCCTCCTTTTCGGCAATCAGCCTCCCCACTACACTTTGCAATCAATTGGACATGCCCTCGTTCCTGCAATTTTTGCCAAGCAAGTAAAAAAGAACGCCAATCGCCTTCATCGCTTGCCCAGCTTTGTAACATAGCGCAGGAAAAGAAAAAAGCTGATTGTCTATAGTAAAACATCAGCTTCTTCGTCGGCCTAATGGGCATCCATTGGACTTTATCTATAAATGTAGTCAATGATTTTGTTGAATAGAGACTGCTACCTTTAAAGCTTCCATGTAGCCTTTCGGCGTTTCAATTTCATAAACGGCATTGTTTTCCTGCCAGGCAACACGCTGTACGTGTTCTCCGCCCGTTTTGCTGATGTCCAGCATAACCATCCCTGCTTCATGCGGAACAGGCAGTGTATGTTTTTCCAAATATTGAACGACTTTTTTTGCTTCTGCTTCAAGATCGTCTCCTTGTTCCGTTAACGCTCGCATAGCCAAGGACCACCGGCCCTCATTCCAGCCGATGAACTGGGAACCAGCCCCCGCATCTTTATATCCTTTTATTCCGAAGCCAAGATCAACAGCTTCTCCTTCACTGTCTGAGTGATCTTGATAATTAATCTGCTTAGCCGCTGTGCTCATGCTATTATATTTCATTCCTCTCAACACAGCTACGTTCGCTTCTTCATTTTTCAAAGCATCATTATTGATCGGCACAGGCTCATTCATTTCAATAAATTGAATCGTATACTCATTGCTTCTTGAACTTGTTTCAGCTGTTAAATGGTGATCTACTGAAATATCCATGCTCTTTGGCAGTTGAACGGGTACGGTTGTGTGTAACTGCTTTTTTGTTGCTTGAATGACTTCTTCAGGAGTTAAGAGCTTTTGATCTTCCAAAGCACTTTTTTGTCCGCTGCTTATTGCAGGTGGTTGATCATTACCTGGATGGCTTTCTGAATGTGACGGATCCTCTTGTCCTGCAACCGGCCTTTCTTCAGTTGAACTGATCGAATTGCAGCCGGCTAATGTAACGATGAGTGACCCGCACAGTATGATACTTGTTCTTATTGGAATCCCCTCCTCGCTATAGTACTCTTTTCCCCGCAACTATTGGATAAAACGGTAAAAGCACATAGTTAAATTCTTGCTGCTTCTTGAAAAGGAACGTTTTCTTTTTTATAAACATACATAGTTATTGCTTTACATGCACTGACAATGTCCGGTCCCTAATAAAGGTCCCCAGTTTTCTTTTCTATGTTTTGTTGTTAAACTAATTTATTGTATACATATTATTTTTAATAAAATTACGATGAGCAGGATGCTTAGTTGTCCAATAAAATTGGAGGAATGGTCATGCCAGAAACAAAAAAAGCATTGCCTATTTTATTTGTCGTTATGTTTCTCGTTATGGTTGGCTTTGGAATCATTATTCCTGTGCTGCCATTTTACGCAGAAAATATCGGCGCTTCACCTACACAATTAGGTTTACTTATGGCTGTGTACTCATTGATGCAGCTTCTTTTTGCGCCGGTGTGGGGCCGGATTTCAGATCGTATTGGCCGCAAACCTGTTATTATGATCGGAATTCTAGGATTGTCCCTTTCTTTTTTCCTCATGGGATGGTCTTCTTCCCTTTGGATGCTGTTTGTTGCGAGGATCATCGGCGGCATATTATCAGCCGCCAATATGCCGACAGTAATGGCTTATGCTGCTGATATTACCACGCCGGAAGAACGCGGAAAGGGTATGGGCATTATCGGGGCCGCCACCGGTCTTGGTTTTATTTTTGGACCAGCGATTGGCGGTATTTTTTCAAAGACAAGCCTGAACATGCCATTTTATATTGCCGGTATTTCCTCACTGGTAACCTTCTTTCTCGTCCTGCTTTTGCTGAAAGAATCACTCCCAGCAGAAAAGAGAAAGGCAGGACATCGAGAAAAAAAGCCGTTCCGCCAAACTGTGCGTGGACCTGTATCTATTTTATTGGTCCTGCAATTCTTCATTTCGTTGTCCCTATCCGGCTTAGAAGCTACATTTGCCTATTACGGCGCTAAAAAAGCAGGGCTCGAAAGTGTAAATCTAGGCTATGTTTTTATGATTATGGGATTTGCCAGTGCCATTGTCCAAGGTGGATTAGTCGGGAGGCTAACGAAAAAATTTGGTGAAGGCACAGTTATTCAAATCGGCATTCTTGTTTCAGCCATTGGCTTTGGCTTAATCTTATTGGTCAACAACTTTGCGACAGCGGCTATTTTCTTAACGATTTTTGGAATAGGAAATGGAGTGATCCGCCCAAGCGTTTCTGCCTTGCTTACCAAAACATCAACAAGCGGCTACGGGAATGCCACAGGATTGCTATCATCGTTCGATTCACTCGGAAGAATTATTGGTCCTCCATTAGGCGGCTGGCTGTTTTCGATCATGATTGGCCTGCCATATATTTCAGGAATTATCTTGTCTTTCATCGCTTTTGCTGTCTATCGTTTCTATACGTCGCAGGCTAAAGTGCTTCATAATTAAAAAGGAGCAGCCCTTCACCCATGAAGATGGGTGAGGAGCTGCTTCTTTCTAATTCCCTATATTTACTCTATCCCTGAGGGTCCACAGGATCCGGCTTTGTTTCCCCTCTCATATTATATAAAGGTAGAACACAGATCATACCGATAATAAACAAAACGGCTGCCGCTTCAAAAATAGCGATGAGAGAGAACAAACCTTTTAGGAGGCCTGCTGCACTCATCGTTAATACCATCGAACCAGTAAACAATGGACTTAAAATCCCATTGACCCTGCCAATGAAAGCACCTTCTGTTCTTTGCAAAATCATCGTGTTAATGCCGATCTGGATACAAGGCATCATTAGCCCGTTAAAAAATTCAGCTATGAGTGTCAGCCAAAGGTTCGTAGATAATCCCATTACCGCCAAACCAATGGCGTTCGCAAGCATTCCGCAGATAAGAAGCTTTTGCGGAGCGACTGTTTTAGCAAAAACCATCACGCCTGCTCCACCTATAATCATGCCGACGCCATTCACCATAAATAGCCATTGAAGGTTTTCTTTGTGCAAGCCTAATTGCTCTGTTACGAGAAAGATCGAAAGCGGCTGAATAAACCCCATGCCCAGCCCTGCTGCCATAAAGCATAACCCCAACAAACTTAACTCTTTCTTTTTCAACACATATTGAATGCCGCTTTTCATTTCCTGCCATAAAGTTGTTTCTCTATTTTCTTCCTCCATGCTCCGGTCTTTAGGTAGAAAACCGAGTGCGAAAGCCGAAAGCAAAAAAGCAGCGCCTGTAATAGCAATTGAAATGTTGATGCCAAAAGATTCAAAGACAAACGTGCCAATAATAGGGCCTAAGACCATAAACACGGCAAATAATGTTTGGTAGACTGACATCCCCGCCTGCATCTGCTCTCCGGCTAAGTGCATTTTAAATAACTTCATGCCCGACGGCTGAGAGAACTGTGAAAGAATCGCTGATATCAACGTGGCAAAAAATACCACTTTCCAAGTTCCCATAACAAGCGTTACCAGCACCGCAAATACAGATAAAGCACTTAAAATGTCACACCATACCATTGTTTTCTTTGGACTCCAACGGTCAGCAAACGCGCCTCCAATAAATGAAAAAATAAAAATCGGCGCAAACTCTGCTACTGAAATCATTGAAACTGCAAACGGGTCACCATTTGTCTGCTCCATAACGAACAGTAGAACAGCAAAATTCCGTATCCATATACCGATCTGTAAAAAAAGACCTGAAATAATAATCGCCTGAAAAACGCGGTTCCGAAATAAATTAGGCGATGGCTTTATTTCAGCTTTATCACTTGCTTTGTTTGAAATGTTTTTTTCCAAAATAAAAACCCCCTCAGAGAGTTTCTGAACAGGAGGAAATCAGTACAATACAATGTCAAACAGGACATGATATCCCTAATGGAAGAGACACAATGATCTTGTTGGTTGTATAAAAATGTACAAACTAATCCTATTCAGAAAAATTTCGTATACTCATTAACGATTTTTTCTTAAAGAATAGGATTAATAGATCATAGCTTCAGGTCCACCCTTCCATTTTTGTTAATAATATCTTAATCGATACGCTTTATTAAGGCAAGGATTTTCCTGAATAATCAAAACAAAAAATCAGTTCTATAAAAAAGAAGCTGTCCACAGCCAACAAGCATGGGCTAGGACAGCTTCTTTTTATTCAGCTAGCAAGTCAAGTGTATCTTTCGGTCGTTCGTTCACATCTGCTTTTCTTGTAGTGGCAGGATACGCTTCATTAATCATGGCACCGAAGCCCTGCTCGCGAAGCAGCTGAACAACCGCTGGAATAATCGGTTTTTCATTATCAACAAGGTACTTTGTTTTTTGTTTAATCATGGCATCAAACGCTTTGCTGCGCGGAATATCTACTTCCGCAAAGATATTTTGGCTCAACAATAAATCCATCAGCGTTAAGTTTTCATAATCATTGCCGCCAAATTTGCCATTGCCGTTATATTGATACCAAAGGTCGCCGTTCGGACGAGCCCAGTTTAAGTTCTCAACCCCTGCTTTTAATTGCCGGGCTGTTGTTAAATAAGCATTATTTTTCGTCTGTTTATACGTTTCAAGTAAAAATCTCATTTCACCAAGTGTGTGATTAAGTGAGGCATGAGTTCTCACTTTCGGCCCATCAGCCTTATAATAATCAGCAATTAAATAACTTGATGCCGTCACTGGAATAATATTTCCAAGCCCCTTTTGCGAGACAAGAAAATCGGCATAACGCAGATTCGCTCCTTTTAGCTGTGAAATATTTAAGGATTCGGCTGTGTTCTTAAGAAATAAAGCGGCATTTTCATTATGGCGGGTATCAATGTAAGGAGCTGTCAGACCATACTGCTCTTTGAGCCCTGAGCTTGTATACTCGGTTTCAAAGATAGGATTGTCACCAGCAGTCAATGCTCCCCCGGAAAGAGTATCAAGATCGGCCAGTGAATTAACAACGAGATCACGAAGGTAACGCTCCTTATTCTCATTATAAACGGTTAAGTAAACGCCTCCTTGTAGACGCCCTACATTGCGTCCATATCCCATTTGATGAGCCGGTTCAATAGACCAAGGCAATTTTGTGTAGGCTCCATCCGCTGTGAGCCAGTTATTAATAGAAATATACTCTGCGATTGTACGTTTGAACCAGTCGTCCCGGTTACTCGCATTTTCAAACAGCGGTTTGCCTGAGAGCAGCAGCCATGATTCAGAAATGGCTTTTCCTCTTACTTCCATGTTCATTTGGGCAGTAATCGTTTGCTTCGCTGTATCCTCGACTACTTCATAGCTCTCTTTTTCATCAAGCAGCTCTCGAATAACAGATCTTTGTCCGTTTGAGTAGTTCGTCTGTCGTTGGAGAGAAATATAATTTTTACCGACCATCATTTCATTTTTTAATGTTGTCCCGTTTTTCACCGATAGGATACCAACAGGATGGGAGGTTTTATCAACACCAAATACAGAGTGATGTGATTGATTAACCGTTCCGAATGAAGAGTATTTTGCTATCGAATGTTCATTGGCTTGCTCAAATGGCAGGCTAACAGAAGCGGAATACGTATCGGAACCATTGTGAATAAATTTCGTAAATACAAATGTATCGCCATTATCCAGCTTGCGCAATGTGACTTGAAGGGAGCCAAGTGGTTTAGATACCTGCCCTAAATAATAATAGTAGTGGCTATCTGTAGATAAAACATGATCATCCATCACCTTTTTGTTGTATATAAGCGGGACACCTTTCGTATTCATCCTCACCTTCACAGACTGCTGATCATTAACAGGAATGACGACCTCCTGGTTATCTGAAGGCTGCGGTTTCTGTTCACCACCTAGCAGATCGAGCTTGTCCATCATTCTATATATGAATACAACAGCTTCTCCACGTGTAGCTACCTTTTGTGGTTCAAATCTATTATCGGCAGTTCCTTTAATTAAGCCATAGTAACTCATTCGCTCAACAGCGCCATATGCGTATTTTCCGATTTTCGAGGCGTCTGTGAATGTGAGTGGCTGTCTTTTTGTATAATCGCCTTTCAGCTGCATCGCCCGATCCAGCATAGCAGCAACATCTGACCGTGTCACCGGTGCATCAGCAAGAGCTAACCCCTTGGCATTTCCACTAATCAAGCCTGCTTTCTTACCAGCAGCTATTTCCTTATAAAGACGGCTGCTGGCCGGCACATCCGGAAATGCTGATTCACCCGCTGGCAAATCTAATGCACGGACTAAATAAGCAACAAATTGTCCTCGTGTCACCTGAGTATATGGACGAAATTTTCCATCTTCATAACCGCTAACGATTCCCATGCTATTAAGTGTCTCAATCTCCTTCTTCGCCCAATGACTGTCTATATCGGTGAGGGATTGGGCAGAGGCATGGATGACGAAGGTAAATATAATGAATAAAGCAGCCAGACTACCTACAACTCTTCGCATAATAACTCCCCTTTATGTCTCTAGTTAACTAGTACAGAAAGATTATATCATAAGAGAAAATTTTACAGTCGGTGATTTCAAAGGCTAGAAAAGGCAAAAGAGTAGCTATTCCCTCAAGTATCTATTGATAATAAAGTTATTGAATTTTGATTAAAAAGGATAAGAGCCTTACTACATTCTATGCGCAGTAAAGCTCTTTAAAGTTGTTGCAAATTATATCCATCTGCTTATGTATTACTTAAAAAATGAATAATGAAGTTGTTTACTTCTTATTGAGCTAACGCCCCAGATAATTTAACCCAAGACATAAAAAGAATAATCTCAGGAGCTACCTGTAACGTAACATAGTTAGACTACTAAATTATTTTGAGTAGTTTTTATATACTTAGTAAATATATAGCGAACTATTGGCCCTATAATAATGATTTGCAAAGGTAATGCTACTACAAAATTCCTGAAAAATACGGAGAAAAATTCCTTGATAACCGAGTTGGAAGAAAAACCATTGTGGAAATAACTTGTCACCAAACCGTAAATGGACATGAAAAAAGCCATTCCAATAACCATACATGTGGATATTGTTAGAACCTTATATAGCACATTTGTTGTATTTGTTGTTAATCTATAAGCTACTTTTTTAGCTAGAGGTCCTACTAGGTACAGGTCAAGAATTAATGCAACAATAAACCCTATAAGAAAATCCGTTATTCCTCCCAAGAAAGAAATTTGTCCAAATGCATCATTAAGGTAAAGGTTATAAAGAGTCATAAAAAGCACCATTCCAAAACACATGATTAAACCAAAATAGAGGCTTTCTTTTCTAGTAGTTGGCATATGTTAACACTCCTTTCTGTTAATAGAGTCAGTATATAGATTTCACAAATTCTTCGTAAGTGACAACTTTGTGACGGCTGTATAGAGAATAAAAATATTTAATTAATGAACATGATGAAAAAGGTTCTAAACTGGAAAGAAGTAAGATTGTGAATCAACTATTATTTATGTTAGTAATTGCAGTTGTTTTTATATAATTGATCGGTTGAGTACAAAAGAACCGATCAATTATTTTAAAAATATGGAAGAAGGATGTTTAAACAACTTTATTATCTCTGCACATCAAGGGGATTTCTTGCCATCCCTCCAACCACTATCTCAGCGTGAATACTCTCTTTCTCTCCATATCTATTCAACAAAAAAGAACCTCTCATAAAAGCTAGGCTTTTTGAAAGGTTCTTCTTGATTAGTTCTTATCGTGTCAACAATGTTTCACGTGAAACATTCCTTCTATTCGGAAAACACATGTGCATTTACATTAGCCTTTGTCTGTTTGCCACTTACTACTCGCACGCCTTTTTTCCAGACAGAATGAACATGATTCACACCGAACAAATATTGCAGCTCCTGATAATTCTTTACGTTCCATAAGACCACGTCCGCCTGCTTGCCAGCTTCCAATGAACCAATTTGTTTTTCTCGGTTAATCGCGCAAGCGGCATTATACGTAGCAGCTGTCAGGGCTTCTGCCGGCGTCATTCTCATTGAAATACAGGCTAAATTCATCACGAGCGGCATGGAAGTGGTCGGTGAGGACCCTGGGTTGCAGTCTGTAGATATAGCAACAGGAACGCCCGCATCAATCATTTTTCTTCCTTGCGCAGCTTCTTCACGTAAATACAAGGCCGTTGCCGGAAGAAGACAAGCAATCGTCCCAGCTTTCGCCATCGCTTCTATGCCTTCATCCGAGGCTTTCAACAAGTGCTCTGCAGAAATGGCCCCTACTTTGGCTGCCAGTTCAGCTCCACCATAAGGCTCAATCTCATCTGCATGTATTTTGGGAATGAGTCCGTACTCTTTTCCCACCTCCAATATTCTTTCAGATTGTTCTGGGGTAAACACACCCTTTTCGCAAAATACATCGTTAAACTCTGCCAGCTTTTCTGCCGCTACAACAGGAAGCATATCATTAATGAGATGCTCGACAAACTCATCTTCCCGCCCCTTGAATTCTGGCGGGACAGCATGGGCACCCATGAATGTCGGCACGAGATCAATCGCATGCTGCTCCTGTAATTTCTTCATTACTCTTAATTGCTTTAATTCTGTTTTTATATTCATGCCATACCCGCTTTTGCCTTCTACTGTAGTTACCCCATGTTCTAAAAATGAGTTCAGCCGGCAAATGGTTTGTTCCATTAACTCGGCCTCCGTTGCTTCCCGAGTCATCCGGGCAGTCGCATGAATTCCTCCGCCTGCATTCATAATTTCCATATAAGTAGCGCCTTCCAGACGCATTTCAAACTCGCGTTCACGGCTTCCCCCGTAAACAACATGTGTATGGGGATCTACAAGCCCTGGGGTAACCAAATGGTTCGAGGCATCCAAGATGTCCGCTTGAGCTAATTTATCTTTATAGCGCTCTTCCAACTCCTCCGTTGTTCCCACAGCTTGAATTATTCCATCTTCAATCCATAAGCTGCCGTTTTCGATTAACCCAAGATTGGAAGCATCCTCCTTGGAACGGGGCCCTTTCACGTCTGTAGCCAGAGTCGCGAGCTGTGCCGCATGTTTGATCCAGATTGGTTTTGTCATCACTGATCCCCTCTCTCAAGCATTGGCATGTGAATGCCTTTCTCACGTGCTGTTTTCTTTGCAAGCTCATAGCCGGCATCGGCATGACGTACAACCCCCATGCCCGGGTCAGTCGTTAATACCCGCTGAAGACGCGCTTCTGCTTCTTTCGTACCGTCCGCGACAATAACAACGCCGGAATGCTGGGAGTACCCCATGCCAACCCCGCCGCCATGGTGAAGCGAAACCCATGTCGCCCCTCCAACCGCGTTAACCATGGCATTTAATAGCGGCCAATCCGAGACAGCATCTGATCCGTCTTTCATCGCTTCTGTCTCACGGTTAGGAGACGCCACCGATCCGGAATCTAGATGGTCGCGGCCGATGACGATCGGTGCTTTTAATTCTCCGCTTGCCACCATATCGTTCAAGATTTTGCCGAAGCGGGCACGTTCTCCGTAACCGAGCCAGCAAATCCGGGAAGGAAGCCCCTGGAATTCGATTTTCTCCCGTGCCATGCGAATCCAATTGCACAAATGCTCATTGTCCGCAAATTCACGTAAAATCGCCTCGTCTGTTTTATAAATGTCCTCCGGATCTCCTGATAACGCTGCCCAGCGGAAAGGCCCTTTTCCTTCACAGAACTGCGGACGGATATAGGCAGGGACAAAGCCCGGGAAGGCAAACGCATTTTCCACACCCTCGTCTTTAGCAACCTGGCGGATGTTGTTGCCGTAATCAAAAGTGATCGCGCCTTGTTCCATCATGTCAAGCATCGCTTTCACGTGAGTCGCCATCGATGCTTTCGAAAGCTTCACGTATTCTTCTGGATTCGATTCCCGAAGCTTAGCCGCTTCTTCTAAGGACATATTCACTGGAACATAGCCGTTTAATGGATCATGAGCTGATGTTTGGTCCGTCAAGGCGTCTGGAATAAAGCTGCGGGCAATCATCTTCGGCAGAATCTCTGCTGCATTGCCAAGCAGGCCGATTGATAAAGCTTTACCTTCTCTTTTTGCTTCTTCCGCCAAACGGATGGCTTCGTCCAATGAGTTCGTTTTCACGTCTGTATATCTTGTTTCAATTCGGCGGTCAATTCTCGTTTCATCTACATCGATAGCAATACAAACACCGCCATTCATGGTCACAGCTAGAGGCTGAGCACCACCCATGCCACCAAGTCCTGCCGTCACCGTGATTGTATGCTTTAACGTACCGTTGAAATGCTGCTTCGCCAGCTCCGCGAAGGTTTCATATGTGCCTTGTACAATTCCCTGGGAGCCAATATAAATCCAGCTTCCCGCCGTCATTTGGCCGTACATCATTAACCCTTTTTGGTCAAGCTCATGGAACGTGTCCCAGTTGGCATAAGCTGGCACAATATTGGAATTGGCGATCAATACACGAGGAGCATCGTTGTGTGTTTTAAACACCACAACGGGTTTTCCTGATTGGATGAGAAGTGTTTCATCGGCTTCAAGCTTTTTCAGCGTTTCAACAATCGCATCAAATGCTTCCCAGTTACGGGCAGCTTTCCCGATGCCTCCATAAACGACCAGCTTATCGGGATGCTCCGCTACATCAGGGTCTAGGTTGTTCATCAGCATGCGTAAAGCGGCTTCTTGTTGCCACCCTTTTGTGTGTAATTCCGTGCCTCGGTAACGGATTACTTTTTCCTTTGAAATCGTATTCATTTCTTCAACCTCCTTGATTTGTTATCTTTATTCTATAGTGAAAATTCTGATACTTTTTTATGAATTATTTTTTATTTTATATTTTATTTACAAAAAGTTTATGTTAATGAATTTTTTTATGTTTTGTTTTATTTAACTTTCATTTTTGCAAAACAAAAACGATTCAGCACCAACTGAATCGCTAGGAATAGAGCAATTTTTATTAATGAATAGAATGAAGACCCTTTAATAGCCCGAACGATAGACGGATGGCGTAACGGATTCATATAATTTAAACTTCGCATTAAAATACGACTGGTGGGTATACCCCGCTAACCGGGCTATTTCCTCCAATGATAAATCCGTCTCTTTTAAGAGCCGCTTTGCCTCTCGTAGACGCACTCGATGCAGGGCGTCACGAAAAGTTTGCCCCGACTCAGCAGCAAAACGACGGCTAAGTGTGCTTTTATTCATGCGCAATGTTTCCGCACATGCTGCCAAGTTCCAGCTGGCATCCCAGTAATTCGCTTCAATCAATTCTCTCGTCTTCTCTACGAGAGAATGCGCCCCTTCTTTTAACTGCCCATGATTTTGGAAAAGTAAATCTTCAATAAAAACCAGTAATTCTTCAATAATTTTGTAAATGACAGGCTGGTGAATAATGTCTTGAAACACCTTATGATAGTTGGCTTCCAGATAAGGGCTTTGAAGTTCGTGTGACTTCATATGCCTTCTTACTTGCGCTAAAATGCTGGTTAGACGAATTCGGACAATTTCCGGATCAGGATAAGGCGGCTGGAATGTCAAGAATGCTGCTTCCATCCAGCTGCGGATTTCCTTTGTCTCTCCTTTTTCAAGCATTTCAATCCACTGTCGCTGTTCTAACGGTGTTAAAAACGGATCCATTTCTGGAGGGTTGGTTTGTCCGCTTTCTGCCAAAATAATATCATACCCTTGAAAAAAAACCTGACGGGTCAGCTGACGTATTTTTTGATAAGCGCTTTTAAATGTTTCTTTGGAAGAAGCTGTTTGAATAACAATGGCCAACGGTTCAGTCATCCGTTCCTTCCATTCAGCGAGAAATGCTTGATACTCCTCTTTACAAACAGTAGCTTCTTTCGTTGACTGCACACATAAAACGAAATCTGATAAAGCAAAAATCCGATACTTTCCACTAAAGGAATGCCGCTGAAGCTGCTCATACACTAGTGGAAGCATCATTGGCTGAGGGGCTAAAAAGGCCGCCATGGTTACCGATTCCCCAGTCGGGCGCTCTGTAAGAAAGAGATCAGGATAGTCGACTAAGCCGGCATATTCATCTTGCAGACTAAAGTCGGAAACGGATGATCCATTTCGTAATTCATAACGCAACTGCTGGATGAGTTTAATCAATTCTAGTGGAGAAAAAGGGCGGAATAATACGTCTTCTGCGCGATAACGCAAGGCCCGATAAGCTGTTTGGAAAATCCTTTCAGAAGAAATACCTAGCCAACGAATTCCTTTTTGTTTTAAGATTTCTCCGAGCTGCATGTTCTCTTCTGTCCATCCGTCCATGTTCAAGATAGCAAGAGTCACATGTTGCCTCTCAATAGCAACCTCAAAGTCTTTGGTTGTGTCCCATACTATGAGCCGGACTCCAGTCAGGTGAGATTCAATCATCCATCGGATGCCCTGTTCTTCTAGTTCGTCCTTTGCTACTAAATGAATGTCCATCTCCTATCCCGTCTCCATTTCTCTTCTATAAACAGCAGAAATCAAATGATCAATCTATGTACTGCTCTCTGCTTTTTTCCTTAAAGTTCCTCGTTGTTTTCTCCCGAATACATTTACTACCACAACACTTAAGACAGCTACAATGCCTCCAACAACAGACAAAGTACTCGGCAGCTCATGAAGCCAGATCCAAGCAACTAGAATAGCGAACACCGGTTCAATATACATCATACTCGTCACAGCACTCGCTTCACCCATGGACAAAGCAATAGCCCATGTAACATAGGCTAGAGCAGCTGGAAAAATACCAACATATATGGCCGAAATGGTCGCTTCCACTGTCGCTCCCTCGATTTGTTGGAAGAGACCGGGAAAGAAAGTGAAAAGAGGTAAAGTGCCTATCCAAGTGAAATAAGCGGTCAGCTCAATGGGTTGATAGCGATACAACAGCGGTTTTTGAAAAACGAAAAAAACAGATGTTGCAATCGACGCAATTAATAGTAAAAAGGCTCCTTTGGAAATGCCAAATGTAGACCCTGCTGTTCCTAATGTAATTAGAAAGATGCCTATAAACCCAACAAATAGCCCAATCCAGCCAAATAAGCCTAGCTGCTCTTTCAATACAAAAACGGCTATAACCGCCGTAAAAACGGGTGCCGCAGCAATTAACATACTAGCTGTGCTCGCTATAACGGTTTCTTCTCCAAATGTCACACAGATCTGATAGACACTAATCCCAACCCAGCTGAGAATACAGATTCTCATCATGTCCTCTTTTTTTGGCAATCGAAATTTTATTCCCGGCCAAACAGCATATAAAATAAAAATCCCTGAAGCGATCATAAAGCGGAAAAGAACCAAATGACCTGCAGAGTAACCACCATGCAAACTTGCGCGAATAGCTGCAAATGAAGAACCCCATATGATGATAGTGAAAGCCGCCATCAAAAAAGCCTTCTTATTCATAGCTTTCACCTCCCATTATTTCATCGATCAAAATATCGTGTAAACAAAACATACACAATCTTATAGAAAAAGCATAAATATAGCAATCTTTAATAGCTGGAAAGCATGCTGACTAAACTGGATGTTTCACCGCTAAAGATCAGCGTTATACAAGCTTCTTCTCTAAAGCGTGCTCATTACAACACCGGCAATAAAAACGGAAGCAATCGTAACGGTTGTAAACCCTCCCACCAGCATAGGAGATAAAATTTCATTGAAAATATATTCTTCTTCCTCTTTTGTCCTTGCGATACTGCGGCTCACTTCCTCACAAACTAAGTAATCACCTGGAAAGCCAAACATCGCTGTTAAGGCGACAGGAACCCCTTTGTCTGTATCCCACTTGACGATTTTTGAACCGACGAACCCACCAAGGATAATGCCGACGGCTCCGATAGCAAGAATGGCCATAACGGCTGGAAAATAATCCAGCAGCATTTGGAAAGTGATCCCATTCATAGACTGAATAATAGCAAATACGATGGCAAGCATGACAATCCCAAAGGAGTTGGATTTTTCCAGCATGCTTTGACGGTAAAAACCAACATACGTGCCGATTAAACCAATAACCAATGACCAAAGAGCATAGTTGATGCCTGTTACTTTATCTAGCATAACAGCTAAAGATCCGCCGATAAACAACTGAAAAATTAAAATTGGAGCTGTCGCATACCTATCAGAAAGCCAATGCTTTCTTTCTGCTTTTGTTGCTTCTGGACCCACTTCCTCGTTTGGAAGAACGACCTCGCTCGTTGCGGCAAGATATTTTTCTTGATCAAAATTCGCTGAAAGCTTCTTGGCATAGCGGCGAAGAAAAAACGAGGCCAATGGTAGCCCGACCAGTGTTTGCAAGCCAAGAATAACAGCTGGCACGGTCACTAAGGCAGCCAAGCCCAATTCGTGTAATTTATCTGATGTAATGATAAAGGCGACCACACCCCCACTTATCGGACCGACGCCGGATGCGGCAGTCTCATAACCAAAGAGCGGTGTCACCACTAAAAGGATCGTTCCTGTTGAAAGAATGATGCCAATCAGTGCAATGATAACAGACTTATATTGCTGCTTAATCATCTTCATAGGAATCAGCGTTCCCATATGGACAACGAGTGGTGCAAACATTAAGGCTCCCAGTGTGGCAAGTGTCGAATGATCCAGAAGATCCTCCGGAAACACGCCGATCCAAATAAGCACTAAATATCCGAATAACGCAATGGCCAACATAGGCACCCGGGCCCTTGTTTTAATTGACAAAATTTCTCCGACAACGATTAATGACAAAATAATCATAGTAGCAATAACCGGGTCTTTCAACATTCGTATCACTTCCCCTTTTTCGTTTATTAGATTTTCAACTCTTCTAAGTAAAACGCTTTCAATCATTAGAGTGTTGAATGTTGAGGGCCTTGTCGTCTTTTCTTCTCATTGACTGCGTCTCTCTGATCACCTATACAATAACTTTTATTTACAACATAACTTTTTAGCGATTCCTACGAAATAATTTACGCCGAACTGCAATGCTTCTTCGTCCACTTTAAATTTAGGATGATGCAGTGGATATGCTTCGCCAAAGTCCGGGTCATGAACACCGATAAATTGCATAGAAGCGGGGATTTCTTGAGAGAATGCAGAGAAATCTTCTCCCCCAAATAAAGGCTCTTCTACATGAATCACATTTTCCTTGCCAACCACATCTTCTGCCACTTCTCTCGTAATCTTGACTGCTTCTTTATCATTCACTACACTTTTATAACCCTCGTGCCAAATGATTTCATAGCTGGCACCGTGTGCCTCTGTGAGTCCTTTTACAATTTGATTGACATAACCCTTGGCCTGTAAGCGGATATCATCATCAAGTGAACGAATTGTCCCGCCGAGTTCTACTGTATCCGGAATAACATTCAGGGCACTTCCGCCATTGAATTTTGTGACAGAAATAACCGGTGATTTTAAAGCCGGCAGTTTTCTAGAAACGATCTGCTGAATATTCACTGCTATCTCTGCTCCAACCATGATTGGGTCGATGGTCAGTTCTGGAGTAGAAGCATGACCGCCGTAACCGATGATTCTGATGACAAAATCTGCGTTACCCGCGCAAAGCACTCCTTCTCTCATGCAAATTGTGCCCGTCCGTTCATACGGTGTTACGTGAAGGGCAAAGGCATAATCGACTCCATCCACCACTCCCTTTTCAACAAGCTCCACTGCTCCTCCTGGAGGCATTTCCTCTGCGTGCTGAAAGATAAATCGAATTTCCCCGCTAATTTCATCCTTTATCTCAGAAAGTGCCTTCGCTGCACCTAACAGCATAGCTGTGTGAGCGTCATGACCACACGCATGCATAATTCCCGGATGTTTTGAAGGGAAAGCAGTATCTGCCTCTTCTAGAATGGGGAGCGCATCCATATCTGCACGAAAAGCAATGACAGGCTGATTCCCAACAGACGTCTTGGCCCCTCTTAGCACGGCCAGTACACTTGTTTTTGTAGGTTTCGTTACTTCCAATCCTGAAAAGCTTGTGAGATGGTTGTAGACATACTCAGAAGTTTGGATCTCTTGAAAAGAGAGCTCCGGGTTCTCATGAAGATGCCTTCTCCATGAAATGACTTCCTCTTTTAGTGAGGCTTGTTGCACTGTCATAGGAAATTCCCCCTTACTTGTTTTGAACGGTTCAAATTCTTTTAATTTTTCCGTATAATCAGTTTATTGAGTGGTGTTAACCGGATGTCAATAACCATTTTAATTGAATTTTCAGAAAAAATGGAGCCTACTCTACTTTTTATAAAACAGAACGAAATGGGGGAATGGCAGGGTGAAAATTGGAAGTTTCGCCAAGAAATTTGGTGTGTCCATCGATACAGTAAGATACTATATCGACCTTGGACTCTTAATCCCAGACAAGGAAAAAACACAATATCAAATGAACCAAATGTGTCTGGAAGATATGGCTTTCATCCATCAGCTAAAACAGGTCCGTTTTTCCCTGAAAGAAATTCATAAAATATTGTCCCTTAAGCGACTCACCAACAGTAATGATAACGAGGATGCCAGCTACTTTACTAATCTGCTTCTTGAAAAAAAAGCTGACCTGATGATCGAAAAAGATGAAATTTCAAAAGCGATTCATTTGATTGAAACAAAGATTCATTCAAACAAAGATGATTTTTCAAATCCTGCCAAAGTGGGGATGCCTTTATTCTTTGTTCCTTTATTTTGCTGTCCGCATTGTCACCAGTTACTAAACTTAAAAGATGCTTCCATACAGGGACATTATATATATAAAGGCGTGCTCTCTTGTCCATGCGGCTACCAGGCAATCATCAAAGAAGGAATTCTCTTAACTGATCAACTGAAGTCTTCACCGAATAAATATTCGATCTATGAAATTGATGTGAAGAAGTGGAACCCTGGCTTTGTTAGCCTGCTTGAAAAAGGAAAGCTATGGATGATCAAGGAATTAATGAAAAATGACTTAGCTGGTAAAATCGTTGTGGAGACAAATATCGAAGTTTCTATGCTTTTACCTAAATATCTATCATCCCTTTCCGATAAAGCTTATTACATTTTCACCTGTCATTCCCTTAAGACAATTGTGGAATTAAAGAAAAAAATTGAAAAAGCCAATCCGAATTTAACCGTTTTGTATATCGTCAACAGTGATCTTCATTTGCCATTAGTTCATCAATCGATTGATTTCTTTATTGATAGCACATCGTTTACTCAATTTTCTTTAATTTACGAAGAATCACCGGTCGCCATTTTAAGGCCTTATTTAAAGAAGACGGCGCGCATGATAGGCAGCTACGTCTTCTATAGTACCCATGCTAAATCACTAAAAAAGATTCAAACGATTTATCCGGCAGCAAGCTCTCGCGCCCTTCACTTGGACTACTTAGAAAAAGGCCTGCGGCACAACAGACTATTCACGACAAAAAAAGAAGAAATTGGCTATACAGAAGATCCAGGCAGCTATTTCAGCTATCATGAAGCAGGAGAGAAAATGAAGCTGCTCGCCTATGCAGCGTATTGCCATGAATAATAGGCCAAACAGAAATGCCCACATTGACCCCTTTGAAGTACAAGTTGTTAAAAATAACCTTTAACAACAGCTGAACAAAAGGGGATCTACTTAAATGCCTACCGAAAAAGGAGTTTTCATTATGAAGCTTGATTTTATTAAAGCGAGTCCTTCACAAAATATAACTGCTTTAATTACAAACTACGTAGCACCGGCTCATTATGCTGCGATTGCCAATACGATCATGGGCTATGAATACCTGAATGCAGAACAAGTTGGTTTTATCGTTTCACCGAAGAGAGATGATTCTGTTCTCCGCTTAGAGATGTCGGGCGGAGAGTTTTGCGGTAACGCGATTTTATCTGCAGCCGCTTATTGTCTCTACAAAGGATTAAGCACAGAAACACGCTTTCTTCTGGAGTCTTCTGGCTCCGACACACAGCTGGCCTGTGAAGTAAACGTTAAGTCGCCTTCTTTTTTTGAAGCAAAAGCCGAAATGCCCAATCCTCTTTCGATTAAAGAACTGGCTGTTAATGCCCATGACCACCCTGTTATCGGAAGTCTTGTACGGCTGGAGGGAATTACTCACTTCTTGACCGATCGCTGGCTATGTGAAGAAGAGTTTGAACTCGTTCTCCAGAAGCTTCTGGAAAAAGTCGATGATAAAGCTATTGGAATTATTCCCTATAAAAAATTAACGAAAAATGAATATGAAATCCGTCCCTTTGTCTACGTTAAAGAAACTGGCAGCAAATTTTTCGAGCGTGCCTGCGGCTCCGGCACATTAGCTCTTGGTGTTCATTTAGCTCAAGACAATCAAGATCACACATTCATTGTCCATCAGCCAGGAGGCATCATACATGTAGAAGCCGGCAAAAAAAATTCCATATCAACCAATGTTCGTTTTACCTCTGAAGGAACGGTTAACCTCGAAGCAGAGCGGTAAAAAGCGAAAATATTATTTTACGTTTCCCACAAATTTTATCGGGACAGCCCTTATACTTTTTTATCTTCTACTCATACTAATAGTGCGTGAGAGCTTACACTTTTTACTTTGCGCTTGGAGGAGAACAATGAGAAACAAAGCGAAGAACTTTCCCGATGATAATATGACTGGCGAGGGTGAAAAAGCTCGTGCTAAAGCGCGATATGCGTCTAAACGGGCGGACGGCACAACGAATACCCATCCGCAGGAGCGAATGAAGGCATCAAGCGAAAGAACAACGGAATCTTAAAAAGCAGGAGGGGCTTCCCTCCTGCTTTTTTTAACCGTATAACTCTTATTTGTTTTCTGCATGATCCAAAACAGATTCCTGGCTTTTCTTCTGGCCATTCGCCTTGTCGATAAGCGCTCCGGCTATTAACCCAACGATGGCAGGTGCAAGCCATGAAAACCCGTTTGCACTGAGCGGAAGCATGGAAACCACACTGCTTAAAAATCCAATGTTTAAAACAGACCCTAATGTTTCGAATAGACTGACAATGAATGTTAAAAGAATGGCTCCTCTGTAGGCTCCTGCATTGGGAATATATTTGCGGAACACTCCCAAGAAGACCAACACAATGGCTACTGGATACAACGCCAAGAAGATTGGCATCGCATAGTTAACGATTTTCCCAACGCCCATTGTGCCAATGACAGTGCCTGTCATACAAATAACGAGCAACCAAGAACGATAGCCTATTTTCTCATTAGTCAGCTTCATTAAGAACTCAGCAATAACGGCAATAACGCCGATAGTCGAAGTGAGACACGCCAGAGCAATAGCAATCGATAAAGCAACTGTTCCCGCTCTTCCTAACAATGTATGGACTAGTTGCGATACGAGTGCTGTATCTCCAATATCTTTAGGAAAGGCTCCACTGCCTGATGCGCCAATATAGAGAAGGCCTCCATACACGATGAGCAGGCCCACTCCGGCTATAAGTGTTCCAGTAAGAGCTAATTTCCTCGCCTGTACTCCTTTATACCCATAGCTCGTAATAGCAGCAATAAATATGGGGGCACAAAAAATGCCGGTCACAATATCACCTGTCTGGTAAGCGCTAATAAAAGCATTTGAAAAAGGTCCTTTTAAATCTGTTGCAACTGGGGTTCCAATCGGATCGAATATCCCTTTGCCTACGACTGCTAAAAGAATGATAACGAGAAGAGGCGTTAAGATTTTCCCGATCTTATCAATAACATTTGATTCGTCCATCGCAAAATAAAAACTAATGGCAAAAAAAACGACGATGGTTAAAACAGAAGGAACTTGAGGAAATAAGGTTTGAACTCCCAATTCATGTGTAGTAGCGGCCATTCGCGGGATTGTAACGAGCATACCAATTCCGACCATAAGCAAAAGATTAAAGACCTTATAAAACCAAGGGCTAATCGGTCTTGTCAGCTCTTCAAACCTTCCACCGGCATTCAAGATGGCAATAACCGCGAGCAAAGGAAGTATAATGCCTGTAACTGTAAAGCCAGCCAATGCCGGAATCCAGTTGGTCCCTGACACATTGCCGATAGACGGCGGGAAAATTAAGTTGCCCGCTCCAAAGTAAAGAGCAAATAAGGCAAAGCCCAATATCAGGCTATGTTGTATCGTCTTGTTCATCTTGTTGCATCCTTTCTCCCAATCTCACTCTCTGGGAAACCGCGTTCATTTTTATAGCGCGCGCCAGTTATCTTGTTAGTTAAAATCAGCGATCTCCCATTTGTTTTAAACAAATCGCAACTTCCATGCCAACTAATTGTTACGAAGCAAATACTGTCTTGCTATATTAGTTATATCCTGTAATAACGTGATCTTTCCGCTATTTACAAATGACATAAAAGGAGAGTATTTTGGAGAAATAACCGCAAACATTCGAAAATAAAGGGAAAATTTTCTCTCTGTGAGTAAAGATATTTTTACTAAGAACCCGCCCCTGGGTAGGCCTTACTCATAGAGACTTGAAAAAATAACTACTGTCCTTCTAAAACTTTCTTAATCTTGATAATAGCTACTTCCATGCGCTCAACTTCCTCATAGGAATAAGATAACCGTATAGTCGAATGGCTATCATTGTATATAAAGCCAGGATTGATTAATACGCCGCTATTTAAGCACGCTTTAAAAAATGTATGCATATTCACCTTTTTATTTAAAGTAACCCATATAAAAAATCCCCCTGAGGCAGCACGCCATGTAGCATACTCACTTAAATGCAAACGCAATAGCTTAAGCAGATGCGCTCTTCTTTCCTTTAAATAGATTCTTACTTTTCTCAAATGCTTCTCATACAGTCTGGAACGAAGCAACTCTCTGACCAGTACTTGTGATAAATAACTAGAACCATAATCGGTCTGCATTCTGACATCACTAAGACGCTTAACGACGTCTTCTGGCCCGGCAAGCCAGCCGATCCGAAGACCGGGGGCAACTGTTTTCGAGAAGCTGCCTACATACAAAACTTGCCCGCTCTTATCCAGCGTCTTCAAAGGTGCTGGTGCAGGCTCATCAATCCATAGGTCTCTAAATATATCATCTTCGATTACCGGCAACTGAAAATACCGGCACTTGTCCATCAATAACTGTCTGTGCTCCTTTGACATCGTAGTACCCGTAGGATTCTGATAAGTTGGATTAATATAAAGGGCAGATGAGCCTTTTGGGATGTTTTGTTGAAAAAGCTCTTCTATATTCAAACCATTCTCATGAACAGAAATCGGCCTGATGGAAATCTCTGCCGTACGGAATAAATTGACTGAATGCAAATACGAAGGGTTCTCCAAAAAAACGGTAGAGCCTTTTTTTAATATGCCAATAGCAATGAGCGTAAGAGCTTGCAAAGCACCTGATACGATCAATATACTCTCCGGCGCAATAGATAGTCCATATTCCTCCATATGCCTGCTGATTTCCCCTCTTAATCCTGCATCCCCTAATCCATTTCCGTAACCAAATTCCTGCAACTCGCCTGAAACCTTCGTAAGGGCTGCAGCTATGTCGGCTTGCGGAAACAAGTCGGGACCGAGCTCGCCTTTACTTAACTGAATGACATCCTTTCTATTTTCCAGTTCATTGATTGACTGTACCGTTTGATTACTTGAAGGCTGTAAAGACCACTGGGTCAAATTCTCCCAATCCGGGGGAGAGATAGCAGCTGAGAGCGACCAGCGATTGTTCACCACATATACGCCACTACCTGCTCTGCCTTCGAGCAGGCCCTCCGCCTTCAAAATTTCAATGGCAGTAATCACTGTGCTTCTATTTACAGCGAACTGTTCAGCGATGGCTCTTTGGGGAGGAATTCTGCTTCCGACCACCCATTCCCCCTTGTCTATTTTCTCACGAATTGAATGGACAATCTGAAGATAACGGGGCATCTTACTCAACGAAAGGCCTCCTCTCTATCCGCATTCCTGCTTCTGTTGGTTTTTTTTCTAGTCGATTGGTTGGCGATTTCCAATACCAGTTACCTTATTATAAATTCACCAGAAATTTTAATAAATAAGAGAAACGAGGATTGTTATGAATTGGAGAATAGCCATAGCCTACAGTATGACTGTTATTGCCTGGGGCTCTGCTTTCCCGGGTATTAAAATCGCTCTTGCATCCTATAGCCCGGAGCACCTTGCTTTGCTGCGGCTTCTTATCGGCTCGATTGGATTAGTTATTTTTGCTGTTGCCAAGAGAATAAAACTGCCTGACCTGAAAGATGTACCAGCTATTTTACTGCTAGGTTTTTTAGGGTTTACTGTTTATCATACCGCGTTAAGCGTAGGTGAAAAAACAGTGAGCGCCGGTGTTGCCAGCTTATTAATATCCATCACACCGATCTTTTCTGCTGTATTAGCTGCTGTTTTTCTTAAAGAAAGATTTTCTAAAATGGGATGGATCGGCTCGCTGATCGCTTTTTCAGGAGTGGCTGTCATTTCACTTGGAAACGGCGGCTCGTTATCGGCTGTGGCTGCAGGTGTTCTGCTGATTTTGATTGCAGCAATAGGTGAAAGTTGTTATTTTGTCTTTCAAACAAACTACTTAAACAAATATGGATTCATACCGTTTACAATTTACACCATCTTATCCGGGACTTTCTTTATGTTATTTTTTCTACCGGGTGCTGCAGCAGAAATAGTAGCAGCCTCTTCCTCTGCCACCTTTGCTGTTATTTATTTAGGCCTATTTCCGACGATTGTTCCATATTTCGCTGTAGCCTATATGATCTCAAAAGCAGGGGCTTCGGAAGCAACCAGTTCTCTTTATTTAACTCCGATAGCCGCTCTAATTATTTCATGGATTTGTCTAGGGGAAGTACCTTCTCTCCTTTCACTGTCTGGTGGGATTCTGACTTTAGCTGGTGTTAGCTTCTCGCTTTGGAAAGAGAAAAGAGAAAGGGCCCGGCCGATAAAGGAGATGGCTGTTAGAGGCGAGACTTAAAGAGCCTACGATCATGAGGCAAGCGTAGCCAGTCCGTCCGAATAGGTTGGTAACACCGGTAGGCCTGATTCTCCTTAGGGTTAAATCCAGAGAGTGTTCTCGGTTAATACCGAGTGAATGGGTGGCTCGTTATTCTATACGGAATAAAGTATGTTTTTTTGAATATTTCATTTGAAAAATCTTATATACAGACGGTCTCTACTAGATTCATTTCATTCATCCGATCCCCAATCTGTCGTTGCTTGGCACGCTTCTCTGTGCCGCTTTTTTGTTTTTGGTGCAATTCTTGCATAGAGTATGGCACAGCCCCGAATAGGGCTGCTCTTAGGAGGGATAGATTGTCGTTAAAAAAGAAAGTCATCATTGCAGACTTTTCCCTGGTTGGAATCTCACTTGGCTGGGGATACAGCTTTGTCTTGACCAAAGATCTGTTAAATGAAATTACTCCTTTGTACTTTATTGGAACAAGATTTTTCCTTGCTGCGCTTATTCTTTTATTATTTAAATGGAAAGATATTAAGAATATGTCAAAGCAGATGTGGAAATACGGTATTTTTGCCGGAACCGCTTTATGGGCAGGATTTGCCTTGCAAACAATAGGCATTGAGCTGACTACTCCCGGCAAGGCTGGAGTCTTAACCGGAACAATGGTGGTCATCGTTCCTTTCTTATACTTTTTTTGGTCAAAAGTAGCCATCCAGAGAGGAGCATTGTTAGGAAGTCTGCTTACGTTCCTGGGACTCGTCATTCTTTCATGGGATGGAGGCTGGACAGGGGTCAATGCCGGGGATATTTTAGTATTCCTTTGCGCCTTCTTTTTTGCTATTCACGTTATATTAGTAGACCGCGCTTATCAAAATAACGAATCTGTTGATTCACTCAGCTTTATCGCTATTCAATTATTAATCGTCGGAGTATTTAGTTTGCCATTTGCTGTTTGGCTGGAGCCATTCCCAACGCCTTTATCTTCTTACGGGTGGTATGCGTATACCTTTGACTTGTTGATCGGAACATTGTTAGCTTATATCGTGCAAATTAAAGCTCAGCAATTTTCTCCACCTACACATGTAAGCCTGCTTTTATCGTTGGAATCTGTCTTTGCTTTCTTACTATCATGGTGGCTATGGGGAGAATCCTTAACTTTTAACACTGGCATGGGGATTTTATTTATTTTAGGCGGCATTTTTATTACGGAAGCTTTCGATCTTTTTCGTAAGCCAAAGCCGTTAAGTGATTTGAAACATCCTTCTTCTTTCTAATTTCTAAATAGATGAAATATAAGGAGGCGGTCTGCATATAGACCGCCTCCTTCATTCTCTCGTATCAATCATGAACGTAGTGATAATAAAAATTCCAAAGCTGACTAACAGGATCGTTCCGCCAACGATATAGAAAACTAAAGCGAATGTGTCATTAACATTAAATGGCTTTAGAGCATTTAGCCACATGCCGGCTGTTAAACCGATGGATCCGATCACTGCCGTCCAGCCATGAACAGATACTAGCTTTGAAGACTTGATTGTGTACACACGATAGAAAATGCCCCACGCAAAAACCGACAACCAGCCGACAACTAAAATATGCGCGTGAATGGGACGAAACTGGTAGCTGCCCGAGCCCGCCATATGTGATCCGAGTATCGCTCCTAATAAGCCAAAAATCGCAGCCAGCCGAATTAATCTGAGACTCCATTTTTTCTCCATTCTATTAACCTCCATAAATATTTATCTCCATGGAGGTTATACTACGATGTCAATATAAACTTTATATGAACTTTGTATTACAAATTTGGCAGTTTAATCGTAAATGACGTTCCTTGACCTGGTGCACTCGCCACATGAATTTCTCCTTTATGCAGTTCAATGATTTGTTTCACGATGGACAAGCCAAGTCCTGTTCCTTCTTTTGTACGCGATGCATCTGCCCGATAAAAACGATGAAACAGCTGAGCTTGTTCTGTCTCTGAAATTCCGATTCCTGTATCTTGTATGGTTACCTCGGTATAATCATCTTGCCTCTCCAGCGCAATATGAATTTCTCCTTCGGGAAGGTTATATTTAATCGCATTCGTCAGCAGATTATCCCACACATTTTCAAATAAAGCCTCATCCCCCCGGTACATCGTCGGCTCCATTCTTAAATGTAAATGAATGTTCTCTTCTTCGAGCCACCAGCGGTACTTATTAATACAGGCTTTTAGCTGTTCATCTAACCGGTAATCTTTAAATTTCACCATGCGAGAGGACTGATCAAGAGAGGTTAACAATAAAAGCTGGCGTGTCAGCTTCGATAAACGATTGGTTTCTGATTGAATAATACCCGCATAATTTTTTCGCTCTTCATCGGCTAGATTGTCCGCTTCCAGCAATCCGGCATATCCTTGAATATTAAGCAGCGGTGATTGAAAGTCATGCGAAACATTGCTAATAAATTCTTTGCGTATGTTATCATTTTCCTGGAGCTGTTCCGTCATGGTATTGAAGCTTGCCGCTAATTGGCCAATTTCGTCTTTCCGATCAATATTTAACTGCATGTCATATTTCTCATCGGCAATACGCTTCGTCGCGGCAGTTAACTGAGTAATTGGCACGATAAGCATCTTTGCTACAAGCAGCATCGCAAGCAAACTTAAAAGGGCAGTAGCAATCACAAGGCCGCCCATAAGGGTATGAACTTCACTAAATAACAGCTTAATATCCGGCCGGATAAAGAGCGCGTATCGCCTGCTCTCATACTTGAATGGGACTCCAATTGTATTTGATAGTTCATTGGCAAAGAAGCCTGTCACAAATGTTTCACGTGGAAAATCCCTCATTCCATGATAAATACGCCCCGCCAGTACCTGCTTCACAGCTGACTTATCTAAATTTTTCACACGGTATTTGCCGTCGTAAAAAGATTCGCTGCCGGAGGCGTCAACCACATAAAGCTGATAGCCGATATCGCTAATCGTCTGTAAGTACTCATTTAAGTTGAGTTGCGGCGTCTCCTCAATATGCTTAACAATTGTCTTGGCAATCTCCACATTCTTTTTATCATTACGCTCTTTCACCACTCGATGGTAGTACGTATTGGTTATAAGAAAGCCGCTTACTGTACTAAATATCATAATTAATGCAGTCATTAACAGGAACTTCCCATACAACGATTTCATGAGCTGTGTACCTCTAACTTGTAACCAATGCCACGAACCGTCACAATCTCAACATCTTTTGAAATTTTCGCGAGGCGCTCACGGATTCGCTTAATGTGCGTATTCAGTGTTTGTTCATCTCCCTCATAATCAAAGCCCCAAACGCTCTCCATAATAGCAGCACGCTGAAATACTTGATTCGGTTTAGAAGCAAGCAAGGATAGCACCTCAAATTCTTTCAACGGCATAATTAACATATTAGCTCCTGCAGTTACTTCAAAGTTTTTGCGATTAATTGTTATAGAGCCCACCTGGAGGATCGTATCTGTCGGCTTATCGTAGCGCCTTAGAATGGCAGCAATACGAAAGAGCAGCTCCTTCGGTTCAAACGGCTTGACCATATAATCATCCGAACCTGCAAGAAAGCCCTGTTCCTTATCCTCCAACTCCCCCTTTGCAGTGAGCAGCAATACCGGGACGTCCTGGTCTTCTCTTAATTTTCTTGTTAACTCAAAACCGTCCATCCCAGGCATCATCACATCTGCAACAACTAAATCAGGGAATTCATTTTTCAAAATGCCGAGCGCCTGCACTCCATTTTCCGCCTTCATCACCTGGTATCCCGCGTATGTTAAATGAATGCTTACTAGTTCAAGTATGTTTTTATCATCATCAACGACTAAAATTTTCCTCACCTGCAGCGGCCCCATTTCGTTCATATTTCTTTTATTGTAGCGAAAAAACAACCGAATACACAAAATCTTAAAATAATAAAAAACCCCGGACAGCTGTCCGGGATTGATCATTAATTCTCCGCTTTTTCAACTTTCTGATTGATTCGCACCCGCTCATTTCCCATAAATAGGATGGCTAGTGCAGACAGAACAATCGGGATAAGGGCAAACAAAAAGATAGCCGTAATTGAATCGGACATGGCAAGAACCACTTTATCTAGAATAAAGTCCGGAATTTTGGCACGCTGTCCGGCCTCAAACAACTGCTGAGGATCATTCATCTCCATGCCTGGGCCATTTCCACTCATTCCCTTAAAAGCGGACTGCAATTTGTCTGTAAAGATGTTTTGCTGCATAATCCCAAAGATTGTCACTCCGAGTGTCATGCCGAGCGAGCGCAAGAAAGAATTCGTTGAATTGGCTGAACCCCGGTAACGCGCGTCGAGATTGTGAATAGAGGCGGATGGAAGCAAAGAAAAAGAAAAGCCCATTCCAAAGCCGGCAATAATCATATAAATCGTCAACATCCAGCGCGCTGTTTCAGGCGTCATATTCCCAAGTAAGAACATGCCGATAAAATAAGAAATCACTGAAATAACCATTAAATTTCTATAGCTGGTTTTTGTTTGAAAAATCCCACCCATAGCACTGCCAGCGACAGATCCGAGCATCATCGGCGTTAAAATTAAGCCCGCATTTTTAGCTGAACCGCCATACACTGCTTGCACGAAGATAGGGATAAAGACAGCTAATATAATAAAGGTCGAACCGTACAAGAAAGCGAGAATTTGCGAAGTGGCAAACAGGCGCCGCTTGAACATCCAGAAAGAAATAATCGGCTCTTCTGCCTTTGTTTCCGCCCACAAAAAAGCGCCAAAAAAGATAACAAAGCCGGCAAACAAACTAAGAATTTGCGCTGAGTCCCATGGATATTCTTTGCCACCAAGCTCCAAAGCGAACATCAGACAGACAACAGCAGCCACAAGTGTAATGGCACCTGCCCAGTCAATGCGCTGCTTCTGATGCTGTGTCGATTCGTGATAATACTTAATAATTAAAAATACAGAAACCATACCGATAGGAACATTAATATAAAATACCCAATGCCAGCTAAACCAGTCTGTAATGTAGGCACCTAAAAGCGGCCCTAACACACTGGATGTACCAAATACAGCACCAAGCAGCCCCGTCATCTTTCCGCGCTTCTCTGGCGGAAAAATATCAAATACAATCGTAAAAGCAATCGGCATTAAAGCGCCGCCGCCAACCCCTTGAATTGCTCGGTAAATAATTAGTTGATTCATAGTCTGCGCAATTCCGCACAACGCTGAACCAATCAAAAATATGGCCAGGCCAAAAATAAAAAAGCGTTTGCGGCCATACATATCAGACAGCTTTCCGAAAATAGGCATCCCCGCCATAACGGTCACCATATAGGCGGAAGTGACCCAGACAAACTTCTCAAAGCCGCCTAGATCAGCCACGATCGTTCCCATGGCGGTCGCCACAATCGTATTATCCATGGCAGCCATCAAAATACCAAGAAGAAGTCCCGTCACAACAAACTTCAAATTGCTCTTTTCATTAACCATACTACTCCCCCAACCATTGTTTTGAATGATATTGTACCATTAAAATGACATATAGAAAGAGAAATCCTCATCTATTTTTCCTTTATAACAGGGCGCCATGACCCTTCCCCGCTGCCCCTATGCCTTTTAGCTTGCTCTTGAATCATCCAGCCATTTACATAATGAATTCTTCTCTTCTAATGATTGAACAACTCATTATATTATTGTGCAGAAAGAAAAAGTCCTGCTTCCCGAAGCAGGACTTCCCAATCGCTCATTTAGATCATTTAATTTTAATCACTTCAGAATTATACTTTTTAGGATTTGTGTCCGGATGATAGTTTTTTTCTATGTTTCCGGAAGCATCCATAGAGAACCAGTTGATAACGGTCGACCTTGTGATAGAGAGCTTTTCCCCATCTGTTTCACGAATCCCTCTTAAATTGATCGTCGGGGACTGGAAGGTTGGCCTGCTGCCGTCTAACGTATAGTACACAGTCGCTGGTTCGCTCGTTGTAAACTCCACTTCAAATCCGTTAGTTGCTTTTTTCTTTACCAGCTTAGAAGCAGGGGCTTTCTTGTCTTTTTGATAGTCATTGGCTACTTTCAGCATGCCAATTAATCCGTTAGAAAATTCCATTGCTTCTTCATGCCCTTCCTTAAACTCCGGTTGGAACCCGACTGGCTGCCATTTTCCTGTCGCTGCATCATACAAATCAGCTCCCACTTCAAAATCCCATGCATAGATCCCTTTTTTATACCATAAAGCGTCGGCAGAGTTTCCAGCTGCAGAATAGAGCACATCTGGCACCGGGCCCGTTCTGCTCGGAAGAATGACTGTTCCGCGGTGATTTTTGATTTCATCAAGGATGGTATTGGAGGCAGCCCAGAAATAAGCTTCCTGGCCGGCTGTTGGTCTTGGAAGTGTTTCACGCCCTTCCGCCTTATAGGCACCTGGAGGCCACATGAAATAGCCGCCGTAACTATGAATATTCATCGCAAATTTAATGTTGGCATTTTGATCGGCTAACCATATTAAGTTTTTAGCTTCCGGCTCAGATACTTCCTCCGGTCCAGCAAATGATCCACTGGTACATGAAGTCGAGGCTCCACTATATCCATCGTAGACGGACCCTATTTCATGGTTGCGGTTCAGATCCACGCCCCATGAATTTCTGATCGACGGATCACCATATTCCGTGCCTTCACAATAATTAGTCATATTTTTGCGTTGCATGTTGTAATCATAAAATGAATAGTGGCCGCCATCCGGATTTACGGTTGGAACAATAAAAATGTCGAGGTTGTCTACCAGGTTTCGCGTTCCTTTGTCTGTGGCATAGTTGCGAAGCAAACGCTCAGCCGTTTCCACTGAGACAAGCGGTGTCACCCATTCACGGGCATGCTCCTGTGAGTAGGCTAGAACTCCCAGTTTCGAACCATCACGCTGTTTTCCGATACGGAGGGCCTTCATTGCGAATGGATCTCTTGAAACGGTAGCTGGCGCATTTAAACTGTCTGTTAATTTTACAGTCTGTGGAGCAATCACACCATTTCCAGTAGATTGATAGGCTTTGCTTGCTGTCACAAGGGACCCAGCAGTTTGATTAATCGCTTCTTTTACTTGATTGCCCGTGCTGATTGCTTGTCCACTCTCGTCGGTCGCCAACGAAACATTTACTTTCGAGCCATCGACCGTTACTTTTAAAGGAGCCCCTTTCTCACTCGGCTTAGCCAGTTCTATCATTACATCATTTCCACCCTCATGGCCCCATGCCTTTGAAGAAATGACGATAGACGAATGATTTTCTTTTTTGCCGGCAATATTTTGCGCTTTTCTGCGATACCCGTTCGTCTTATTCGGCATTTCTACAACTTCTGCAAGTTTCGGAAATTCTTTCGCTAGCGCTTCAATTCTATCGGTCACTTCCGTCGGATTCATATAATGGTCTACAAAGTCCGAAACATAATGCTTGTTCCGCTTATCTGGCTTACCGCCGCCGACCCATTCTGTCACTTTTTTAGCTGTTTTTCCGCCCTGATTGCTTGTTACCGTTACTTCATTCGGGACTTTCTCAACAGGAATAAGCAAAGAATGGTACAGGTAAGCTCCTGCATCCTCAACTTTCTGCAAAGTAGCCGTTTGGCTCGTTCCTTTCTCTTTCCAGGAAGCGTTCAATATGACACTTGCTACTGTTCCTGCGTTAGATTTGGCTTCTATGTACAGAAACGTTTCTTTTTGACTTTCAAAATAGTTGGCTCTCAAAATCTTAATCTCATCTGCCGCTGCAGTTAGTTTTGCTTCCTCTTCCACCTTTTGCTGGCGCTGGATTAAAATATTCTGTACTTGTTCCTGAGTCGTTACTGTTTCAACCTGATAGCCTTTCTCCTTTAACTGTTGCAGTTCTCTGTCAGTCACAACAGCATCTATTTCGAGCTTTCCGTTCTGTTCATGTACATGCTCGACCAGATCAAACCCTTCATTAACAAGCTTGTCTAGCGACTTTTTGTCCTTCAAATAAATAGTGACCAATGTAGCCTTCTCTTCTGCGATTGGTGGATTGACTACAGTCGACGCTGCTGCCAGACTGCCGTTAAAGCCGGTGAGAAGCAATGCACTGACACAGATCGGCGCAAAGATTTTCGAAAATACTCTCAGCTTTCTCATACAAAAACCTCCCCAAATAAAATAGAACCCGGTAACAGATTCCTCTTTTTTTAGTATAGGAAGGGAAAAACAGATAGTTTGGCAGTTCTTGTCAGTGCTATCAGAAAAGTTATAGACAAAACCCTTTGTAATCCCTTCCCTTCCGACAGAGAAATACTTCTTTATCCAACAAGAGCCTGGCTGTTTTTTCAGTTATTTTCACAATAAAAACCGCCCTTATAGCAAGGGCGGTTTCACATAAAAGAAAAGGTATGTCAGTGCTAAAAAATAAAAGCTGGACGAGCGGGAGGCGCCTTTTCAGCAAGTGTTTCTAGACAGGTCGAACTGTGATTTCATTGACATTCACATAATCAGGTTGAGTGACTGCATATACGACGGCTCGTGCGATATCAGTCGCCTCTAATTTTTTTCGGTCATTTCCACTGCGGCTTAGAGGTGTATCTACCATACCAGGGGAAATGTTAGTCACACGCACGCCCGTCCTGGCAAGTTCTTTTTCCAGCCCCGCAGAAATGGCACGGACAGCAAATTTTGTTGCACTGTAAACGGTGCTCATTTTAGTTACTTCCAGACCAGAAACTGAGGCAATATTTATAATATGACCGCTCATCTGTTCAAGCATGGACGGCAATGCCGCATTGATTCCATAAAGTACGCCTTTAATGTTGACATCAATCATTCGGTCCCATTCTTCTACTTCCCCTGACCGTATAGTTGACGCAAGCATTTGGCCGGCATTGTTCACCAAAATATCTACCTGTCCAAATGTTTCTTGAGCTTTCTGAATTAGCTGCCGGACATCCTCTGTATTCGTTACATCTGTTTGAATAGCTAGGGCTTTTGCACTCTCGCTTTGATTAATTTCGTTTTCCAGATCTTGCAACTTTTCTATCCGGCGAGCGGCCAAGACGACATTGGCCCCTTCACCCGCTAGTTCTTTCGCAATCGCCAAACCAATTCCACTGCTTGCCCCTGTTACAATAGCTGTTTTTCCTTGTAATTGACCCATTTGTCATTCCTCCTTTGTTTCCCTTTATAAAAAGTGTATCACGTCATAATAGAAGAAGAAATGAATAGACATCCGCAGGGAGAGCAGAAAAAGTGAAACCCGTCATGGCAAAGACAAAAATAAACGGCAGCTCAATAGTTAGTAAAAACTATTTTCGAACTGCACCGTTTCTTTTGCTCAATTAATAATATTTTTGACGATATACGATTAGCTTTTCTCTATTTCTCAGCTTTAATTGATCGGGACCAGTCAACTCATCGATCGTTATTTCCCGTTCTTTTTCTAAGCTTTTTTCTTCTTCTCCCGCCCATGCCGTATAAAATTCCAGCACAAAACTTTGATTAATGGCGGTTTTCAAGTAATTTAATAAAGTTTGTAGACATTTTCTGTCCCATTCATTTATATGATCCTTATTCACGCCAAAGTCGCCTAAGTGTGTCAGCACCTCATATTGATAAGGATAAGATAAATTCGAAACAGCACCGTCTTCCAGCTTTTTAATTGTGATGGATGCTTCATCCACCGTAGTTTCGAATACATAGTTTCCTTTTTTAGAAAGCTTCTTCACTTCGCCAAATGTCCCTGTATCTAAAGGCCGCTTAGCAGAAAGATAGTAGAATTGTGTCATTTCATTCACCTGGCTCCTAGCTATTATTCCAAAAAGTACGACGGCATGATCATCTATCCATTAGAGTTGAAGCTCTTCTTCCTCTGCCCCTCTAAGTATATATAAAAGTCTATAAATATATTCTGACTCTCCCTGTACTGTATAATTTGTCAGGCAATCTTTTTTTCCTTCCAGAATAATGTTCATTCGTTCACCTTTCTGTATTTTATAATACATGACTGCCCGTGCAAATTCCTTTTCGTTTCTATATAAATCTCTTTCTGGTTCTTCTAGATCATCATCTTGCTCAATGCGAAGCCTTTTTAACATCTCTTTATCTTCTGTGTACAAACAGCATTGAATTTGCTTGAAGTTGACGAATTCATCCTTTTTCAAATCTGACACTTCTTTCTTATCAAATTCCATCATGCCAAATTCATTTTTTAAAATGTGGACGATCTCCGACAAGGTATAATTTTTAACGGTTCCTGATTTTTTGTACTTGTTCAATACATCCTGGTAAACACCATAATCATCCCTCATAAAAAAAGCCCCTTTCCCATAAAATTGAAAGTTTTCGATTAATAAGAAAAAGTCATCACATCATATTTATCATACAATGTGATGACGGCATTTTAACGTTCATACAATAATATTTTAATAAAAGGAGTGTCCGCCAGCTCTATTGTAGGTGTGGTAGTGATAATAATATTTCCCGCTTTTCACCTTTCCATTTTTATCTTTATTATGGATTTCCGGGCCAATAGGAACTCGGTTTCCTCCCGCACCTTGGGCTACCTTTCTTGCTAAACTTTTAGAGATGGACCACACATCTCCCTTTTTTAATTTGGACTTTGCCTGATTGTAAGTTAAAGAAGGTCCGATATACATTGCTGTCTTTGCTTTGTTCAGACTGGCAGCATAATGATCATAGCGCTTATTTTTTCTTAATTTAGAAGCAACTTCAGTAGCAGCTACATACGTTACCCCTGCTACAACAATGGCTAGTGACGCTGCTAAGAGATGGGCAACAAGGGCTTCTCCTATCACAATACCTATAGGAATGACAAAAGCAAAATTCGATTTCGCTTTTGTATTATCTACTTCATATTTCTTTCCGGTAGCTTTGTCTGTAAAGGTAGCTACTAATAAGTCACCATCTGCTTCATGAATATCTACCTGGTACACTTCCGGCTTGCTCTTTCCCTCATTTTCCACTTCAAGGACCACATTTTTCGTGCTATCTTCCATAGTGGCAATGATGTCGTACTCTTTATTATTGTGTTTCTTTTGTGCTTTAAATTGAGTTTTCTTAGCATCTTTATAAAACTTAGGGTTTTTAAAGCCTTTCTTCTTTAATTTTTGAACTTGTAATTCATCATTTGTTGCTGCATGAGGGGCATTTACCGAAGAGCAGAATACACTGAAGAACGTGAATACAATAATCAATAATAAACTGCCGGCTTTTTTCACTGTTTATTCCTCCAATCAGTATTTTACGAAGCCCATTCCGTAAGATTTCTCCTCTCCGAGCGGGATCGCTTTGCGTTTTAACAAAGACAAGGTTTCATCCACCCTTGACTCGCCTTCCATTGACCTTAATTTAGCTTCATTCTCCGACATGATTAAAGATACCATCCCTGTTATGTATGCTGTAGCAATAGAGGTGCCTGAGAAAACTTTATAGCCGCCTCCAGGAACGGTTGTTAAAATAGCTTCCCCTGGAGCCGCGACATCTATTTTCCCGTACCCGGCGTAAGTTTCATCCACAGCATAATCATGTTTTACTGCATTTACAGAGATCACTTTAGGATACTGGGCGGGATAGTCCGTCCAAGTCATATAATTGTTCCCCGCGGCCGCCACTACTACTATGCCTGCTTTGATCGCTTTATTTATAGCTCTCTTTAACTCTTCACTATTACGGGACAGGCCCAGGCTAATATTCATGATGTGAACCTTTTCTTTAATGCACCATTCAATCCCTCTTACTAGTGAAGCAACCTCACTCACCCCCTTACCATTTGATACTTTTACTGAATAAATAGCCGCTAACGGATTGATTCCTTTAATCCCTTTATCATTGTGGTTAGCTGCTATAATTCCAGCGACAGCTGTTCCATGACCAAACTCGTCTTTTACGCTGTTATTATTGTCAATGGCGTTATATTCCTTCTTGATCCGGCCAGCTAAATCCGGATGGTTGCTATCGATACCGCTATCTAAAATTGCGATTTTCAATTGGTAATTTATGTCTTTCCTAAACGTAAAATCGTCCAGTAATGCCCTATAAGCCCAGCTTGAGTACTCTCGTTTGGATACATCAAGATCCTCCCTGTCTGCCTTAGAAATCGCAACTAATTCCTCTGAGCCGGTACTTTTCATACTATATTTTGAGATGAAATAATAGGCTGCTACTACAGTAAGGATTAACGCTGTTAAAATGAATAACCTCTTTATATCAATCTCTCCATTCAGTACTCTGAATTTAGTTATCCTCAAATAGGTCTATGCACAATAAATATCAACCTCTTAAAATCCACACAAAGATAGCATATACATTTATTTACTTTCAAGATAAAATAAGGAAAATAATGATAAATCATACGATCTTCTCACAGATCATTCTTAACTTTATTGATTTGCTAGACGTTTCACCTACCTTGCAAAAGCTACTTCTTTCCTAGAAAATCAATTGCTTTCTAGCGTTGATAATTAGAAAATCATGATCGATCTTTATAATTCTTTTATTGATTTTTAGCAAGAATGATTTTTCGTTATTGAAGAAAAAATGATTCTCAACCCCTAAAACCAACTTGACTTATCGGAATAATGAAATTATTATTAAATAATTAAGAAAAAACTATCTTTTTATAAAAAGAAAGGAGTTTTTCTGTTATGTTAGCTTTTTTTGACATATACTCTTTATGTTGTTGTAGCCATGCGAACGCCTACATACAGTAGTAAAAGAAATCTTCTTATTGGGAAACAAGCACTCCTAGTGGATTAAAAGTGCAAGGGGGATAAGTGTATGGAAAACATTGAAGAGGAAAAAATCAATTATATCTTAAAAATGTTAACAAATATTAAATATGGCTCTTTAGTTATTACTATACATGATGGTCAGATTACTCAAATTGATAGCATAGAGAAAAATCGCTTCACCACTAACAAGAAATTAACCAGTAAAAAATAATTTTTCGTAAATACATGAAAACTAAAAGGGGTTCGGAATCGTCTCATTCCGAACCCCTCTTGGTTTTTCGTTAGCTTTAAAGCCATTCGAGAGAAAGATAGCCTCTCCAAGTTCATATAGTCGTACACCTACCCTCACTTTGCAAACCCTGTTGATTGGAATAGAGAACGCGAAGACTCCTGCGGGCTCACCGCCCGCCCCGCGGAAAGCGAAGCGTCTGGAATAGAAAGCAACAGTCCCCGTTCAATTCGAATGTCATTGAGTTTATCTACAGCCTGAGCTGCGCAATGATTCGCGCAGCTTGTTTAGTGTTCCTTCTCACTGTTTCATTAAGCTTTAAAGCTATCCTGCCATTTCAGCAAACGATTCTCCAGCAGCCTGACAAGTGAATCGGATAGTTTGCCGGCTAAAGCAAAGATGATGATCCCTACAAACACAGTATCTGTCTGCATAAAGGAACGGGCATCCTGAATCATAAAGCCAACTCCTTTATCCGCCCCTAACAACTCAGCAACAACTAAGCACATCCATGCAGTGCTCAAAGCCAAACGGATGCCGAGCAAAATGTTAGGCAACGAAGCAGGAATCATCAGCTTCGTTACTTTCTCCAAACGGCTGTACTCCAGGATTTGGGCCACGTCGTATAACTTTTTATCCACATTACGGATACCTAAAAAGGTTTGTAAATACAAAGGGAAAAAGGCCCCTAATGCAATAAGCAACACTTTCGATAACTCGCCGAAACCAAACCACATAATGAACAGAGGCGTGATAACGAGCAAAGGAATGGTTCGTAACATTTGGATACTTGGGTTCAAATATTGTTCTGATTTTTTGTTCATCCCGACAATGATGCCTATGAACAAGCCCAAAAAGCTGCCTAAAGCGAAGCCAAGAAAAGCGCGGGTTAAACTAATTTGTAAATGAACAGCTATTTCTCCCGACCGAATCAATTCAATAAAACGGCTGATAATCAAGAAGGGCGAGGAAAATAGCTGAGCCGGCAAAAGGCCCATCGAACTGAGCAGCTGCCATAAAACTATGACCAGAGCAGGAAGAGCCATTCCCCTGAAAATCACCCCTCCTTTCTTTACTTTCACTTTTTTAATAACAATGCTTTCATTTTGCACAACTGTATGTGTAGACATGTCACCCATCTCCTCTCTTATTAAATACTCCAGTCTTCTGTATCGGAAGCCTGATGATCCAAATGCTTTAAAATAACAGTTCTGTATTCTTGAAATGACTTCGAAGCCCTTCCTCGCGGATAAGGCAAATCAATAGGGACGACAGCTTTAATCCGTCCTGGCTTTGCTCCCATTACTACCACCTTCGTTGACAGAAAGATCGCTTCATCAATATCATGCGTTACGAGGACCATTGTCGCCTGATTGGCTTTCCATATTTCCAGCAGCGCTTCTTGCAGGTGCGTGCGGGTGAAAGCGTCTAGCGCACCAAATGGTTCATCCAGCAAAAGCACTTTCGGATTGCGCAGCAAAGCGCGAGCGATGGCTACGCGCTGGGACATGCCTCCGGACAATTGCCGGGGATACGCCTTTTGGAATCCAGTGAGTTTCACGAGCTCAACTAACTCACCTACTCTGTTGCGAACATCCGGATCTTTAAGAGACAGATTGCCTGCAATGTTTTTCTCCGCAGTCAACCAGGGAAACAAGCGGTGCTCTTGAAAAATAAACCCGCGGTCTTTAGAAGGCCCTTTCACTTTCTCTCCTTCTACGAGGATGTCGCCTTCAAAGTCGGAATCCAGTCCGGCAATCAGCTTTAATAATGTGCTCTTTCCACATCCGCTCGGCCCAATAACGGCTACAAACTCCCCTTTTTTAACAGGAAGGGTCAAATGCTCCAGAACGCGGACATTTTCCTTTTCATTTTTAAACGTTTTGCTGACACGATGAATTTCCAGCGTAGTCACCATAATGAGTCATCATCCTTTCTAAAATAAAATAGGAGACTCAACGAAGGGGCAATTAAGCCCTTTCGCTGAATCTCCAGTTGTCTAGTGGATTCAGTTGGATACTGTATAAACAACAGCTGTTTGAATATTTGATTATTAACTTATCACTTATTTTAAACATTATCAACTATTAAATCTCACTAAACTTATAAGAATTATTAAATATAGTATTGACAGTTTAATTTGTCTGGTGTTACTATGCATTCAAGCACATGAGACTATTTGAATAAATGAAAAGTGAACCGACTGGACGACCAGAGATTCGATAAAGAACAACCTTTTATGTTCTTTATTGGGTCTCTTTTTTTGTCGGTAAACCAAGTAAGTCTATGTGCTAAATAAAAATTAAAGGAGGGAGTATATGAAGAAGTATAGCAATTATTGGTTAGCGGTCCTGTTTTTTATCGTAAGTGCCGCCAGCTTATTAGGATGCAGCTTAGCTTCAGGATCAAACTTAACGAAAAAAAACGAACCAACCGAAGTAAATGTCGCCATTAACGGCGGTCTGAACCCTCTCATTATCGGGAGAGAAAAAGGCTGGTTCGAGGAAGAGTTCGCCAAATATAATGTCAAAGTGAAATGGAGTGAGTTTCCGAGCGGACCGCCTTTATTAGAATCACTTGCTTCCAATCGAGTTGACTTATCTTTTCTTGGCGACGGAGCGCTCATAGCTGGCCTTGAAAAAAAACTTCCATTTGAAGTAATTGGGCAAACCGGAACTGGAGAATCCGCCGTACGAATCATCGTGCCGACTAATGGAAAAGTAGAGAAAATTGAGGACTTAAAAGGAAAGAGAATCGGAGTAGCTGCTGGAACAACGGGCCATGTGTATTTAATTAAGGCTTTGAAGAATCACGGCTTATCCATAAATGATGTGAAGATTATCAATCTGCAGCCGGACGATGCCCAGGCGGCCTTTGAAACAAAGCAATTAGACGCATGGGCTACATGGAACCCCTATATCACTAATAACGTCGACAAAGGAACAGCTATCGAACTGAAAGTAAACGGGAAAATATTGGCCCCGGGCGGCATCATCGCCCGCACAGACTTTGGCAAAAAACACCCCGATATAGTCGAAGCTTATTTAAGAATCTATAAAAAAGCGGCGGATTGGCAAATTGAAAACCCCGATAAAGCAGCAGAAATCTATTCAGCAGAAACAAAATTGCCGGTTGAGACGGTAAAGAAAATCATTACCGCTGAACCTCCAAATATGTTCTATACAGAACAAGGAATTAAAGCCCAGCAAGATTCAATTAAAACGTTAGCAAAGGTAGGCTACATTAAACGAGAATTTCAATTTAAAGATCATATAAACAATAAATATATCAATGCGGCATTCAAAAAATAAAAAATTTTTAGGAGGATGTTTATCATGACAACTATTCCAACAAAACAAATTCAGGTGGTCCCGGCGGCAGGAAGAATTGGAGCAGAAATTCAAGGAGTTCAATTAAGCGCAAATGTGGATACTGCTGTTTTCAATGAAATCAAAAAAGCGTTAGATGAATACAAAGTGATCTTTTTTAGAGGGCAGCATCATGTGGATGATAAAAGCCAGGAGGCATTTGCCAGACTGCTAGGCGAACCTTATGCCCATCCGACTGTCCCAGTGAAAGACGAGACAAATTATATCTTTGAGTTAGACTCCCGCTTAGGAGCCAAAGCGAACCATTGGCATACAGATGTCACTTTCGTTCCGGAAGTACCAGCTTATTCTATTTTAAGAGGGGTGACGATCCCGCAAGTGGGCGGAGACACTGTCTGGGCAAATACAAATTCAGCGTATGAGGACCTGCCCGAGGGGCTGAAAACATTAGCAGAGCAGCTATGGGCGATTCACACGAATGAATTCGATTATGCCAATTTCAACAGGTCTCATTCATTAAATGATGAAGCCAAGAAATACCGTGCTGTCTTTGAATCGACTATTTATCAGACACAGCACCCTGTCGTTCACGTTCACAAAGAAACAGGCAAAAAACATTTGCTGCTCGGGGGCTTTGCCGGAAAGATAGACGGCTACTCAACGAGCGAATCCGAGAAGTTGATCAGCCTCTTTCAATCTTACGTAACAAGATTGGAAAACACCGTGCGTTGGCAATGGCAAGAAGGCGATGTGGTGATTTGGGATAACTTAGCGACCCAGCATTACGCCGTTGCCGATTACGAAGACCATCACCGGGTAGTCCGCCGCGTAACAGTCGGAAAGAGCATTCCCGTCAGCCTTGAGAACAAAGCAAGTACGCTGCTTGCTAAAAAGTAACGAGGAAATCATCAAAAACTGCCGCAGGAACCAGCGAGGAAATGCAAAAAAGTAAGAAGTAAACATAAATATAGAAAAAGGCTTAGATTTTTCTCTAAGCTTTTTCTATGAAATATACTGTAAATGTATAGATGAAACAACTACGATTAATCGTTAGATATTACATGCGGTTTGCTGTTTTCCACCCCACAAGTAAACCCGTTACTATTTTTGTACAGGGTCAGCCATATCCTTATGAACAAATGCCTTAAATGGAAGAGTGGTCAGCGTTTGACCAGTAGCTGAATCGGTTAAATGTTCTTCTAAATGAAAATCAGTTATCGGCTCAATGCGTGAATATTTCTTCACAAAAGAGGTGAGAGCAACCTTTGCTTCCAGACGTGCAAGCGGTGCTCCTAAACAAAAATGCGGGCCGTTTCCAAATGTGACATGTTTCTTGTTGTTTGGCCGGTGAATGTCCACTGTAAACGGATGTTCAAACATCTCTTCATCTAAATTCGCCGCGCTCAGCCAGGCAACCACCACATCTCCTTTTTTCAGATTCACTCCCAACAGATTATTATCTTTCTTTACCGTGCGATCTATTTTAGATAATTGAAAACGATATCTGAGCATCTCCTCTATTGCTTGCGGCACCAGTTCAGGATGATGATGCAGTTCTTCGTAGACCTTATTGTTGTCATATAATAAAGAATAAAACGTATTAGCCAGCAGGTGGCTTGTTGTTTCAATCCCCGCTCCCAAAATGAGCATCGTCGTCCTTATCACTTCATCATCCGTAAAGGTCTCTCCATCCACTTCTGCTTTTAGCAAATCAGATATAATATCATCTGCCGGCTGTTGCCTTTTCTGCACGACAATAGGGTACAGATATTCATAATATTCCCTCGCGGCCACCTGTTTCTTTTTATTAATGTCTTCTTGCTCTTCTTTTTTAAAAGGCAGAAACAAAGTATCTACCCATTTCTTAAACAGTAATCGGTCTTTCGAGGGAACGCCCATCAAGTCAGACATGATAATGATGGGAAGCTGGCTCGTTAGTGATTGGACAATTTCAATTTCAGTGTCTGTTCCCAACTGTGCAATGAGCTCATCTACAATTTCTTGAATACGAGGTTCCCAGTTTTTAAGACTTCTAGGTGTAAAAGCTGCCGATAGTAACGAACGACGCTTTCTATGCTCCGGTGGATCAGCATCAATGAGATTCGTCTTGTCAGGCGCAAATCCATCTTTGCTGTCCACGCCAACAGCAATTGTCGTACGAGTGCGAGCACTGGAAAAATGCTCATAATCGCTAATCACACGCTTTACATCCTCGTATTTAAAGACATTCCACGTATGGGTTTCTTCATGGTACATTACCGGATTTTTCTCCAGCATCTGTTTGCACCAGGCATATGGATTAAATTCTTCCGAACGCGTCTTAAACGAGGGGATTTCCTTTACTGCAATAATTTCTTTCATCGAACTAGATCCTCCTTCTTTGCAAAGATAATAACAAAAGGCTTACAAGCGCCTTAAGCCTCCCGTTACATAAATTAACTATATTTCCTTTAAATTCATTACAATTAAATTATAGGATAATAAATTATTGGAAACCATGCTTCATCCTTACCATCCTGAAAACATAAAATTAGGCTCATGAAATTTCATTATTTTTATGTCTCGCTCTAATTCAGATAGAAACAGATTGTAAAATAAAACCGATAGCCAACGGCTATCGGTAAATGTTCTTTTCATAGATGGTTGATTTTTTATAAAATAACCGGGACTTTCAACTTGTTATTTCTTATGAACTAACTTCTAAAAATAATATTTACATTTTATCTACCGTCGCTACCTATACGGCTCCTAGATAAAACCCAGCCCCTAAGACAGTGTTCTCATATAAGATGGATGACAAAAGCACTCCAATGTATGATCATTAACCATTCCTACCGCTTGCATATACGAATAGCAAATGGTGCTGCCCACAAATTTAAATCCATCCTTCTTTAACTGTTTGCTCATTTTGTCGCTGACGGCATTTAAAACAGGGACTTCTTTTGCTGTTTTCCACCGATTAATGACTGGCTGGTGGTCCACGAATCCCCATATGTAATTAGAAAATGAACCGTACTCTTCTTTCATTCTCAAAAATGCCTTGGCATTCGTTACCACGCTTTTGATTTTTAATTTGTTTCGGACAATTCCTTTGTCTTCTAGTAATGATTGCAATTTTTCGTCTGTATAATCGACTATTTTTTCCGCTTCAAAATCATCAAAAGCTTTTCGGTAATTTTCTCTTTTTTGTAAAATGGTCCACCAGCTAAGTCCCGCCTGTGCCCCTTCCAGGCATAGCATTTCAAACAGTAATCTATCGTCGTAAACTGGTACGCCCCATTCCTTATCATGATATTCAATGTATAACGGTTCTTTTGTTACCCATGCACATCGTTTACTCATTCGTACCCCATCCTTATATATTCGAACTGAATCACTATTAGAAAGATAGTAAAGCTTTTCTAACTTAATCGTTCATTTCTTTATATTCCCTCGGACAACTAAGCTTTCATATTCTTGACTGAAAGATAACATCCTGTGTAAACAACAGGGTGTTATCGGAAACCCCGCTCATTAAACAGATTTCTTTTTCCTTTGCTGAAGATACTTTTCAGTTAGCATACCGGTATTGTACACGGATGAAATCAACACAAAGTAAAAGAGTATTTGGGAAAACCGCCCCTCTTTCGTGAATTCGATATATGAAAATACTGTGTACATAAATCCAATTGATACTAATATTGATAGAATCAATTGTCCCTTTATAGATTTAACCAGAATATCCCTCCTGCCTATTTCAATTATACATTATATGGAAGACGTTTTAAATTCCGATCTCTTAGCCGCGAAAATCAAGTATTAGTCTCTACTTACGGGCAAAGAAAGAGCCGATACTGCTTTTTTGAGCATCGGCCTTTATCTAGAAAGCATATATTTAAGTCACCTGTACAATCAAGCTATTCGGTATGAATTGCTTAATGTGTGCAGGCTCACTGACACTTGCCTTATTACTAAACACCACACAGCCTTGAGCGTCATGTGCAAAAGCAATGATGGCTTCATCTTCTTTTAAATCAACAAATTGATAGCCTCTTTGATAATGCATCTGCTCGCATTGTGAAAGGGTAAAAGCTTCATTTTGGATTGGCAAATAAAACAATTCCTTAAATACTTTTTCAAGCGCTGCCTCATCACAGATCGCCAATGAAAATGCCGGTACTTCCGCACGGTATACTTTCAAAGCTGTCATCGTTAAAACCGTTCGTTTGGAATCCTGATACCGAATCTGATACGGCTGCCACTCCTTTAACAACTGTTCCTTCATGTCATCATATGCCTCAAAGTGGAGATAAAACGGATAATCAAATAGCTTTTTTGCTAATGCCTTTGCTGTCTCTTCCGTCGCCTTCGTATAGTCATCTGCCCAATTCCAAATGCCTAATGGATGTGCAGCATTCCTTACTTCGATAAGAGCCGCATCATTATCACGATAAATGTCTAAATAAATAGGTTCATTATCTACTTCTATATAGTTCACGTCCGGCAAATCAGCTGACACTTCATAGAAAATGACACCATGATCAAGCAGCGCCATGATTTTGCCTTGATGGTCTAAAAAACAAAGCGAACACGCAGGCGTAAAAGCTTCTTCATATCTTAAAATACCGTCAACGACTACCGGTGATAACTGAATTGTTAGTTCGTATTTTCCATAGGCCATCTTTTTCTTCCTAGCCGTTTCGCCTTTTACATCAAGAGCTTGCAGCAACCGTTTAAGTTCACGGTGATGAATGTCCATTTGTACACGCAATGTGGCAGCCCGCCGCAAAAAATAATAAAATAGCTGCTGTTTTTGCTGTTCAATTTCTTTATCACGCGCTTCATACTCCACTTCTTCTGTTGACAAAGAAAACATATTTTCAATATTTAAAACGTACACGCTCTACCTCCACTTTTGTAAGCTTATTTACTGTCTTTATGTTCACGTGAACAGATAAAGATAGTAATTGATAACCCGATTGCTCTTTTATTAGTACTGTTTTTTATCATCTTTCAATAACGAATACATATACAAATCATCAAACTTCCCGCATGTAAACTCTTGCTTTTCAACTAAACGAACCTGCTTTGACAAGAGAGCAGTCAAAAGTAGGCTCTTTTTTATTTTCTATAGATAACTTTTCCCCTGTTAAGATTACTTTTTTAGTATACCCAAGTATTCTTGCCAGGGTCCGACATCACCTCTGTATCTATCGGCCATGACCCGTACAATTTGAGAAATATGCGTCAAGTCATGAACCACCCAGGCAGAGAGTAACTCCCTCAGCTTTACTCTGCCGAATTCGGGATGTATGCCCGTTAATTCAAGGTGCAATTCCGGCTCAATAAGTGCCTTCAGTTTGGTCAGGTTTTGTGCTCTAACCTTTTTAAATTCAAGCAAACTTTGTTCTATCGGCTTCTCAGTACCTTCATTTAAATGTGAAAAACGATCAAATGATGGAAAGGGGGCAGCTTCCCCTTCCTGAAGGATCATTTCCAGCCTTGGCAGCCAGTTTTCTTTTTCTCCCTCAATGAGATGCTTCACCACTTCACCAGCATTCCACGTTCCATCTCCTTCGTTACACTGTAACCAGTCTTTAGATAAACCAGATAAAAAACACTCCAACGTATGTGGTGTACGCGCCAGTATCTCAATCGCTTCTTCCATTTGAAAATTCATGTTTGCCTCCTACAATGAATCTTACGCCTTTTCAAATCCTATTCCTCTTCCTCGTTGCTCATTACCTATTCCCCTTCTCCTCTTAATCTAGTATTCATTTATTTCTCTATCTTACACAAATGTTCAGATGAGTAATATTTCCTTAAAATACTATTGTAATAAATCTAAATATTCACTATAATTTTACTGATCAGAACTCTGCTAAAAATGTAAAATGACAGATCTTTATTTCATTTAGGTACCGCAATTATTCATTCTTTCCAATGGATAGCCATGCATTTTACTGAATGTAGCAGTTTTTCTTAAACCATTAGAGGAGATGTCTATGAAAAATCAATTTAAGAAGTGGAACCAATTGAGTCTAGTAAAACAAATCATTATTGGGCTGATTGTTGGTATCGTTCTAGCTCTAACAATTCCAGAAGCAGCAAAACCTGTTGTGATTTTAGGCTCATTATTTGTAGGTGCTTTGAAAGCCGTTGCACCTGTATTAGTGTTATTTCTAGTTATGTCAGCGATCGCTCAGCATAAGAGCGGGCAAAAGACAAATATGAAATCTATCATCGTGCTTTATCTTTTGGGAACTTTTTTAGCTGGTCTTATCGCTGTTATCGTAAGTTTTATATTCCCGGTCAATTTAACGCTAGCCAAGACTACAGAAGACTTGGCAGCTCCCGGCGGTGTTTCTGAAGTACTAAAAACGCTGCTGTTGAATGTGGTGGATAACCCAGTAAATGCCCTTACTAATGCTAACTATATTGGCATATTATCCTGGGCTGTTCTTCTAGGCGTGGCGTTAAAACATGCCTCTGACACTACCAAAACAGTGATTTCTAATTTTTCAGATGCCGTATCTAAAATTGTGACATGGATTATTAAGTTTGCCCCATTAGGAATTATGGGGTTAGTCTTTGAATCCATTACGACGAACGGAGTAGATGCTTTACTCAGCTATGGAAGATTACTTGCCGTTTTAATTGGCTGTATGCTTTTTGTGGCTCTCGTCATCAATCCCGTCATTGTATTTTTAGCTGTACGCCAAAACCCCTATCCACTCGTATTTAAATGTATAAGAGAAAGCGGTATTACCGCCTTCTTCACGCGCAGCTCAGCAGCAAACATTCCAGTCAATATGAGACTGTGTGAAAAATTAAATTTAGACAAGGATACTTATTCTGTATCCATCCCTCTGGGTGCAACGATCAATATGGCTGGTGCTGCTGTTACTATTTCTGTTTTGACGCTTGCCGCAGTTCACACACTGGGCATTCAAGTGGACATTCCTACAGCTATTATTCTAAGCGTACTGTCCGCTGTATGTGCTTGTGGTGCTTCAGGAGTAGCCGGCGGTTCCTTGCTGCTTATTCCACTGGCATGTAGCCTGTTTGGCATTTCAAATGATGTAGCAATGACCGTAGTAGGTGTAGGCTTTATTGTAGGGGTTCTGCAGGACTCTTTCGAAACGGCCCTTAACTCATCTACAGACGTTCTCTTTACAGCAACAGCTGAATTCAGGGAGCGACGCAAACAAGGACAAAAGATCAATATTAAAAAACTAGCTTAAGAAAACAAGGCCCTGGCTTCAAGGAAGCCGGGGCCTTTGCTTTTCATATAGACTTCTACAGTCGCTTGCCTTTTGTCGTTCTTTCCTGCCTGCAAAAAAATCCATTCATCTTTTACGTAAAATATTCTAATTTTGCATCTGGGAAGAACTTTTCCATATAGGAATAAAGATGATTTTTTATATCCTCTTCTTCTTCTTTTTGATAAATGTATTTTCCAATTCCGTACTTTCCCCATTTATACCTTCTTTTCTCTTCATCTAACTCTAATTTTGTCATGGGATAGTTTTTTTCAATGACTCTTTTAGCTGGCTTTGTAAAACGATGCTGAATAAACTCAAACGTCAAATCCTTCCTTGCTTCCGGCGGCAATTCGGCATCCAAGCGCTCAAACATATGAAGGTATCCTTCCTCCCATCCTTCGTGAAGATAAATGGGAGCGACGATAAACCCAAGTGGATACCCAGCTCTTGCGACTTTTCCTGCCGCTTCAATTCTCTTTTCTAGAGGAGAAGTGCCCGGCTCAAAGTTCTTGACTACGTAATCGGCGTTCACACTAAAGCGAAACCTTGTCTTTCCGTTGTGCTTCGCATCGAGCAAGTGATCTACATGGTGAAATTTTGTTACAAACCTTAACTTCCCATACTCCGACTCTCCAAAATGCTCGATCGCCCGCTTTAATGTATGGGTCAAATAATCAATCCCCACGATGTCAGATGTACAAGATGCCTCAAACCTTGTGATTTCAGGAGCGCGTTCTGCCATGTACGTATCAGCAGCTTCCAATATTTCGTCCACATTTACATATGTGCGGATGTACGGCTTGCTTCCCATCGTCGTTTGTAAATAACAATAATGACAATGCCCCATGCATCCTGTCGCAAAAGGAATGGCATACTCTGCAGAAGGTTTGGATGTATCAAATTTTAGGGTTTTTCTAATCCCAACGACTAGTGTAGACTTGGCCACTCGGTATCTTTGAAAGTCATTTTCACCTGGAAGATTTCTTACTTGATTGTGAGAGGTCGTATATCGAATTTCGACATCCATCTTTTCGAATTTTTCTTTCAGCTGTTTGCCTAATGGATATTCCAATGCATCAGGTTCAAAATATACAAGCTTAGGGTTAAATGGTTTATTCATTCCAATCTCCCCTCTGACTCCATTCCATAATAGTAATGGTAAGCTTGCTTTGCCTCTTCTTCTGTCGGATAAATAGCCATCTCACTTGACAGCGGATAATAATTTTCATATAAAAACAGAGCTAATTCATTGGAATTGTCAGGGTCATTTACGACCGCTGCCGCCTGTATATTGGCTACATCCTGAGTATGTGGATTACGATAGAAAACATAGACAATATCCCCAGCATGATATGTCTGATTTTCGTTGGACAGTTCCATTTCATCACCTTTTCTTTCCATGAACATCCATAAGTTAAGTAATTTGTTATTATCATTTTGCCTTTAGTTCCTGTAAATTATGTTTACCTAATTACGGAAAACAACATCATAACGAAATCAGCCTATCCGTTGTTAATCTACATTCCCAAAAAGAGAAATTTCAACAAAATAGCGAAGGAATCGTTTTAGTACCCATTCTTATTAAGTGACAATAAGGTTGTTTAATTTGTATTGGACGAACAGGGCAGTTTAGTACAACTAGAATAGAGGCCTTAATAACCTTATTATCGAAAAGAATATATAAAACATAAAAGTCATGGGAGGTATAATTTGATATTTAAAGAATAAATAATCGTTTTCAAAAGGTTCTAGTAAGTATAAAAAGGGGAAATGGTACGTTCTCGAAGCAACAGAAACACAGCAACGATTAACCTCCCTTACCGTATCTGAACTAAACCGCTCCGAAAAAATAAGTTGTAACCTCACCAACCGTAAATGGAGATGAGATATATGGACGAAGGAAAAACGGAAACATATTTTAATACAAAGGATATTGCCAAACGTAATGCCTTATTAAAGCAATTGATATTTGACTTGCCAGAGGACGGAAAGGACTTTTTTCTAAAAGCATATAAAAAAGAACGATATTTGGATATGCGGCTTACTGCCATTAGAGGATATGCTGCCTTTGCAAGCGAAGAAGAAGTTGCCGTTTTAATGAACAAGATGTTGGAAATCTTAAAAAAGCGTCCTGAAAGTACACCATATAATTATGAGGAATATGAAATCTTGCGATCAGCTTTTTTGATACCCTACCTGCTGGAAAAATACCCTTATGACTGTTTCAAAAAATTTAATGAACAGTTAGAGAAACAGTACGATGCCATGCCCGAAGTTTTCAAAGGAATCTTCACCTGCAATGATAAAGGTGAACATATCCTGCTAAAATCCCCAGCAATAGTACGGAAACAGATGGAAGATTTCCGGCGTGGTGAACAATAGTACTAATGGGTAATGCGCCGAGCTGACTTTTTTGGCATCCTTTAGCTGTCAGGTCTAAATCCTACAGGTGCTTGCGTTCTACCTCAGCTACCATTAGTATTCTAGGACCTAAACAAAAAGGACAACCAATATAATATTGGCTAATCTAATCATACGATCGGGGGCTTTAGTTGAAGAAGAATTAAACGGCTTTATTATTGATTTTGAGCGCAAATATACTTAGATGGATAAAAAGTAAATAACTTTAAAGAGCCTTACTACACAATAAAATGTAGCAAGGCTCTTATATCTTCATACCAAAATTACATAACTTTATTAGCTCTTTACAATTCTCACACATCTATGCAGGCGAACTCTACTCCTTACGAAAGCTCCTTTATTTGCCTCGTCAGCTCTTTAAATCTCAAATCAAGCTCCTTGTATGCTTCATCGTTTGGAGTCATAAAGCTAAGCTTTCCTAAAACTTCTTGTCTTTCTGTTTCCATCTTTAGGCGCAACTCTTCCCGATTATCTCTTTCTCTAGGATTTTCTTTCGATTGCTTTTGGATGCTGTTATTTGTTATGACTAATTTACTACTTGTCGTTTTCTCAAGAAAGTAGCGATCATGGGAAACAACAAGCAGGGTGCCGTCATATTGAGCTAAAGTGCTTTCCAGCTGTTCACGTGAAGGCAAGTCAAGATGATTCGTTGGCTCATCTAAAATTAAGACGTCTCTTTCTTCTAGTATATACGCCATCAGCTTGCACTTTACACGCTCACCCATGCTCATGTTTTCAATGGGTTCTTTCCACTGAGAGGCTGTGAATCCCAAATGCTTCATGACATTTTGAACCCGGCCTCTTGCTTCGTAAGTTTCCTGGTAAAATAGCTGTTCCGGTGTTTGTTCAAGTGGTAAATCAAAGACCTCCTGTGTTAAATAACCAATGGTGGCAGAAGGAGAAACCCACACCTTTCCTTCTGCCGTTTCCTCGCCAACGATCACTTTTAATAAAGTCGTTTTGCCGCTGCCATTTGGACCTGTAATTGCCACCTTCTCCCCGTGCTGAATGGTAAAGTTGGCATTTTCAAATAATGGACGTCCGCTAAACGCCTTGGTTAAGTTTTTAACTTCCAAAAACCGCTTTCCTGTCCTGTTGCTCGCTTTCATTGAAAAGTGCACTTCATATTCTGGTTCAACCCGCTCTGCCTTGGCCTTTTCCAATTCTTTCTCAAGACGCTTTTGTTTTGATTTTACTTGCGCATCCATCCGCTTTGCCTTTACTCGATAGTGCTCTTTGAAACCTTCCTGTTTCGTCGATTGAGCATGGGCTTTTTTCGACCAGGAAGTGAGTTCTTTCATTTGTGATTCAATGCGTTCAACCATTTTTTGCTGCTTTTCATATTCGCGTTGCTGAGTCAGTCTTTTTTGTTGGCGAGCGTCCATATAGCTGGTGTAATTTCCTCTATGCTCAATTAGCTGTTTCCCCTCAATCGACCATATTTTTGTGGCAACCGCATCTAAAAAATAACGATCATGGGAAACGAAAATGATCGTGCCTTTATAGTTCTTCACTTGCTCAATCAATAACTCAGTGCTTTGTTCATCGAGATGATTAGTTGGTTCATCTAATAATAAAAGATGAGCATCTTCAGAAAGCCCCTTCGCCAATCGCGCTTTCAACTTTTCTCCGCCGCTTAATTGCGAAAAATGGCGGGCTGGTACTTGCCATTTTTTTAGCAAGGTCTCTTCTAAAGAGGTCACTTCTCCAAAGGAATACGATTCTTGTTCTTGTTCAACGAAAGCGACTTTCACGTTCGGCTGCAGCCATCGGATCTGTCCTGCCGTCGGAACCAAGTTATTATTAATTATCCTCAGCAAAGTAGATTTCCCAGCCCCATTTTTGCCAATAACTCCGATGATCTCTCCTTGCTGGATGCTGGCAGTTACGCCTTCAAAAACCATAAAATCCGTTAGTTCAAAGTTAATATTCTGCAGTTTACATAGCTCTTTCATATAATTGATCCCTCTCTCTTTTAAAGGGAGGACAAAAAAATCCTCCCAATTGATCTGGAAGGATTAGTCGCATTTTTACGTTGCTCAAATAAGCTATTTGATTCAAATAGCTGTACAGTATATAGAAAATGGGCAGACTAATCCTATTTCGTATGATTTGAAATATGCGATTTCAAATGTTGAAAATAAGATTATTTGTCCATCGTCCACCCATCATCCCTTCTATGTTTTAGTAAAGATATTGTAGCATAAGTGTCTAAAAAAGGAAAATGGAGTACGATCATGTTAGCGTAGCAAGGCTATAGAAAGGTTATATCCCCTCTGTATTCATGAGCACAACACGCCATCCATCCGGATCTTCAATAGTCGTCCCTTTTTCTGCCCAATAGGGATTCTCTGGTTCAACTTCTGGATACCCCATTTGTTCTAATCTTGTTTTGATGCGTTCGATCTTTTCTATATCCGGAATATACAATACAAGAAGATTATCTTTTGTCGGAGCGGGACATGGGCTGCCATTAACATGCTCTGTAAATTCCAAATGGTAGCTGGCATTTGGCAAACCTAGCATAAGACCCGAATATCCCCGATGTCCTGTAAACGAACCGATTTTGTGTAATCCGACTCCTTCACAATAAAACCGCTCTATTTCCGATAACTGATCCGTCGGTCTCGCCATACGTACTTGGGCGACTTGTAAATCTTCTGTCCATTGCTCACTCATTGCCACTCCCCCTATTGTTTTAGATGTTAGCCTGCCAATGCTGTCCTTATTTTGAATGCTCTATTGAATAGTATAAATCACCTGGAAAAATATAACGCTAAATACCGTCCCTCATAATGTAAATTATTTGTTATCATCCTTTAGGTTTATTATGATATCTTGTGATAACGGCATCATAAAAGTTTGATCCGTTTCCAACAAAAAAACATCTTCATGAGGCTTTTTCGATTAATAATCATGAATGAAAATCCATAGAAGGGAGGAGAGTTTCGATTTGCGTGCCATTCGGAAGCTTTATCAGTTTTTTGCAGACAAACCGATGAAAAGAGGAACAGTCTTACATGATCGCTATAAGATTTTCCGCGTTATAGGGACTGGAAGCTATGGAATCGTTTATCTTTGTCATGATCTAAAAACACACGACAATAAAGTAATCAAACAGCTTCGTCCGAGCAAGCGTCATAGCAAAAAAGACATTGAATTGTTTGAAAATGAAGTTTCCGTGTTACGTTTGCTGAACCATAGAAGTATCCCAACACTATTTGAAGCTTTTACACATGATAACTATTTGTTTTATGCCATGAATCTTATTGACGGGGATAACCTGGAAGACCAAATTTTTTTAAACAAAAAAACATTTAATGAGAAAGAGTCTTTACTCCTTCTCTCACGACTGCTTGAATTAATAGATTACCTCCATCAGAACAACATTTACCATCAAGATTTACGTATTCCAAACATTTTGCTAAACAAACAGGAGCTTTTTTTGATCGATTTTGGTTTATCAAAGCATGGAGCTGCAGCTGACTCACTTCAGACCTCATTTAATTCTTCATTCAATAAGCAAGAACTGCAACAGCAGGACTACTATGACTTAGGAGAAATATTGTTATATTTGCTTTATACAACATACTCTGCCAAAAACAAAAAAGCTCTTCCTTGGACAGAAGAACTTTCTTTAGAACCAGAAACCGTTTATCTGCTAAAGAAACTATTACGTATTGAAGAGCCTTACTCTAATACTAGTGAAATTTCAACCGATCTTTGCGCGGCACTTAAAGCGGAAGGAAAAGCCACTTAACGGCCGGGGGAGAAAGTTAGCTGCTGCTCCGGCCCTTTCGCTTGTAATATTTGCTTCCACTCATCGGTGACCGTTTATGCCGTCGGCTGCTGCTACTGCTGCCCCGGCGATAGTAGCCACTTCTTCGCTCGCTGCTTCCTTGGGAAAGATGCTTAATTTGCTTCAATATTTTTTTAAACATTGTTTACCTCTTTCCATTTTAGTTTAAGCTTGCTATTTATTTTCCAGTCTAACACAGTTTACCCAGAAAACTTAATCATTAGCACAAGGCTGAATGCCTAACAGCCGATTTTTCTACTGCTCCTTTATTCCACAGACAATGTTTGAAATAATTAAACAACTTGAAGCAGGGATCTTCACTGTTATATGTTGATGAATCCTAAAGTATGTGCATGAATCGCGCCTGTCATAAGAACGATACATCATATGCTCGATTCAATGATTCAATGTCGATTCTATATTCCTGCTGCTACTCCCATGCATAGAATTGTATGTTTACATTTATATCCTAATTATAAAATGCATTTTCCGCCATGATAACAATAGTAAGTTTCCGCTTGAAGATCCTTAATCTTTTTCAAAGACTGCTTGGCATTCTCCATATCTAAACAAAAATGTGGGTTAGCAATAACCAATTCATCGTTCTCATTAACAGCCGCATCACCTGTAATGACACTCCCTAAGCTTGGGAAATATAATGAAATATGACCTGAAGTATGCCCTGGTGTGGCTATTATTCTACACTGATTATCTAAAATCAAATCACCGTCCTGTACCTTTTCATCGATTGAAACATGCTTCAAGCTTTTTAATTGCTGTATAAACCACCTGCCAAATTCGATGTCTTCACTTGGCAAATTTTCCAGCATGTCTTCGGCCTGAACTAACCTCTCAGACTTTATTTCTCCACTAATGTATTTTGCTTCCCCCTCGCTGGCTATAACGTTAATCCACGGGTACTTCTCTTTAAAATCATGTAAAGAACCTATATGGTCATCATCATAGTGGGTAATGATGATATTCTGTAAGTTCTTCATCTCATATCCGTTTTTTATTATTTCATTTTCAATTAGAGGCAAAAAGCTGGCATACCCTGTATCAACTAGTGTTAATTCATTATTCAATACAATTAAGCTAGGGTAAAGACGGCTTTTTTGCCCATTAAATTCAAACTCAATGGGTAGTTCGATAATCTTCATTTTTTTCCCTCCATCCTGTCTGTTTGCGAAACATTTCATTTATTATACATGATATGGAAAAGGACGATGTGCACTCATACCGCCTTGCTTTTTGGAATCTTTTATTATTCATAAAACCTTTCGATCATCCTGTAACTCCAGCATTCTAGAAATCAACTGTATTCCTGTATAAACATGCGGGTCTCATATCCTCCCTAGCAAGCTCGGCCCCTTCAGTAAAAACGGCTAATTGGGTTCCCGCATATTTTCTTTCTGAAAATGCATCGAGAGTGTAAAATTTCAAATCGTTCATAGTTGACTTCTAATGTCTTATTATTAGAAAAAATTTTATCTTTTCAGATGGTTACTAACCATATAATCCTCTCTGTATCACTCCATAGAAATCACTCTTCTTGCAACTTTATTTGATATAATCAAAGCATGCGAAATTCAGACAATTACAAAAATCCATTTTTTATTAATCTGTGCAGGCACAGGTTGAAAGGAATTTAAATGAATATAAAATATATGAATATAATGAGCGAGATCAAAAATCAGATCATAGCAGGGACGTTAAAAGCCGGCGATAAAATTCCATCGATCCGCTATTTATCTGAAAAGTATGGTTACAGCAAAAACACTGTTCTAAAAGCGTATGAGGAATTAGAAAAGCTGCATGTGATCTATTCCGTTCCAAAAAGTGGATATTTTGTTGTTCATGACTCTCATTTATCAACAAATACATGTAACCAAAATAAGATTGACTTTCTATCAGCTGGTCCGGATAAAAGGGCCCTTCCTTACAAAGATGTTCAACATTGTATGAACCAAGCGATCGATCTATATAAGGAAGAGCTTTTCACTTATTCAGATGAGCAAGGTCTCCTTTCATTGCGTCAAGAGCTTGTTAATCACCTGCAGAACAACCAGGTATTTACAGCGGCGGAGAGAGTGTTCATTACCTCCGGCTCACAGCAAGCGCTGAACCTGCTTGTCCAAATGCCCTTTCCGAATGGAAAATCAAATATTTTAATAGAACAGCCGTCCTATTTTGGCATAGTTGAATCTGTTCAAGTACATGATATTACGACCTTTGGCATTGATTTAACCATGGACAGCATCGACCTGGACCGCCTGGAAAACATGTTTCGCAACAACGATATTAAGTTCTTTTATGTGATTCCTAGATTTCACAATCCCCTCGGACATAGCTATACGAACGAACAAAAGAAAAAAATTGTGGAATTGGCTAATAAATATGATGTGTATATAGTCGAAGATGATATTTTTGGGGATTTGGATTATAACCATAAAATTGATCCGATGTTTGCATTCGATCCTTCAGGAAGAGTCATTTATATTAAGAGCTTTTCAAAGGTAATGCTCCCTGGGTTAAGAATTGGGCTGACTGTTCTTCCAGAATTAATGATCCATTCCTTCCGGCGGTTTAAGTTTTCGGAGGACTTATTCAGCCCATCTATTTCCCAAGGCGCGTTAGAGCTCTACCTAAAAAACGGCATGTTCAACAGTCATATTCACCATATTCGAGACATGTACCGCCGGAAAATGGAGCTAGCGATCGCAGCCTGCCGAGATTATTTGCCGGCCACCGCCTCCTTTACTGAGCCTGCAACAGGGTTCTATTTATCTATTTACCTTCCAAAAACAGTTCATTCCAAACGTCTCGCCCAGTCTTTACAACAAGAAAATATACTTGTCGATCAGGCAGACAGAATGTTCTTGCCCGAATACCGCAAAGGGAACTTAATTCGGCTGTGCCTTTCGCAAGTCGATGAAGAGCAAATCCGCCCGGGAATTGAAAAGATTGCTGCCCACATCGAGGCTATAAGTAAAAAGCAAGTCCATTTCATAGAAAAGGCAAATCGGTTGATATAGTTTGGAAATAGAGGTCATTGCCTACACATCATTAGTAACAATTAGTTTAGTCGTTGCCGCTGCGGTTTTGTCATTACTGATTCGCCGGCGTATGTATGTGAAAACCATGTACGGAGTCCCATTTTACAGTGGATGGGCTCTGTTCTTGCCTTAAATCACTTTATTTAGCTTCTCTGTTTATCAAGTTGTCTATCAATTGACGATCTTTGAGTTGGATGGGCTGACTTAAAAACCAAGCCAACAGCTCTCTCAGCTCAATGAAACATCGTTCCTTATCTTGCCGGAAACAACTTTTTCATCGCTTCAATAAAATAATAGGCAAAGAAATGAGCATCGTGTGTCCCTTCATCCTTCATCACAAATTCAAACCAATGAGAATTCTCTCGTTTTAACAACTCCGCGGCTTCTTTGGAACATGGTACCATGTGCCGTTGGCGTGTTAAATGGTAGATCCCTTCACAATCCCCGACATACATATACATCTTATGCTTGTCTCGATTGATAACGGATTTTTCTTCTCTTAAAAACTCCATGACTCCTTCATACCACACAGAAGCAGACAATAGAATATACTTCCCAAAAGTATCAGGGCACCAATAAGAAGCAAATAAAGAAACTAACGCCCCAAATGAGCCGCCCGCTATAGCTGTATACCTTGCTCCTGGTTTTGTGCGGTAATTTTTATCGATATATGGCTTAATCCATGTTACTAAAGTATGCAAGTAACTTTCAGCTTTTCCATCAAAGTCTGATGCGCGCTCAGCGAGTCTTGGAGCTGGCCAAGGTGTATAATCATGGTTACGATCAATCGGCTCTATCCCTACATATATACAGGGTTCTATTTGTTTTGTACGAGCCAAGTAATCCAGCTGATTATAGCCATCCATGACCATATCCCCGCCATCTTGTACATACACCACTGGATAAGCTGTGGCCGACTGTCCGTAATTGTAAGGTAAAACAACCTTTACCATATATCCTTCTATATTGATTGATTGGATAAGCATCCTTCTCCCTCTTTCAGGTTCCTTCTGTTTTTGACGGCCAGCATTCTCATGTTTTTATTTCGAAACATCATACGAAAGGCAAAGTGGTGTATCGAGTTCTTTGTCGTATATGATTTTTGCTTCAATATTAAACACCTCTTTTAAAACCTCTCGCGTCATAATCGTTGAGGGTGATCCACACTTCATAATGGCTCCGTCTTTCATTGCAATTAATTCATCAGAATAACGTGTTGCATGATTAATATCATGAAGAACCATAATGATGGTACAGTGATGTTCTCTATTTAATTTTTGGACAATATTTAACACTTCCAGCTGATGCGCCATATCTAAGTAAGTGGTCGGCTCATCCAATAAAAGGATGTCAGTTTCTTGGGCAAGCGCCATCGCTAGCCAAACTCGCTGCCGTTGTCCACCGGATAAATCCGCCAACTCACGATTACGAAATTCAAGCGTATGTGTCACTTCCATTGCCCACTCTATCATTTCGGTATCCTTTTTAGACAATCGGTTGATATTCTTGCGATGCGGATAACGTCCGTACGAGATTAACTCCTCTACTTTTAATTGAAATGGCGCAGTAGGTGATTGGGAAAGAATAGCCAAGCGTTTCGCTATTTCTTTTGTTGAAAGCTGCTGCATATCTTGATCCTGCAAATATATCTTTCCTTTTTCTTTCTTTAAGATCCGACCGATGGTCTTCAGTAAAGTTGATTTTCCGCATCCGTTGGGACCAATGATAGTGGTCACTTTGCCTTGTGCTATTCTCACACTCAAGTTATCAAAAATAATGGATTTATCGTATCCAGCAGTTAGTTCTTCAATGCGAAATGCTGTTTGCATGTTCTTCCTCCTACTTTACTCTCGCAAGTAAATATAAAAAATATGGGATACCAATAATCGATACAACAATCCCAACTGCCAGTTCAGATGGTGCAAAAGCGGTTTTCGCAATAAAGTCCGAGAAAATTAATAATCCTGCACCAGTTAATGCACTTATCGGCAGCGCATATTTATGTCGGACTCCTACCAGTTGTTTAGCAATATGAGGCGCCATGAGACCGATGAAACCGATACTTCCTGAAACAGAAACACAGGCACTCACTAATCCCACACTCGCAAGCAGCATACCTATTTTTTCTTTCTCTAGCTTAATACCAAGACTGACAACTGTGTTTTCCTCTAATTGAAAATAATCAAGTAAATAAGCTTTTTTATACAGATAGAAGCCAAGAACAACAATCCAGGGCAGCATCGCTAAAATAAAAATCCAGTTCGCATTATAAATGGACCCAGCTTGCCAAACAGCTGCCGATTCAAAATCCTTTTCATTCATTTTTAAGGAAATATACATGGATAAGGCGCCGAATCCACTATTAATGGCAATCCCTGCTAAAATAAGACGTTGCATGTCAAGACGTCCATTTTTCAATGCCAATACAAAAATAAGAGTGACTGCTACTGTACCGCCAACAAAACCGAATAGCGGCATGACCATAATAGTAACCCAATCGCTTCCATCCGATAGTAATGCTTGGAATTGAAAGAAGTACATAAAAATGACAATAGCAGCGCCTGCACCTGCATTAATACCTAATATTCCCGGATCAGCTAGCCCATTTTTCGTTATTCCCTGAAAAACAACTCCTGCCACAGCTAGCCCAATGCCAACAAGAGCCGCGATGATGATTCTAGGTAATCGAAAATCGAAGATAACCAGCTTAAATTTTTCATTGCTTTCATAGCCTAACAAAGTGCGAATGATATCTAAAATAGACATATCAAACATCCCGTTGGTAATATGCAAATAGAAGCCAACGAAAATAATGACCAGGAACATAAAGATCAGCAAAAAAAATCTTTTAGGCGTGGAGTTAAGCATGCTTTTCACCTCCACGTGTCCGAATCAAATATAAAAAGAACGGTACACCAATAATCGATGTAACAACCCCTATTGGTGTTTCAAATGGATAGTTTAAATACCGACTAATTAAATCGCAAAAACTTAAAAAACAGGCGCCCACTACAAGAGAGCTAGGAATAATAAATCGATAGTCCTCCCCTACTAAAAACCGAACAATGTGAGGGATCACTAGCCCAACAAATGCAATTTTTCCAACAAGCGCCACGGCTGTTCCAGTAAGTAACACGACGGAAAACATACTAAGCAACCGTACTGCTTTTGTTTTTTGTCCGAGTCCAGCAGCCACATCCTCACCAAGAGATGTAATAGTGATAGCACGTGCACTGGCAATAGCCAACAGTATCCCAATCACTCCGAATGGAATTGATAACCACAGCATATCTGGGTCGACAGATTGTAGTTTGGTATTATACCAAGCTGCCACTGTTTGTGACACTTGGAAATACATTGCTATAGCTGAGGCGATACTGCTTAAAAATGTTCCAATAACAGTTCCAATAATGGCCAGTCTAACGGGCGAAAGACCATCTTTGATAATCGAGCCAAATCCAAACACGAATGCAGCGCCTATTGCCGATCCCAACATGGACAATAAAATCATTTGATAGCTTGGCAGACCCGGAAAAAAAACAACGGCTAACGTGATCATAAAAGCAGAGCCGTCGTTTACGCCCATGAGCGTAGGCGAAGCTAAATAATTACGTGTGATTCCTTGCATTACTGCCCCTGCAACTGCTAAAAAAGCACCTACAAGCAAAACTGCTATCGCCCTGGGCATTCGTCCTGTTCTAACAATTTGATGATCTGCATTGTTTGCATCAAATTGACTGATGGAGTCCCAAACCACCCGCATGCTTATGTCCTTTGTTCCCAACATAATAGAGGCTAGAGCGATGAATACAATGAGGATGGAAGACAAGATAAAAATCATTAAGGTTCTTTTGGCAGATTGCTTCAATTTTGACACCTTTTCTCTATAAAGTGAAACTACTGTCTCTTCCCCTCTTACTTATACACTTTCGTTGCCCTCGCTCTATTAAAGCGGAGGTCTGAGAGACAGTTTGAGTAGGACAACCCTTTATTTCACTAGTTTCTCCACTGCTGCATCTAAAAACTTAACTTTTGACCATGCTGTACCGCCTTGTGCAAGTGGATCAATAACATTTACATGAACATCTCCATTTTTAGCTGCTTTTAAATTGGTGAAAATAGGATTTTTTTGCAAATCCTTTAAAGCGCTTGGTGCATCCGCGTTTTCAGATTTTTCAAATTGAAGGAAGATGATATCCGGATTGATTTTCGATAATGTTTCAAGCGTTAATTCCTGTTGCGCTTTAGCAGCTGTTAATGTTTCTGGCACTTTCAAGCCTAAGTCTTCATATAACACCGGATTCAAATAAACGCCTGCAGGATAAATATTCATTAATCCCCCACGAACACGAATAATTAATACTTCTTTATCTGCTGCTGAATTGCCTAACTCAGCTTTCGCTTTTGCCGCTTTCGTATCATAATCTGAAATGACTTTTTCTGCTTCTGCTGTTTTTCCTGTTAATTGTCCAAACGCCAATAAATTATCTTTCCAATTGGTTGAAATATGTGAATAAGGTAAAGTTGTTGCTATCTTATTCATTTTTGCCATGACCTCTTCATTCCACTTGGAAGTCCCGATGATGGCATCTGGATCAAGTGAAAGAATCGCTTCTGCATTTGGTGAAAATTTGTCACCAATTAATGCTGCTCCTTTTAATTCTTTTGCTAAGTAACCTGGAACTTCACCAGCGATCTCTAGTACACCTACTGGCTTAACCCCCAAGACTGCCGCATCCTCCATCGCTTCAAGGCTTGCCGCTACGATATTCTCAGCTGGATTTGGGAATGTATATTCATCACCTAAATAGCTAATTTTTGTTTCCTTTGCTTGTTCTTCAGATGTAGAAGCCGTATTCTTGCCATCCGCTTCAACTGCTTCTGTTTTGGCACCTGATTCACTTGCTCCTTCTGTCGATCCACATGCTGCAAGAGATATTGCTAAAAGTGCCGCACCTCCTAATAACCAATGCTTTTTCATATGGTTAACCCCCCTAATTGATATTGATTATCATTACTATTTATAGATGAATTTTATCAAATAGCTATGGGGAATTGAATGGACAAATTTCCAGAAAACATGGACATTTGCCTGTTTGTTGAAGATGAAGAAGCGATAACGAAAATAGTGTCATTATATAGAAACGGCCTTACATAAGAACAAATTATAGTGAAATATGGACTTTTTTCTATTGCTTTCTGTAAATAGAAGGCGGCATTTTAGTAAGTTTTTTGAATACCCGGCTAAAGTAAAAGCTGTCCGGATAGCCGACCACTTCTGCAATATCAGCAATTGGCAAATTACTTGTTCTTAAAAGCTCCTTTGCACGCCTAATTCTGTATTCTGTAATGTATTGTATCGGTGTTAAGCCAGTCAGCTGTTCAAACAAATAAGAAAATTTTCTTCTTTCCATGCCAAATTGTTGAGCAAGTTCACTGACACATAGTTCTTTAGCATAATAAAGCTGAATATATTCAAGTGCAGCCAAAATAGGATCCATTTTATTTTCATAGCACTCATTTCTTGCTGACAGCAATATCACTTCCAATAAATTCATAAATACATTTTGCACTTTAAATTTGGATATATTATCTGGTTTTATCTGTTGTTGCAGAAGATAGTGTACAAGTTGCTGAATTTTTGCTGAACCATCAATAGAAATCAAAAAATGGTGGTTCAGCATTTCTTTATAAGCCGGTGTTGTCTCGATAATCCTATAATGGATCACTGCATACTCCCACTCGTTTTCAAACGTTTTAATTTCAATATCCATCCTCGATCCTGCATGAACTATTGTACGCTGATTCATTCTATATGCCGTGCCATTAAGGGAAAAACAGGAAGAACCTTTAATTGGAATAATCATCCCACAAACCCCCGGGGCAGTCTTTCTACCGGTATCCGTTCTCGAAGCATCCAGCCTGCTTATAAAGACATCCACAAATTGTATAGATGAGTGGGCAAAGTATTCAATGATTTGATTGATTGTCAATTCCATCTCTTCACTTCCCATATTGACTATTTAAATGAAAATGATTATCATTCTCTTTATTATAACAATCAACAGGAAATGAGGGTAGTATCTATGAGCCATAGTCAATTGACTTCTAAATACACCAATAAAACATATGACATCGAGATATACATTCCGGAGACAGAACTGCCTAGTGAAGGGTTGCCTATTTACTATGTATTAGACGGGCTGTATTATTTTTCATTTGTCCGCGATGTTGTACGTATTCAACAATTAAATCGAGGGAAAACAGGTGTCAATCCTGCTATTGTTATCGGTATTTGCCATCAAAAAGAAGAAATGCGAGAACAGCGCTTTATCGACTTTACGGCACCAGCTAAACATGTAATTATGCCCGAGCGTGCAAAAGGGAAACTGCCGAGTGGTTATGGTGGAGCTGAACGATTCTTTAAGTTTATTGAATTGGAATTAAAACCTTATATTGAGCAACACTACTCTGTGAACCGCCAAGCTCAATATCTATTTGGTCATTCACTTGGTGGTTACTTTGCTTTATGGTGCTTATACACAAACCCGCGGGCATTTAAAAATTATATCGCGATTAGCCCATCTGTATGGTGGAATAGCGAGGAACTGCTAAACATGGCTCACCTTTTGGTTGAAAACGGAGCAAGCCATGGGAAACATCATGTATTTATCGCAGCCGGTGAACATGAAGGTTTTATGGTAGAGGATGCAAACAGAATCAGGGCTTTACTAAATGAACATCATTTAAGCACAGAACTTTATATAGCTCCTGATGAAAATCATGCTTCTGTCGTGCCAACGGTAGTAAGCCGTGCCGTTCGCTTTTGCTCGAGAAATGAAAAATAAAAAAGACCCTTAACATAAATAGATGGCAGAAAGCAGATGTAACACGCTAAAGTGTCTCAATATGAAACAGCCTCATGTCTCAATATTAGAATGAGACATGAGGCTATTTTCGTTGCTCCGTTAAAGCACCCTTTAATTGCATACTATGACTTCATTAATCAACTTTATAGTAAGCTTAACTTTTTAAGAAAAAGAAAACGGCCGATTACAGTGCTGCAAACAAAGCCGGATTATTACATTCTGTATGTACGATCACATGATGAGTTTTATAGGGGAATGCCCGGTTCCGTCATGCTATCTTTACTGGTAATAAACATATTAAAAGCCAATGACACAAGGCAGATACTAAATAGTAGCATGACTAGAATTAATTTACTGCTGACCTTCAGTGAAAATTTGAAAGTTTACACCAAATTTATCTATAACACTGCCGTAAGCCGGGCTAAAAAAAGTTTCTTGTAAAGGCATAGTCACTTGACCGTCCTGCTGTAATGCCTCATACATTTGTTTTGCTTCTTCTGGATTGTCGGTCGAAATACAGATGGTTACCTGATTTCCAGTCTGATGAGATTGACCAGGAAACGTATCAGAAAACATAAGTAATGTTTCCCCCACCTTTGCTGTCGCGTGCATTACGCGGCCTTTTGCTTCTTCGGGTAAAGGAAAGTCCGGATTTTCTGGGCCTTCTCCAAAAGATTGCATATGAAGAACCTCTGCCCCTAAAGCTTTTTCATAAAAATGGATGGCTTCCTTGGCATTTCCATTCATCACTAAGTAAGGAATTAACTGCACTGTCACTATCATCAGCTCCTACAATCATAATATTTTTTCTATTTGGCCTGCTTCTTGTTGTTATCTTGATTATACAATACAGAACAAACGTTCGCAACTATTTTTTGTATTTTTTACATGATTTATAATAAAGAGGCTACATCAACCTCTAAAGATATTTTAAAGAGGTTATTATATGATTTTAGGAACCCTAATAGTATTGATTCAAGCCTTAAAGGAAAGGTTGATCATTTTCTTAGACTCTCGTATAAAGAAAATACATAAGTAGACTGGAAAAATTACATTCAACCCTTTCTCTATTCAACTAAGCCTCCAGCTATTTGATGGATCGAATGGTTGATCGCAATGCTTCCCATATAATCTCTACATCCTTTTCCTCTGTGCGCCAATTGCTGAAAGCAGCGCGGATTGCAGGAACACCACTATAGATAGTGGGCGTCATAAATACTTTTCCTTGCTGATTTAAGGCAGCAAGAAATTGATTGTTCATTTCAGCAGTGATGGATTCTTCGTTTAAAGAAAAGCAAACAACGTTTAATCTTACGGGTGATAATAATTTGAACTCCTGGCTGTTATTTATTTTGTCTCCTAGCTGTTTAGCCAGTTTAACATTTTGCTCAACGAGATTTTGGTAACCGCTTTTACCGTATGCCTTTAGCGTAAACCATGCTGGCAAGGCACGGAATCTTCGGGAGTTTTCGGGTGTAAGATCAAAAAACTCCGGGTTTTCAATCGAACCGCCAAGATAAGCAGCATTATTTTGAAACACTTCTGCTTGAAGTGGCTTATGACGAGTAAATTGCGTCGCAGAGTCATAGGGAACGTTCAGCCATTTATGCGCATCAATGGTAATAGAATCCGCATGATTCATTCCTTTTACTAATTCCCTATACATAGGAGAACAAGCGGCAAAACCACCAAAGGCTGCATCAATGTGCAACCAAAAGCGGTAGTGCTTTTTAAGCTTCCCAATAGCATCTAAATCATCATAGTCTACCGTGTTAACTGTTCCGGCATTGGCCACAACAATACATGGTTCACTTTTATGCTGTTCAAGAAATTCAGTTAACTTTTCAATATTGATCGCCTCGCGATTTTCCTGACAAGGTATTAAATGAATCGATTTTCTTCCTATGCCGAGCATGGAAGTTGCTTTAAAAACACTTGAGTGCGGGGCACCGCTCAGAATTTTAACCGGAGGAATATCGTACAGGCCTTCCATGGAGGTGTCTTTTCCATAGTGATGAGCAATCCATTGCCTTGCTTGAGCAAGACCTGCGAAATTTGCCATAGTTGCCCCGCTTAGGAAGGTGCCACTGTACTCATGGCTTAAATGAAATAATTCCTTTAGCATATCAATCGTTTCCAATTCAATGAACCCGGCAATTGAATCTTGTGAGCCAGCTACATTTTGATCGTAGACACTAACTAACCAATCTCCTACAATAGATGCCGGTGTAGAGCCCCCTGTAACGAAACCTAAATACCTTGAACCAACACTTCCGCTTAAGCCTTTAGCGTAGTGTTGAGTGAAATATTTAAGGGCTGCACTTGCACCCATACCTAATTCAGATAGTTCATTTTTGGGCATTTCATAGTATGGAATCGATACACATCTATCTTCAAGGCCCTGATAAAAATTGGTTACATGCTGTACGACTTCTGCTACTATCTGTTCAAACTCTTTTTGATCTTGATGCATGACATTCATCCTCTGCTCTCTCCTCTTTTAACCATTTTTTCTTGCCTTTCACTATTTTTACGATATATAGTGATATGCATAACAGTCAACAAACGAATATAACAGTAGGAGGAAACATGAAAATCAAGCTTAACCGCCAATCAGATCAATCTTTAATTCATCAGATCTCGAACATTCTAGCGGAGAAAATTCGTTCAGGTTTTTTAGAAGAAGGCAGCCAATTGCCTTCAATTCGGAAATTTTCAAAAGAAAATCAAGTTAGCCTCGTTACAGTAAGCAAGGCTTATAGCCTCTTAGAGAGAAATGGATACATTCATTTAATGCATGGCAAGGGGGCTTTTGTTCGGAAGACAGAAAAGAGGAAAACAAGGAAAAGCGAGAGTTATGATTGGCAGCTAGCCATTCCAGATTATATTCAGCGTTCACAGTACATGTTAAACTCGAGACCGGAAAATGCGCTTAAACTATCCAGTGCCATTATACACCCCGGATTACTGCCCTCCACTTATTTAATAAAAGAAATAAACCAAGTGTTGCAGGACGATCCACAAATTGTAGCCCGATACGGTCCCATTCAAGGAGATGACGAAGTTCGAGAGGTCATAAAAAAATATTTACAGCTATATTGTAAGCTTCAAACAACAAGCTCAGAAATCATCATTACCAGCGGTGTGCAGCAAGGAATCGACCTAGTGGCAAGAACTTTTATCGGTCCTGGAGACATGGTGATTACAGAGGCTCCTACCTATACGGCAGCACTGGATGTTTTTCGAAATCGAGGAGCGCATATTATTCCTATTCCTGTGGACGAAGAAGGCATGCAGACAGATATTTTAGCTTCTTTTTGTTTAGCTAAAAAACCAAAAGTGGTGTATACCATTCCTACATTTCACAACCCAACAGGTACGGTTTTAAGTGAAAATAGAAGAAGAGATTTACTAGAACTGGCCCAGAGGAACGGCTTTCTTATTGTAGAGGACGACTCATGGAATGAAATCTATTTTGATGATACCCCACCGCCACCCACTATTAAATCTCTGGATACCAGCGGTCATGTGATTTATTTAAAAGGGTTTAGCAAAGCTTTAGCACCCAGTTGCAGAATTGGTGTAATGGTTTCAAACGGGACCGTTCACCAGCGATTGCTAACAGCGAAATCTTGTACGGACCTGGGCAGCCCGCTTTTAACACAAAAAGCGCTGATTCCATTTTTAAGCTCAAACAGAATGAATACACATTTGGAAAAGCTGCGTATTGCGCTTGAACTAAGAAGAGACCAAACGATTGCCTTGTTAGAAAAACATGCACCTGAAGGGGTTACATGGATTATACCTAAAGGAGGCCTGAACATTTGGGTATCTTTGCCCGGCAGTGGAAATACAGATGAACTGCTTCTAAAAGCACAACAGTCCAATCTTTCATTTTTGCCCAGTTCTGCCTGTTATCCAAGTGAACCACAGTATAACCATTTGAGAATTAGTTACTCTTATCTAGAGAATCAACAGCTGGAACAAGGGATTATCGAGCTTTGTATGGTTATGAAATGGTATCTTAATGAAACCATATGAACACTAGGGGCTAATCCCTTTTATAGTGAAATAAAAACTTAAGATTGAACTCTGTGCCACTTTTTCTATTGGTCAAGAAAGGGCTATCCGAAAAGCCACAAAACTGACTTCCCCGATAGCCCCTTCCATGATCATTTGGCGTAAGGCATTTCCGCTTCCTCTGTTTCATCCTTTGGAAGGTATTCAATTTTCAGATTAAAAAAGCCGTAAATCATCGCTATAATTGGGCTAAGGAAACAGAAAAAAGCAAACGGTGCATAGGAAAAGGAATGCACGCCCAATGTGGCAAACATAAAGGCACCGCACGTATTCCATGGAATCAGCGGTGAAGTCACTGCTCCTCCATCTTCAATCGTTCGTGACAGGTTCTTAATATGCAGCCCTCTTCTTTTATACTCTGAAGCATACATCCGTGCCGGAAAAATCATGGCGAGATAGGCATCACAGGCCAGTATGTTCGTTATCACGCTCGTGCCCACGGTGGTTGCGATCAGATGTCCTGTAGATTTGACCATCTTAACCAGAGATTCTACAATCGTCTCCAACGTCCTAGTCACTTCAAGGATGCCCCCATAGGCCATGGCAATCATGATCAAAGAAATCGTCCAAAACATCGATTCAATTCCACCATTATTCAATAGGCTGTCGAGGATTTCCACGCCGGTTTCCGCTTCATTTCCGTAATATAACGTATTTAAGGCCGTTGTCCAGGATGCCCCCTGCACCATTACTGTACACACTGTCCCCATAAGACTTCCAATCACAAGACCCGGGATAGCAGGGATTTTCAGAGTAAGCAATACAATGACAATTAGCGGAACAAGCAGAAGCCAAGGTGAAATGACAAATATGTCATCAAGCTGAGACTGCAAAACCATTACCTGGTCAGGAGACCCTTGCGGCGTCAGTGTAAAGCCCATGATAGTATAAATAATAAGCGCAATCGTAATAGCCGGAACTGTTGTGTACAGCAAATGCCGGATATGTTCAAAGAGATTTAATCCGGTGATTCCCGCAGCCAGATTGGTCATCTCAGACATGGGTGATATTTTATCCCCAAAATAGCACCCGGATATAACAGCACCCGCTGCCATTGCTGTACTGATACCAAAGCCTTCTGCCATACCCATGATCGCGATTCCAATTGTTCCTGCAGAAGTCCAGGCATTTCCGGAAGACACCGATACTACCATGCAAATAAGACAGGCAGCCACTAGGAAATAAGTCGGTGACAATAACTTCAAACCATAATAAATCATGGAGGCCACGACACCGCCTGCTGTCCAGGAGCCAATCAAAGCTCCGATGACCATTAAAATTATAATCGCCTGAATAGGCAGCACAACGGTTTTCAACATTCCCTTTTCAATGTCTTTCCAAGAGTAACCCAAACTCAATCCCAAGACTGTGGCTACAATCGCACTGGCCAAGAGAGGAATTTGCGGATCAAGTTTCAGGAAAAATAAACCAACCAAAAGAGATATCATCATAAACACAATGGGTATAAGCGCAATCAGTAAATTCGGCGTTCTTGGCCTCTTAGTTGTCATTGTTGCTCCCCCTTTCATCCCCGTTTAAAAAGAGCTGATTGCGAATAATTAAACCTGCACTACAGCATGTTCAAGCAGTGATTCTACACTTTCGCGGAAAATCTGTGTATGGTAATCAACATCCGATTCCTTCGTCTGGGAAGAAATAAGAGCCATATTATGAAAAGGAGTCATAAGTATACCGCGGTTCAATGCATAAAGGTGCATGTATCGGTCAAGCTCAAAATCCACAGCCGCTGCCGCTTCCCCGCCATTTTTCGGTGCAGTTTCACGGAACCAGTATTCTGTACGACATCCAAGGCGCTTGACGATCCAAGAAAGCTGTTTCTCTTTAATCACCGATTCGACTCCGTCCGAGAACCGCTCGGCAAGGGCAATATTTCGCTCATAAAATTCATCCGTAAGCACATGTTCCATCGTCGCTCTCATTGCCGCCATGGATAAGGCGTTTCCTGCAAGCGTCCCTCCAATGCCGCCTGTATCAGAATCCTCCAGACTGATCAACCCCTTCATACGCTGTGCCACCTCTTCGCTGAACCCGTAGACCGCTGTCGGTATCCCTGAACCGATCGCTTTTCCGACGGTCAGCATATCCGGCTCCAAACCATGGGCTCCCGTATAACCGCCAGGGCCAGCACTCATGGTGTGGGTTTCATCATAAATAAGCAATGTGCCTGTACGTTTGGTAATCTCCCTTAAAGCCTCCAAAAAGCCCGGTTCAGGGTGGATGATTCCAATATTCGTCATCACCGGCTCAGCCAGGACACAAGCTACATCTCCCGGCGCAAGCGCCTTCTCCAAAGCTTCAATATCATTGAATTCCACTACTTTTGTCGTTTCTGTCGGGTCCACCTGCGGACCAATGTTCCCGCTGCGGCTGGAAAGCTTGCCATTTTCTAAAGTGACGAAAGATTCATCGACCGTCCCATGGTAACAATAATTAAACACCAGGACGTATTTGCGCTTTGTAATATGGCGTGCCAATCTTAACGAAAAGCGGTTAGCATCCGTAGCGGAAATCGCCACCTGCCAATAAGGAAGGCCGAAGCGCTTCTTTAGCTCTTTTCCTACCCAGATGGCATCCTCTGTCGGAAGCATGAAGGTGACACCGTTTTGGATCCGCTCTGTAATTGCCGGCACTGCTCCCTCCGGCGCATGTCCAGTCATTGATCCTGTGTCTCCCAGGCAAAAGTCGATAAATTCATTTCCGTCTACATCTTTAAAATAGGCCCCTGCTGCTTCTTTTACAAAAATCGGATAACTTCCGGCCCACTTCACCATCCAATTCATTGGTACGCCATCAATATAATTCGACTTGGCTTGCTCAAATAACGCCTTGGACGTTGGATGCTTCTTCTCAAATAGCTCCAATTCTTTTTCAAGCAGCTGCGCCAATCTCTCCCTGTTGATTTCCATGTGTTTCATCCTCCTGCATTTTGTTGTCAATATCTATATAGCAGTTTTCATGCCAATTGATTTAGAAAAACGGAAGTCCCCTGTTCATCGATATACAAACCGCTCCGAAAATACAGAAAATATTTTTTGGAGGTTGGATCAAACAGAAAGATTCTATAAAATTATTATTTAAAATTTGTCAATGCTGACAAACGGAGGAATATGATTAACAAAATAAAAAACAAAAAAACGGGCGAAACGCCCGCAAATGCCTAAATTGTCAATATTGACAATTTAATTGTTACATTTGACAACTATTTAACGATGCCCAGCTCTCTTATTCTTCTGTACAATGTGGACTCGCTTATGCCCAGCATGGCTGCAACCTTTCTTTTATCCTGGACAGAGTAACCGTTTTCTTGTAAATGCTTCGTTATGATCTGTTTCTCATATGCCTCTAGCTGCTTCTTTAACGAAGTGCTCTCCAGCCCTTTGTGAGAGCGTAAAATTCTCCCAGGTATACTTTGTTTGGAAATCAAATCATTCGTTTCAATATTCACCGCATACTCCACGGCATTCTCTAATTCTCTTATATTCCCCGGCCATTGATAAGAAACCAGCAGCTCCATCGCTTCCTGTTCAAAGCCTCTAATCTGCTTGCCTATCAAATCATTATATTTTTGCAGGGCATGGTGGAGTAACAATGGGATGTCCTCCTTTCGCTCAAATAAGGATGGAATTTTAATCGGAATAACATTCAAACGAAAATAAAGATCCTCCCGAAACTCTCCATCCTGCATCATCTGCTCTAAGTCTCTGTTTGTTGCTGCGATGACTCGTACATCAACGGGGAGAACTCTTGTTCCTCCCACTCGCTCAATCTCTCTGTGCTGCAGTACATGAAGCAATTTCACTTGCAGATGAAGAGACATGTCCCCAATCTCATCCAGGAATATCGTTCCTTCATGAGCCAGCTCGAACTTTCCGACCTTGCCGGATTTGTTTGCCCCGGTAAAGGCACCGCCCTCATAGCCAAAAAGCTCGCTTTCCAGCAGTGTATCAGGTATCGCCGCACAATTTACCATGATCAGCGATTTATTTTTCCTCGGGCTGGCGTAGTGAATCGCTTTCGCCAAAAGTCCTTTCCCTGTCCCGCTTGCACCCGTAATCAGCACAGTAGAATTGCTCGGAGCGATTTTTTTAGCTTGCCGCTTCAGCTCTTTCACTTTATTGCTTGTTCCCAGGATTTCTTGAAAAGAATAATATTCTTTATTTTCTGTTATTTCATAAACCATCTTGCGAACATCGGCAATATCACGGAAATACACAACAGCTCCAGTCACTTGTTTGCCATCTTCCTCTGCTCTGTTGAAAATAAGATTAACAGTCGTAAAAAAATGCATGGCCTTGGATTTGCTCGACTTCCCTTTGTAAAATTCCTCCCGGTCAGCGTATCCCTCTCCTGTTTGCAGTGCGGTTAAAACGGGAGAATCAGGCCAAACCGTATGTAAATGCTGGCCAATGAGTTTGTCCCTATTCATATTGATCAGCTGTTCTGCTGAATGATTGCATAGGGTGATCACTCCCTGCTTGTCCACGACAACAATTCCGTCGCGGCTTGTTTCCACAATAATTTTAAGCTCATCGGATATTTTTGATTCTGCTATTTTACTTGAAAGTAAATCGGCCATCCTTCTTAAAAAAACAAGCAAATTATCTTTATTATGCAGCATCACCATCTGTTGCTCTTTTGCAAAGGCGACCATGCCGATTAAACCGACAATTTGCCGATCCAGTTTAATCGGGCAGCATACTTCAGCCAATTCATTTTCAACCGCATGGTAAAACGGATTGCTTTGTGCATCCTCCACAATATATTCTGTACCTTTCTTCAAAATATGGCTGTAAATATAACCGGAGTCTAAATTTCCTTCTTCCTCCATTTGCCCTACCTTTTCTTCATATCGACCTGTGCCTGCCACAATTCTCAACTTTTCGTCGATAATTTCAACTTCCATGCCAATCGCCGCTGTAATAGCCTCTGCAATCTCTTGGACAGTATGTTGTATTGCTCTTAAATGAGACATCCCCCTCAAACCCATCCTTTGCTTTTCTCCCATTATACTTTAGTTTTTTCATTCATTTGAATGGTCCAAAGTAAAAAGAGACAAAAATGCCCTCCTTTAGTTGAAGAAGGACAAATCAAAATCCTGTATTCAGTAAAGAACACAGGATTTGAACGATCTTTATTTTAAATCCATAGCAAACTTTATGTAGCTTGGGAATACATTCTTTTATAAAAAAGTTCGATCATTTCTATAATCCTTATCCCATTAAAGCGCCTGATTACGGGATCTATGCTGTCTTTTTTACGCCTTCTATTTTACACTCTTCATGCTCTGTAAAGTTCTCATGTATCCAAGTGACAGCAAAAGAACGCCCGTATATATAACTATACTACCCATAGAGTATAAAGCCGGTAATTTGTTACTGATTGGAGGGTAACCACTATGAGCATTGTAATGCCATTCTGCACCTTCAAATCCTGCATGAATACTGATTAACACAAATACGAATAACACCAAGGCTAAAACAGCCTTTTTATGAAAGACCATTTTAACTAAGTTCTCCTTAAAAATGGAGGAAAAAGATATTTGACCTTGATAACGATCTTTCGATTGTTCTTGTTTTGAAAATGGAACCAAAAAGAAAATCAAAAGCCCACTATAAATCAGCAACAGGACTACAAACTCGGAAAAACTCATGTGAACAACCTCCCTTATCTTTTAATTTTCTTGCTTTCGCCTCTAAATAACATTCATTAATTCGGACTGATTATAGAATAAAAATCCGCCAATACTAAATCTTTGATCAATCTTTTTTATAACTTATCCAACCTTATTATGAAAAGTCAGACTTTTTTTAAAATCAATCTTTATTATCGGGGTCCAGTTAAGAAAGTGCGGACTTACAACGTTAAGCCCATTTTCCTGACTGTACTCCAGCTCTAAAAAGGGTTGTCAACGTATGGCCCTTTTATTGCAATGCTCATTAATTGTGTTGCCATATATTTTGGCGTATAAGGCATGTCCTTTTCTAACCACCATACAATCACCCCTAGAAAAGCAGCCGCAAAGTACCTCACAGCGATCTCCCGTGGTACAGTAAGCATCTGATCATCCGGCTGCATAATATTCATTCCCTTCGAAATAAAATCGACGAGGACTTCCATCAAACAGGAAGTAAAGTGGGGCATGTTTTTTTCGGTTAGAAAGACTTTATATAATTCACCATTTAAAGAAATCTGTTCAAATAGATTGATGAAATTTTCATTCGGTTGATCGTTTAAAAAGTCAAATTCTTCTTTTCCACCAAAAGACGAGTTAATACTCTCAGTTAAATCATTTAATATTTCCTCTGAACTTTGATATAGAAGATCAAGTTTGTCACGATAATGCAGATAGAAGGTAGCACGATTTAAAGTAGCGCGGTTTGTAATATCTCGAACTGTAATCTTCTCATATCCTCGCTCGCGGATTAATTCTACGAGTGCATCTCTCAACATTCGTCGGGTTCTTACAACTCGCGGGTCCATTTTTTTCGACATTTTTAATCTCCTTGTATTACTTTTTCTAATTTAACAACACTAATTAATAAACTGTCGATTAAGCAACTGTTCTATAAACTATGTTAATTGCTCTTTTTTAGACAACTGTTATAATTATTTTATCAACGCAACGTTGATAAAACAACTTGTTGTTTATATGTTCATGATATCGTGATAACTATAAAGCTTTATTATATTAAAATTTTGAAGGAAATAAATCTGGATCAATAGCCGGAAAGGTAGCGATTATTACAGATGCTGTATCCGGATGGATTCATTATGAATACTTCGTTGATAGCTAAAATAGTTGGGACAGGAGCAACGAATACTTCCCCTGTATCAAAAGGTAAAGCATGAGTCTTTACAAATTATCCTGATGGTATTGTTCGTAAAACCGAAGAGTGAAATAAATGGAAAAGTTTTTTTATTTAATCCAAAAATGAAAGGGTGTTTATATATGGGCCGTTTAAGCGGAAAAGTGGCAATCATTACTGGAGCTGCGATGGGGATGGGTGCTTCTGAAGCAATATTATTTGCAAAAGAAGGAGCAAAAGTGATCGCAACAGATGTTCAAGTAGAACCTTTAAATCAAGTCGTAAAGGAAATTAAGGAAAATGGCGGCGAGGCTGTCGCCATTAAACATGATGTTACATCTGAAGAGGAATGGAAATCTATCATTGAGGAAGCAGTGAATTTATACGGAAAAGTCGATATCCTTGTTAATAATGCAGGTGTTTCATCACCAAAAACAATTGCAAACATGGAAATGGATGAATGGAATAAAATTTTGGATATTGACTTAAATGGCTGCGTAATCGGAATGAAATATGTCATCCCTGAAATGAAAAAAGCAGGCGGCGGTTCCATCATCAATATTTCTTCAATCGGCGGCCTTGTCGGTATGGCTGGTACAAGCCCATATACAGCAGCAAAGGGCGCCCTTCGTGTCTTATCAAAATCAGCAGCTGTTGAATACGGAAAAGATAAAATTCGCGTCAATTCTTTGCATCCAGGCATTGTTGTCACACCGATGACAGAACCAACGATGAAAGACGCACTTCCTTACTATAAAACCTATACACAACTTCCATACTTTGGCGAACCAGGAGACATTGCTTATGGTGCACTTTTCTTAGCCTCCGATGAGTCTCGCTTTATGACAGGGTCTGAATTAGTTATCGACGGCGGCTGGACTGCTCTTTAATCTCTATTTAAGGATCATCTAGGAAACCACGCTCTACTCTATTTCAAATCTATACAAATGAAAACAGATAATAAAGTTATTTAATTATGATCTTATAAATGCAATAACCACCTATCGCTTAAATTGATAGGTGGTTTTAAAGTTATTTAATGATTATATTAGCCTTCTACTAATACTTGGAGTTACTATAAGTCAGTTACTAAGATAATAATTAACTTCCATAGATTTAAATATTCTAATCAGAATGTCTAAATTTTATATAAAAATCAATAATTAAAACTAACATAGTTAACCGATTAATTATTGTACTATTGTTTATTTTCAGTTTTTACTATATAATTCAACACATTAAACTAATTTTAAAAGAGGGACAAAATGAAAACTTTAGAACGTTTCAGTCAGTTTGTTAGTAGTACATTTGCTATTTGGGTATTAATTTTTGCAGCATTTGCTTTTTTGTCACCAAATACATTTTCCTGGATTGGCGGATATATTACTATTTTATTAGGAATTGTTATGTTTGGTATGGGTTTAACCATTACCGTAGATGATTTTAAAGAGGTATTAACAAGGCCAAAAGATGTTGCCATTGGAGTAATTGGTCAATTTGTTATTATGCCTACTCTTGCTTACCTGTTGGCGAAAGGATTTAATTTACCACCGGAAGTGGCAGTAGGAGTTATATTAGTTGGATGTTGTCCAGGAGGAACCTCATCGAATGTCATGACGTTTTTATCTAAGGGGGATGTTGCACTTTCTGTAACTATTACGTCTATAACAACTATACTGGCCCCCTTTGTTACACCGGCACTTATTTTATTATTCGCCAGTGAATGGGTTGATATAGCCCCAAGCTCTTTATTCATTTCGATTGTGCAAGTTGTCTTACTTCCGATTATCTTAGGAATCATAGTCCAAAAAACATTTAAAAAACAAGCACAAGCAAGCGTGAAAGTGTTACCGTTGGTTTCAGTAATTGCAATCGTAGCCATTGTATCAGCCGTTGTTGCCGGAAGCCAAGCAAAAATCGCCGAAACAGGTTTGCTAATTTTTGCGGTTGTTATTTTGCACAACACACTTGGTTATTTCTTAGGTTACCTATTTGGAAAATTGTTCAAAATGAATTTATCAAAGAAGAAAGCAGTCGCAATCGAAGTTGGCATGCAAAATTCTGGATTAGGTGTCGCCCTTGCAACTGCTCATTTTTCACCTTTAGCAGCAGTACCAAGCGCAATCTTCAGTGTATGGCATAATATTTCAGGCCCCATTTTGGCAACCATCTTTAGACGTATGAAAGATAAAGAAGAGAAAAGCGATAAGAGTATTACTAAAGCAATCTAACGAGAAAAAATAAAGAAATATGAGAGTTATGACTGCATTTTCTTTATTTTTGAAGCAGAGAGCCTTACTTTGTGTATTATCATACTTAATGTTCAACCAAATTAAGACTCTCATTTGATCATTGAAGAGTACGACCAAGAGAATACGGATTTACAACGATAAGAAATCTCAATATTTAAAGCCCAATTCCTCCACACTAAAATTGAGAAATTGGGCTTTTTTCATTACTCCACAATCTAGCCTTTTAATGGAACAACTTATTGTCACTCAACAGTTCCTTAATCGATTTTTCAATTTCAGATGTTCTTTTTCTTTTCACTATAAATACACCCCTTTAGATAATCTAAAGGGGTGAAACGGTATGATTCTTTATAAACGATATAACTTTATTTCAAAGCCACAAAAATCAGCCTCTATGCCAATCAATTACTCCACTGTCACACTCTTTGCCAGATTACGCGGCTTATCAACGTCACAGTCGCGGTGCAAGGCTGCATAGTAAGCGATCAGCTGTAATGGCACCACAGAAACAAGCGGTGTAAGAAATTCATGAACAGCCGGAATCACGAAGCGGTCCTCTTCGCTTTCCAGGCCTTTCATAGAAATAATGCAAGGGTTTGCGCCACGGGCTGTTACTTCCTTCACATTGCCGCGAATGCTCAAGCTGACTTTTTCCTGAGTAGCTAAGGCAATCACTGGTGTACCGTCTTCAATTAAAGCGATGGTTCCGTGCTTTAATTCTCCCCCAGCAAAGCCTTCCGCTTGAATATAAGAGATTTCCTTCAGCTTTAAGGCGCCTTCAAGGCCAACGTAATAGTCAATGGAGCGACCGATGAAGAAGCAGTTGCGTGTCGTTGCAAGGTAGTCCCTAGCAATTTGTTCAAACTCATCTTTCGTATCGCAAAGCATTTCCATCGCGTTTGCCACAATGCCCAGTTCATGGACAAGGTTAAATTCTGTTTTAATGCCGAGTGATTCGGCCACAGCGTTCGCTAAGATCGCGAGTACAGATACTTGGGCTGTGTAGGCCTTGGTAGAAGCAACAGCGATCTCAGGGCCTGCATGAAGCAATAGTGTATAATCCGCCTCACGAGAAAGGGTGGAGCCTTGAACATTTGTAATCGTTAAGGCCTGATAGCCCATCTCTTTCACTTTTACAAGCACTGCACGGCTGTCTGCTGTTTCCCCACTTTGAGAAATAAAGATAAATAATGGGTTTTTAGATAGAAGCGGCATGTTGTAGACAAACTCACTTGCCACATGCACTTCTGTCGGGATTTTTGCTAGCTTTTCTAAATATTGTTTGCCAACAAGTCCGGCATGGTAGCTCGTTCCGCAAGCTATGATATATAAACGGTCGGCTCCTTTGATCGCTTCAATGATTTCTTTATCGACTGTCAGCTCTTCTTGCTCGTTTTGATAGGCTTGGATCAGCTTTCTTACTACAAGCGGCTGCTCATCAATTTCTTTCAGCATGTAATGCGGATACGTGCCTTTTTCGATATCGCTGGCATCCAGTTCCGCTGTATAAGGGGCACGTTGAACTTCTTCGCCGTTTAAATTTTCAATTATTACTTTTTCCTTTGTCACGATGACCACTTCTTTGTCCATTAATTCTACAAACTGGTCTGTTACTTGAATCATTGCCATGGCATCGGAGGCAATCACGTTAAATCCTTCTCCGAGACCGACAAGAAGTGGACTTTTATTTTTAGCTGCGAAAATCGTTTCCGGGTCTTCTCTATCCAGCAAACCGATTGCATAAGAACCTTTCAGCAGCTGCAGCGTTTTACGAAAGGCTACCTCTGTTTCCAGGCCTTCATGGACAAAAAGTTCAATCAACTGAACAATCACTTCTGTGTCGGTGTCGCTTTTGAGCGGTACATCGAGCAAATACTCTTTTTTAAGCTGCTCATAGTTTTCGATTACACCATTGTGAACGAGTGTAAACCGGCCGGATAAGCTTTGATGAGGATGAGCATTCTCTCTGCTTGGCACGCCGTGAGTCGCCCAGCGTGTATGGCCGATTCCTGTTACTGCGCTTACCTTCTCGTCTACGATCTTGCGCAGATCAGCAATCCGTCCTTTTTCTTTAAACACATGCACATCCTGTGCATCTCTAATGGCAATGCCCGCAGAGTCATAGCCCCGGTACTCCAGCTTTTCCAATCCGCTCAATAAGATTTCTTTCGCATCCTTATAGCCGATATAACCAACAATTCCGCACATAAAATGTTCCTCCTATAAAGAAGGCAGGCAAAAGCAGAGCGCTTATTTGCCGCTCTTCTTTTTCTATTCTCTTTTTTTGTTCCGCATTTCCATTCCCTTTGTCCACAAGGTTACCCTCGTGATTTAAGGAAGGACTGTCGGTTGTGCGGTGATCAACCGGGAGGCATCCGCCGAACATTTCGATAAACCTCCTCCTCGTCAACTAGTCAGGCTCTCTCCCGCTAGTTCAGGCGCTTTATAAAATAAACTAGTATAAAGTGGGCTCTTCTCCTTTCTTTACTTCATTTGTAAAACAGGATTATCATACACTACCCAATTTCCCGCCGTCAACTACTATTTTCTTTTTTAACAGAAAGCCAATATTATTACATTTATATGAAAAAAGAGACGCTTAGGTGCGTCTCTTTTTTGTCATTCCCGGATACCCCGTTAGTGAAACATTCTTCTATTCGTTCAGGCCCATTTCTGCTTTAACAACATCAGCAATCCGCTCAACAAATAACTTACATTGTTCTTCTGTTTGCGCTTCGACCATCACGCGAACGAGCGGTTCTGTGCCAGATGGTCGAACAAGCACGCGTCCGTTTCCATTCATCTCTGCTTCTACCTCAGAAATAACAGCTTTTACTTGTTCATTTTCCGCTACTTTATACTTATCAGTCACCCGTACATTCTCTAAAATCTGCGGGTACTTCTTCATTTCCGCTGCAAGCTCTGATAAAGGTTTTTTCGTCATCTTCATAATATTAACAAGCTGTAAACCTGTTAGTAAGCCGTCACCCGTCGTGTTGTAGTCAAGGAAGACAATATGGCCAGACTGTTCTCCGCCAAGATTATATTGATCCTTTTTCATTGCCTCCACTACATAGCGGTCGCCGACTGCTGTTTGTACGCTTTGGATACCGAGAGCTTCCAATCCTTTGTAAAACCCAAGATTGCTCATAACCGTTGAAACAACAACAGACTGATTCAGCTGTCCTTGTTCATGCATATATTTAGCACAGATAAACATAATTTGATCGCCGTCTACAATATTACCTTTTTCATCGATAGCAATTAAGCGGTCACCATCGCCGTCAAAAGATAAACCGACATCTGCTTTTTTCTCCAACAAGAAAGCAGCTAGCGCCTCTGGATGCGTAGAGCCGACTCCATCGTTAATATTTAAGCCGTTAGGAGACGTCCCCATCGTTGAAATATCTGCCTCTAAGTCGGCATACAGGTGGGGAGCTAGCGAAGAAGTGGCCCCATGTGCGCAATCAAGTGCGATGTGAATGCCAGAGAAGTCTTCATCCACCGACTGTTTCAAGTACTGGATATATTTTTGACCGCCTTCGAAATAATCGCTGACCTGGCCAAGGTTCGCACCTGTCGGCCGCGGCAAATGATCTGTTTCTTGGTCGAGGAGAGCCTCAATTTCTTCTTCCTGCTCATCGGATAATTTGAAGCCATCTGGACCGAAGAACTTAATTCCGTTGTCTCCTACCGGATTATGAGAAGCTGAGATCATCACGCCCGTTTGCGCATCCATCACTTTGGTTAAATAAGCGACACCTGGTGTGGAAATAACGCCGAGACGCATTACTTCTGCCCCGATGGACAAGAGGCCGGCAACAAGAGCCCCTTCCAGCATATGGCCGGAAATGCGAGTATCACGGCCTACCACAACTTTCGGGCGATCTGCGTTCTTCGTTAACACATATCCTCCGAACCTGCCTAACTTAAAGGCGAGCTCCGGTGTTAACTCCGTATTCGCCACGCCTCTTACTCCATCAGTTCCAAAATACTTTCCCATGTATTGATTCTCTCCTTTGTTTTACCTTCTGTTCAAACGGCTTTATTCGCCGCTTTCCTTTTCTGGTTCATCTTCCGGACTTCCTTCGACTGTCACTTTTACTTTTATGATTTGCGGAGAAACAAAGTTTAAACCTTCACCAAGTTCAATTGGCACAGTAATGGTCGCGTCTTTTTTTATCCCATCCACTTCCACTGGAACAACTAACTCTTCCATTTCCTTCAAAATAGCTTCTTTTCCGTAAATGGTAATCTCTTCTGTTTCAGGTTTAATGGATTTAATTTTGATTCCCTTCGGTGGTGTTCCTTTCGGAAACATCCTGAGTGCTATTTTTTTGCTTGGATTTTTTACAGAGATAGATACTTGCACCGTCTCCGGCTCCACCTTAACATCCAGCTTATTTAATTCACCGTCCAGCACTTGTACCTTGGCTGTACCAGTTGTTTCTTTGTCAACTTTTTCTTTTACATCTAGGGTCGCTTTCACATAGACAATTTTATTAAGTGCTGCTTTCGATCCAGTCACTTTTACTCGCTTCGGATCTACGGAAACGGCTTCTTCCTGATATCCTTCTGCCAGCATATTATCGTTAAATTCTGGGCTGACAACAAAGTAGTCGGATACTTTTTCTTCAATAGTCACATCTACTGTTTCCGGAATGACCCTTACTTTTAATTTGTCAGACAGCTGTTTATATTTAATTGGTACACGATGCTTTCCTATACTCGTGTTTGTTAAATCAATGAAAAGTTCAAAATCTCTTAACCGCTTCGCCGATTCAATGATACTTTTCGGTCCTTCCAATTCCACTTTTACTTTATCTGGAATGCCCGAAACAAATAAGTTTTCCGTATCATAGTATGCTTGCACCGGTACATCGGTAATTATTTCACTGTTCGTCTGAGAGGATTTATCTGCTTTTTGGATTAATTGAAAATCATTAAAGTTCACAGATATGTACAGCAAAATAGTTAGAAGTAAAGCAACGATACGCACAAACCAGGAGCTTTCCACAAATTTATCCATCGCTTTTTCTCCCCCTCCAGATCCACCGGTTTGAGGAATCGCTTTGCGTTTTAAGCAACTCGTGACTTAACAGTTTTTCAAAATCCTCAGCGGCCAAGTCACGGAATAAGTCACCATTTTTTGTAACCGAAACGGCCCCAGTTTCCTCAGAAACAATAATCGTGATGCTGTCGGTCACTTCGCTGATGCCCAATGCCGCTCTGTGTCTCGTGCCAAGCTCTTTTGAGATAAATGGGCTCTCTGACAGCGGCAAATAGCAGGCAGCGGCAGCTATTTGGTTTTTCTGTATAATGACAGCCCCGTCATGAAGTGGAGTATTGGGAATAAAGATGTTGATCAGCAGTTCTGATGTCACGGCTGAATGCAAAGGAATTCCCGTTTCGATATAATCGTTCATGCCTGTCTCTTTTTCTATGGAGATAAGAGCACCAATTCGTCTTTTGGCCATATAGCTGACCGACTTGGTGAGCGCTTCTATTAAATCCCGCTGCTCTTTATCTTCCTGTGCCACATTCCGAGAAAAGATGCTTCCCCTTCCAAGCTGCTCCAGGGCCCGGCGCACCTCAGGCTGGAAAATAATAATAACCGCCAGGAACCCCCACGTTAATGCTTGTTCCATAATCCAGCTTAATGTATCGAGTCCGAGCAGCCCGCTTAACCCCCGTACGACTATAATAACAAAAATACCTTTCACGAGCTGAACGGCTTTCGTGCCGCGTATGACCATTAAAAGTTTATAAACAACAAACCAAACAAGCAGTATATCAAGCGCATTGGATAAATAATCCAACACTGTAAAATTTTCGAAGTAGTTTGAAAACGGCATATTACATCCTCCAATAATGTAATGACTGCAGCCGTACAGAGGCTTTATCTTTACTTAACCAGCATATTATAACACAGTCTGCCGAAAAGTCAGAATGAAAAGGGACAAAGCTGGTTCTTTAGAAAATAGGCGTTCTTTTTTCTACTCGAACACACCTACTACTGCTTTCTTTAATTTGAACCACATCCAGCCGAAAGCTTCATCAATCTCTTCAATTTCACCTGTGACGTTTCCAGCGGAAGCCATGTACTTTTCACCGTTAATGACAGTAACGTCACCTTGTACCTCTCCTTCAATTCGAATATCGCCATTTCTCACAACAATATCTCCCTGCACTTTTTCGCCGGCCGGGACGATTACTGTATCGTTTTCGATATGAAGATTGTCGTACTTAGTGAAAGCAAAATTATCTGCTTCCTGTTGCCACGAGGATAAAAGGCCCCCCGTCGTTAAAGCGAAAAACAAAGAAGCTGCCGTGAAAAACGGATGCTTTCTAATCCAGCGTTGAACACCAATCACTCTCGTTTCTTTTGGCAAGGAGAGCACGACTTTTTCTGTAAATCTTTCAGGAGCTTTTATATGAGACAGACTTTGTACAAGCGCAATGGTTTTCTTTAGCTCTAAGAAATGCTGACGGCAATCATCACATGCTTGTAAATGTGCTTTTAACTCGCGCTGTTCTCCAGAAATAAGCTCCCCATCTAAATAACTATGCATCAAGCGAACGATCTCTTTTTGACAAGAAGCCATGATTTCACACATCCCTTCTCACATATTCCGCAAATACTTACGAAGTGCTTCCCGCCCTCTATGTATACGTGTTTTTACCGTACCCAAAGGCAATTCCAAAATATCTGCAATCTCTTGCAGCTGCAGCTCTTCGATATATTTTAAGACGATGACTGACCTGTATTTCTCAGGAAGATTAAAGATAGCTGACTGGATGATTTCTTGCAGCTCCAGATTTTCCACTGCTTCTTCCGGAAGTTCTTCCGTAGAGGCAACTTGCGAATACATGTTGAGACCTTCTGTACCCGAAATTTCGGCATCAAGATGGTAATCCGGTTTTTTCTTTCGAATTCGGTCAATACAAAGGTTGGTCGCAATCCTATAAAGCCATGTGGCGAATTTCTTTCCAGGGTCATACGTATGGATATTAACAAACGCTTTAATAAACGCTTCCTGTGCGGTATCCTCTGCCTCGTGACGATCCCATAGCATCCGGAAGCAGATTTGATATACCTTATCTTTGTAAAGTTCTACGATCTCACCAAAGGCATTTTGATCACCCTTTAAAACTTGCTTGATCCTTCTTTGGACAATTAACTCCATTATTTTTTTACCTCCTGCCCTCGCAGGTATCTTTTCATACGATTATCATCTAAAAAGGTTTCAAAAAAGCACAACTCTATCATAACAAATTACAAAAAAATGTTTACATTTTTTTGTAAAAGGGTATAGTAAATGTAATTAATTTAGACGGCGGGAGTTGAATAAGAGCGATGGCTGCAGCGGAATTACTAGAGGAAATTGAAGATTGTCGGAATCATATGGTGAATTTGGCTATGAAAACATCCTTCTCCGATAAAAAAGTAGTAGAAATCAGCGTACGTCTTGATCAACTGCTAAACCAATTCGAACAATTAAAATAACCGGAACCGTTGGCATGAAGCCAGGTTCCGGTTATTTTTTGCCTTCTTATAGAAGCTTGCTTCCAAATAAAGAGGCCATTAAAGCGACCGCTACAGAGGCGGTTTTATTTTTCTCATCGAGAATTGGATTCACTTCCACAAACTCCGCTGAAGTAATTAACCCGCTTTCTGAAAGCATCTCCATCGCCAAATGACTTTCCCGGTAGCTAATTCCGCCAATGACTGGTGTACCAACTCCCGGTGCATCACTTGGATCAAGTCCATCCAAGTCAAGTGACAAATGAACGCCATCTGTTCTTTCCTTTAAGTACTCGATCGTTTCTTCAATGACTCTTGTCATTCCTAAACGATCAACTTCATGCATGGTATATACTTTTATGCCTTTTTCCTTAATAAGGGCTTTTTCTCCTTCGTCCAGATCCCGAGCGCCGATGATAACCACATTTTCCGGTTTTACTTTTGGAGAATCCCCATAAATACCAGTAAGATCTTCATGGCCAAGACCAATGCTGACAGCTAATGGCATACCATGAATATTTCCTGTAGGAGAAGTTTCTGCTGTATTTAGATCACCATGCGCATCGTACCAAATAACGCCTAAGTTATTATAATGTTTAGCTACACCGGCCAGTGTTCCGATAGCAATACTATGGTCACCGCCAAGCACAAGAGGAAAGCTGCCTGATTGGATAACGTTGTCTACTTTTTCGGCCAACTGATGGCTTGCTTCGGCAACCGCTTTCAGGTTCTTTAAATTTGTATTTTCGCTATGAACAGAAAGCTTTTTGTTAATTTCAATGTCACCGCAATCTTCTACTTCATATTGCAAACCTTCTAGACGTTCACTTATACCTGCATAGCGGATAGCACTAGGACCCATGTCTACCCCTCTGCGTAACTGTCCTAAATCCATCGGTACTCCGATGATTGCTATTTTCTTTTCATTAGTCATAAGAACTCTCCTTTCATGTTGCTCGCTTTATTTTAACCGAAAGAAAGAACTTGACTCAACTGGACACTTTTATGGATAATTATTCACATTTTTCACAAGAAAAAAGCTGTTTTAGTTGAATAACTAAAACAGCTTTTTAAAGAGTGAGCCATGAAGGACTCGAACCTTCGACCCTCTGATTAAAAGTCAGATGCTCTACCAACTGAGCTAATGGCTCGTTATGGCTGGGCTAGCTGGATTCGAACCAACGAGTGACGGAGTCAAAGTCCGTTGCCTTACCGCTTGGCTATAGCCCAATGAAGTATAGACGAAATAAAAAGGACATTATAAATATGCCCGCATTTCATTTGTTTTATTCATAAAAACTGGTGGAGGGGGACGGATTCGAACCGCCGAACCCTGAGGGAGCGGATTTACAGTCCGCCGCGTTTAGCCACT